>NZ_JAVKPR010000105.1:0-523 GCF_040980905.1 Kocuria sp. CPCC 205235
TCCTAAATTTTTAGACAATAACCTATATTCTTGTAATTCTAATTCTAAACTTATCTTTTTACTCTCTAAAACCATATTTCTATCTGATAAACTCTTGTTTTCCACGAGATAATTCAAATTCTCTTTTTCTAACTTTTCTACATTTTTTTCTAGCTTCAATAACTTTTTTAAGTATTCTTCCCCTTCTCTTGCATATTTTACTAGAGATTTATATATCTCTTTATCCATGCTTACTATAGTTTCATTTTTAAATAATTTTTTCTTTTCTTCTACGTGTTTCAGGACATTGTCTAATTCATATAGCTTTTCATCTTCTAGTTTTAATCTCTCTTTTTCTGCTTCAAGTTTCTTCTTTTTCTCCTCCAATTCCATAGCATTTTTATTTATTTGTTCCAGCTGTAACTCTATAGATTTTTCCTTTTGTTGAATCTTATATTCTTGATTTGCTATATGTTTTGCTCTTGTTTCTTCAGCGTTTTTTCCTCTTTCTAGTTCTGGAAAGATCTCAACCATTTTTTTAAAA
>NZ_JAVKPR010000002.1:0-304978 GCF_040980905.1 Kocuria sp. CPCC 205235
ACTACATCGCCAGATCGCTCCTGGAGACCGGCGGGTTCAGGCCGCGACTACACCCTGGATCCTGAAGAGCCTGTATAGCCCAGAGCTAAAACCTGTTGTGCCCGGCAACGGCAACGGCCGGAATGCACCCAGTAGGTGCATTCCGGCCGTTGAGCTGTTCGCCGGGATTCGCCCTTCCCGACCTACATCATCAGGTCCGTGCCGAGTCGAACTCTCCCCTTGGCACGCCTGAACTTTTCTTACTTGTGAGCGTCGTAGTACTTGTCCTGGATGTCCTGGTGGATACGTCCACGATCGGACACCTGGAAACCCTGTTCCTTGGCCCACGCCCGAATCTTGGGCGTTTCGGGGTTGCCCGAGCGGGTGGGACGCGTGGTGGCCCCGCGGTTGGTCTTGGCCGAGGCGCGGCGGGCCTTGGACACGTAAGGACGCAGAGCTTCGCGCAACTTGGTGGCGTTAGCGGAATTCAAATCGATTTCGTACTGACCGCCATCGAGACCAAAACGGATGGTCTCATCTGCGGAGCCGCCATCGATGTCATCTTCAAGAATGATCTTGACTGTCTGTGCCATGTCGGATCCTCCTCATCACCCCGTCAAGGGTCATGTCAAAATTAGTGAGACATTAGGTGCCATGAGTGCTCTCCGGGCGGAAAGCCACACGTGGTGTCATTTCGCGTGAACCTGTCCCCCGATTAGTCCCTAATCACCAACGATGGTCTTGATATCCATCACACCTCGCGGTGATAAGCCGACAAAAACACGAGTGTTTCACGCGGTCCTATCATGACATGATTGTTCACTAATGTCACGGTGGGATAATTGCGCAGCGTTATTTATCCTGCGGGGTATCCCGGATCGGAATGGTGTTCTTGAGTTCTAAACCACGTTTCTTCTTTGAGCTTACTTCTTGGTAGCCAAAGGGAACCTGGTCACCTTCGCGGTCCTTGACCTGCTCATACCAGCGCTCAGCATCCTGTTCCACATTCGCTTGTGCGGAACGTTCTGCCCGGTCACCGCGGAAAAGCCACCTCATGACCAGATAGAAAATGAGGCCCACACCGAGAGAGGGCAAGAAAACGGAAAGATACTCCATGGTGATTATTGTCCTCTACTGCCCTGAACGGTCACTGGCACTTGGCTACTCATTCCCGATCACTCGGGCTTCATGAGCGGGAACAGGATGGTCTCCCGGATTCCCAGGTTGGTGAACAGCATGATCAGTCGATCCAGGCCGAGTCCCAGCCCGCCCATGGGCGGTGCGCCGTACTCCAGCGCCCGCAGGAAGTCTTCATCGAGCTGCATGGCCTCCACATCGCCCGCAGCGGACTTCGAGGACTGTTCCGTGAGTCGCTCACGCTGGATCACTGGATCGATCAACTCGGAGAATGCGGTGCCCCGCTCCATTCCCCCGATGATTAGATCCCAGGCTTCAATGAGTCCGGGCTTCTCACGGTGCTGACGGGCCAGCGGCTGAGCCGAAGGTGGGTAATCGTAAACAAATGTGGGCTGGATCAAGTTCGGCTCGACAATTTCCCCGAACAACTCGACCACGAGTTTTTCTGCATCCCACGCGGAATCGACAGAGATCTCGCGCTGCTGAGCAATCTCGCGCAGCGTATCCGCCGATGTGTCCGGCGTGATTTCCTGCCCCACAGCTTCCGATAAAGCCGGGTAGACGGAAACCCATTCCCACTCACCGAAGAGCTCGATGCGGCCCTGATCAGTATCAATACCCTCCACACCCAATGCGGAGGCGCACGCCTGAATAATTTCTTTGATGCGGTCAGCCATCACGAATTGATCCGCGTACGCTTCGTACGCTTCCAGGGTGGTGAACTCCGGGCTGTGAGTTGAATCCACACCCTCATTGCGGAATACCCGGCCGAGCTCGAAGACCTTTTCAATTCCACCCACCACGGCTCGCTTCAAATAGAGCTCGGTGGCAATTCGCAAGGTCATGTCCTGGTCGAACGCGTTGAGATGCGTTTCGAACGGCCGCGCGGCCGCACCACCGTGAATGAGCTGCAGCATGGGTGTTTCAATTTCGATATACCCGCGTTCCTCGAGAACCCGGCGTACGGTGCGCGTGATGAGCGAGCGGGTCAGCACAACGTCGCGAGCCTGAGGGCGCACCATGAGGTCCAGGTAGCGCTGACGCACCCGAGTCTCTTCGTTGAGCTCCTTGTGCAAGGTGGGCAGCGGGCGCAGCGCCTTCGAGGCCATGCGCCACGAATCGGCCATGATGGACAGTTCACCGCGCTTGGAGCTGATCACGCGGCCGGTCACGGCCACGAAGTCACCCAGGTCCACCTGGGCCTTCCAAGCCGCCAGGGCGTCCTCGCCCACGTTGGCCTTGGAGATCATGACCTGCAGCCGGGTGCCGTCACCCTCTTGAAGTGTGCCGAAGCACAGCTTGCCGGTGTTACGCACGTAGATCACACGTCCCGCGACGGTCGCGACGTCATCGGTTTCCTCTCCGGCTTCGAGGTGCTCGTAACCCTCTCGCACCTGAGCCAGGGAATGGGTGCGACCCACCCCCACCGGGTAGGGGGAAACACCCGATTCCTCAATGGCCTTGCGCTTGGCAGCACGGAACGCCATTTGGTCGTTGAGTTCGTGCTCGGAAAGCTCCGGCGTGGAATCTACTGCTGTGGTGTTATCTCGCTGCTCGGTCACAATTCTCCAGGATAGCGGTCAGATCAAATCTTCATGTTGTCGATGAGGCGGGTGGGGCCCACCCAGGCGGCGGCCAGCGCCAACGCCCCAGCTCGCGGTTGGATCTCCGCGAGCGTATCCGGGTCCACGGTGACCAGGTAATCGAGTTTTACACTCGGCTCCGCGTCGATGCGCCCGCGGGCCTGATCCAGAGTAAGTTCACCCGCGGCCAGCGAGCGCAAGGTGTGGTTGAGAACCAGGGCGTGGGCGGCGTCGTCGGTGGTCAAGTACTGGTTGCGCGAGGACAGCGCGAGGCCTTGCTCCGAGCGCACGATGGGCACCGGTCGGATCTGCACGCGGTGATTGAAATCACGCACCATTCTTTGCATCAGCAGCAATTGTTGGGCGTCCTTTTCGCCGAAATAGGCGCGGAATTCGACACCGGGGCCCGGCTGAATAATCGTGAAGAGCTTGTTGACCACGGTCAAGGCGCCGTCGAAGTGACCGGGGCGGGTGGCACCTTCCAGCACGGAACCGGCCTGACCGGAGGTCACCGAGACCACCGGAACGCCTCCCGGATACATCTCCTCGGTGCTCGGCGAAAAAACGATGTCCACCCCGCTCGCGGAGAGCCCGGCGACATCCTGCTCGAGCTGGCGCGGATAGCTGTCGAAGTCCTCATTGGGCCCGAATTGGAGCGGATTCACGAACACGGAAACCACGACCAGTTGATTCTCCTCGCGCGCGGTCTGCGCGATCCGGAGATGACCGTCGTGCAACGCTCCCATGGTCGGGAACAACCCCACGCTTGTCACGCCCTGAGCCACGCGTGTCTCGAGCACCTCACGCATTTCGGCAACGGAGGTGCACACCACGGGTTGAGTCACTGGAGGTCCTTCCCCTCGAGCGCGGCAAGCACCGCGCGATATGTCGTGTCGTCGATCCGCCCGGAGGCCACGGCGCGCTGGGCCGTGAGCTTCCCGAGGGCGCGATAGCCCTCGAGCAGGTCATGCCCCGCCGACGACGCCGCAGCGTCCGGTCCCGCAAGTTCCGTCAGGGCGGCCACGTGGGCGGCCACCGTGCTCACGTCACCTCGCGCCACGGGTCCGGTCAACGCGTTCTCGCCGGAGGCCAGGGCGTTGTCCACCGTGGCTCGCACCAAGGGACCCAGCACGCGATCCGGGTGTTCGACACCGATCTTATGCAGCAGCTGCATGGACTGGCCCATGAGCGTCATCACATGGTTGGATCCGTGGGCGAGAGCAGCGTGGTAGAGCGGGCGATCCGCCTCCGCAATCACGACCGGCTCGGCACCCATTTCCACGACGAGTGCCTGCGCAATGGGCAACACGGGAGCAGCAGCGGTGACCCCGAAGCTACAGTCGGTGAGCCGTTGGAGGTCAAGACTCAGGCCCGTGAACGTCATGGACGGGTGGATGGCCAGGCCGATGCCCCCGGCCGCGCGCACCGGTTCCAGCACGTCCGTTCCGAAGCGCCCGGCGGTGTGCACGACCAGTTGACCCGGCTGCCAAACGCCCAGTTTGCCGAGCCCCTCGACCAGTCCCGGGAGTTGATCATCCGGTACAGCCAGGAGAACGAGTTCGCTGCGTTCCACGATGGTGGGAACGTCGAGCACAGGAACGTCCGGCAGGAGGGCATCCGCGCGGTCACGACTGGCTTCGGAGTGGGCGTACACACCCACCACGGCGTGTCCGGCGGCGCGCAATGCCGCGCCCAGAACGGAACCGACCTTTCCGGCACTGATGATTCCCACGCCCAGGCGCCCCGGGCGCTGTTGTGGCTCGTTCACTGGATCTCCTCGCGTGAGTGATGTGCACTGTCCTGGTTGACCCGGTCCCGGGCGGCACGTGCGAGGCCCGTCTGCCGCGCCAAGAGAGCACGGGACTGCCGCACATCCAGGTGGTAAATGGCCGTGGTGACCGGTCCGGCAATCATGTGCGCGTGGATGCTCGCCAGCTTCATCCGCCGATCGACGGGCCCTTGCTGCAGACCGAGGGACTGCGTCTTGTGATGGGGAATCACGCTGACATTCCGGTTGAGCCGGCCCCACCGCATGGCCAGAACGGCGTTGTCCATGGCGAAACCCGTGCGACGCCACGTCAGCGGGTCCACCCAGCGGGCTCGGCGGGGGCTGATCGTGTAGTTCTGGTCCCCGTCGATCCCGTTGAGTCCGTCCCGCACCAGTTCGGTGGGCGGTTCCGCGAGCGGCAGCACGAGTTCCAGGATTTCGGCCACGTTCTCGGGAGAGCCCACGGGCAGGACGAGTGACCGCAATCCCTCGAGGTCATCTGCCCCGCCCTTGCCCGCGGTGATCACCTTGACCCGGTGGCCGTCGAAGACCCGCCAGAGCATCGGTTTGGACACCTGCAGCGCCTGGACCCGGCCCACCGGAATGGTCGAGGAGCGTTCATTGAGCAGACCGGAGCGCACCCGCACGCCCACCTGCACCTGGCTGAGGGTGAAACCCCAGCTGCTTTCCAAGCGGTTGTAGAGCCCGGAGACGATCATGATGACCACGGGCAGGTAACTGGGGATCAGCACCCGCAGGGCTTCAGGGTTCCACTGCCACACCACCACGGCCACGACGGCGAAGAACACCGCGGAGACCGTGCTCCACGAGAGCAACAGGCTCAGCAGCACGCGGCTCGTGGGCACGGTGAACACGCGGCGTTGCTGATCTTGATCGTCCTGGTCCGTGAGCAGACCCAACCGCTGGGCCGCTCGAACTTCCCGGGAGCGTTCCTCGTCTGCTGTCAGGCTGGAGCCCGCACCGTGCTGGGCGAGCAACGCCCGGTGTTCCTGTGCCTGCGGAGAGTAGTCCCACGGTGCCGGCCGGTGAGCGGCCGCCACCGGGTTCGGGGCGCCGAAAGGTGAGCCAGCGGCGTCGTCGGACCCGTGGAGACCCTTGGTATCACCGTGAGTGACCGTGCCGGAGCCCGAGGCCTCGCGTACCGCGCCGAGTAGTTGGTGGCGCAGTTCCCGGGCCTTGTCGCGGCGCAGGTACGAGAGTTCCAGGGCGGTGCTGCCGCCGTCCGCGACGTCGAATTTCAGGGACGCCAACCCGAAGATCCGCGGCAGGAACTTTCGCTCGATGTCGATGCCCTGCACCCTGTCCAACCGAGCTTGGCGCTGCGTGCGGAAGATGGCGCCGTTTCGGAAGCGCACGTGGTCCGGGGTGATCTGGTAACGGGTGAACCACCACGAGAGCACACCCAGGCCGATCACCAGACCGACCACGCCGCACAACACCGCGGCGACCAGGCCGAGACCCACCAGTTGAACGGTTCCGGCGAAATCCACGTCGAGCGGATCACCGTAGACGACGGCCGCCAGGACATCGTCCAGGAACACATTGCCCACGCCCCACACGAGCGCCACGATGAGGAGCCAGCTGCGCACGTACGGGGTGAGCGGGTGAACGCGCAGCCACTCCCCTTCGGGTGCGGGCTGCGGGGCCTCCTGGTCGAACGGCGCGCTGGTCTGGGGGTCGTTCATCCCGGGGGCACTCATCACAGTCCCACCATGAGCTCTTCTCCGCGGCGTGTGAGCTCCTCACGCAACCGGTCGGCCTCAGCCCGGGGTAGGCCCGGAAGATCCGCGTCAGTGTTCGCCGCCGCCGTGTGAAGTGTCAGGTTGGCCAGACCGAACGCGTTGAGCAGCGGGCCGGTCTTGATGTCCACGTACTGCATGCGACCGTAAGGGACCACCGTGACGCTGCGGAAGATGATGCCCTTGCGCAACCAGAGTTCGGTGGACTCCTCCGCATAACCGATCGCGCGGACGCGGCGGGGAATCAGACACAGGTCGATCAGGCCCCACACCAGCACCACGGCGGGCGGGAACCACATCCACGGCGCCGGAGAATCACCCCAGATCCCCAGCACACCGAGAATCAGCGGAATGCCGAAGCCCACGGTCCAGATCACGGTGCTGATGGTGCCGGAAATGAGCCGCACCTTGATGTAATCGGGCGATACGCGCTTCCAGGTCAAACCCTGCGGGCTCAGGTCATTGGTGTCGGGCATAGCCTCCCTCTCCGGTGGCGTAAGGGTCTTGACGTCCACCGTACGGGGTGTCCTTCTCGGATTCGGGGTCGTCCGGGGGCAGCTTGCACCAATTCTCGACGATCCACCCGATGACCATGAGCAGTACGCCCGCGACGATCTGCGCCACGCACAACCACAGCGGTTCCTGGGTGGTGCGCACGCCGAGCAGCATGACCTGATCCACGCCGAGACCCGCGTGCCATCCCGCGGTCAGTGCGCCGTAGTACGCCACAGCCTGCGCCGCCGCTGCGGTGCCCACGCCCCACACGGGGTCGTAGGGTTTCCGGTCGGCCGGGGCTCGACGACGCCGCCGCCCCTCCCCTTCCGGGTCGCGGTAGGCGCGCAGCCGCAGACCCAGATAGAGCAACACGGCCGCCGCGGCGCCCTCGGCCACAAGGCTTCCCCACGGGAGAATCAGCAGCGCCTGGTTCTGCCCGGAGACCGCGTAGTTGATGCTCCAACCCAGCACGGCGGCGACGAGTGCAATCACCACCAGCGTCAGTACGTTCAAGTAGCGCATGATTGATTCAGCTCCCCTCCGTGCCGTCACACAGCGTGAGATCCGTGGTGCTCAAACCCTCGAGGTCGGGGGCGCGCTTGGCCAAGTCACGCACTAGCTGCCCGCCCAGCTGCGCGGAAGGATCCAGCCGTGACCACGGGACCAGAACGAAGGCCCTTTCATGAGCGCGCGGATGCGGCAGCGTGAGATTCGGGTCCTGTTGTTGGACGCCCTCGAACCAAATGATGTCCACATCCAGGGTGCGGGGACCCCAGTGAACCGTGCGCTCGCGGCCGTGTTCCTGCTCCACCTTTTGACACGCGCGCAGCGTCTCTTCGGGAGTTAATTCCACACTGAGTTCGAGCACCGCGTTGAAGTAGTCCGGAGAGCCCTCGGGGCCACCCACGGACCGGGTGCTGATCACGGGTGAGCAGCCGGTCACGGACATTCCAGGGATGCCGTCCAGAGCGGACACCGCGGACCGCAACGCGGCCAACCGGTCCCCCAGGTTCGCCCCCAGGGCCACAACACACCGGGCTGTCATGACTACCCCTCCGTATCCCGCGTGCGGAAAATGGTGACCGCCACGTCCGAAAACGTGACCTCGATGGGGGCCTTGGGCTTGTGTACGGTCACTTCGAGGGCCCCAATCAAGGAGAACTTCGCGAGCAACTCAGTGGAGATGCGTTCGGCGAGAGTTTCGATGAGCTGGTAACGGGGACCGATCACGATCTCGCGCACGAGTTCGGCCACCTCCCCGTAGTGCACCGTGGCCGTCAGTTCATCGCTGCTTCCCGCGGCCTTCAGGTCCGTGTACATCACCAGGTCCACGAAGAACGGTTGGCCCGTGCGACGTTCCTTCTCGAAGACGCCGTGGTATCCCACAGCGCCCAAGCCGGTGAGGGTGATGCGGTCGTGGTGGCTCAAGTCAGCGGGGGAAGTCATCATTCGCGCTCAGTTTTCACTCTCGTGGGGAATCTCATGGGGATCAAGGATCGGAGGGGTGACACCCAACCACGCGTGGGCGGTGGCCACGGCGTCGGCGGTCGCGGCGACGTCGTGAACCCGAACCGCCCAGGCCCCGCCGAAGGCCGACAGCGCGCTGAGGGCGGCCGTGGCGCCGTCGCGCTCGGCCACGGGACGCGGGCCGTGTTCGTCCCCCAGGAGGTGGCCCAGGAAGCGTTTGCGGGATGCCGCTATGAGGACCTTGTTGCCCATCTCGAGCAACCGGGGAAGGGCGCGGAGCAGATCCCAGTCCTGGGAACCGGCCTTGGCGAATCCCAGGCCAGGATCCAGGATCAGGTTCTCTGGTTTCACCCCGGCGCGGTAGAGGCGCTCGCGCAATGCGAGCAACTCGGCGATGACCTCGTCCGGAACAATCTCGTAGCGGGACAGCGCGTCCATCGTGGTGGAGGTGCCGCGCGAGTGCATCAGGATGTACGGCACCTGGCGCTGTGCCGCGAGCTCGATCATGTCCTGCTGGACGTTCATTCCCGAGACGTCGTTGATGATGTGCGCACCGGCGTCCAGGGCGGCGGCCGCGGTCTCCGCGTTGAGAGTGTCCACACTGATCACGATGCCCCGCTCGGACAGCCCGCG
The DNA here is from genome assembly GCF_040980905.1 of Kocuria sp. CPCC 205235. Taxonomy (NCBI): domain Bacteria; kingdom Bacillati; phylum Actinomycetota; class Actinomycetes; order Micrococcales; family Micrococcaceae; genus Kocuria; species Kocuria sp. CPCC 205235. The sequence continues at coordinate 8,823 of NZ_JAVKPR010000002.1, forward strand.
GATGACCCGAAGAATGCGATGCTGCTCTTCTTCGAGACTCACCCGCACGGAACCCGGCCGGGTGGAGTCTCCGCCCACGTCCACGATGTCCGCTCCTTGGGCGGCGAGCTCCAGTCCGTGCGCGATGGCCGCGTCCACGGTGTCGTGGGTACCGCCGTCACTGAAGGAGTCCGGCGTGACGTTGAGAATTCCCATGACCAGGGTCCGGCCCTGGGGCAACTGCTCGTACGATCCCCAACCCAGCTGGTCGGCACGGTTCGGGCTCATCGATTTTGGCCCGACAGAATCAGGTTCATGGCCTCCGCGCGAGTGGCCGGATCACGCAATTGACCGCGCACCGCAGAGGTCACAGTCTTGGCTCCCGGCTTGCGCACCCCGCGCATGGACATGCACAGGTGCTCGCATTCGATCACGACGATGGCTCCGGCAGGGTGCAGGTTGTCCACGAGCGCTTCGACCACCTGTGTGGTCAATCGTTCCTGGACCTGCGGCCGCTTGGCGAACAGGTCCACCAGGCGCGCGAGCTTGGACAGCCCGGTGACCCGACCCTCGGGACCGGGGATGTAGCCCACGTGGGCCACCCCGTGGAACGGCACCAGGTGGTGCTCACAGGTCGAGTAGAACGGGATGTCCTTGACCATGACCATTTCGGCGTGGCCGATGTCGAACGTGGTGGCCATCAAGTCCGAGGGGTCCTGATGGAGCCCGGTGAAGATCTCCGCGTACGCTCGGGCCACCCGCGCGGGGGTGTCCTTCAAACCGCTGCGGTCCGGATCCTCACCGATGGCCAACAGAATCTCTCGCACCGCGGCCCGAATGCGCGGTTGGTCGATGCGGCTGTCCACCTGTTCCGATTCCAGGTAGTCCGCGTACGAGCCGGAGATCGGCTCGGATAATTCCTGACCGTTGTCCGGGCTCATTCAGCGCTGCTCCTGCGATCCGCCGGACCAGGGATTCTGGCCGTCGCCCTGCTGCTCACCGCCGGCGGGTCCGCCCTGAGGGCCACCCCGCCCGTCCGTGCCGGGCATCTGGGATTCACCGTGATCCGGGACCTCGAGCGGGTGCTCGGGCTTGGCGGCCACCGCCTGGTCCTGGGGAGCCATGGTGTCCGGATCCTGGGTGTGTTTGCGGTGTGCCTCTTCGCGCTCGGCAGCCGTGATCACCGGAGGGATGTCCGACACCGGGCGATTTTCGCCCGAGTGCCACACGGGTCGCAGCTCGCGCTTGCGCACGTCGCGGAAGATCTCGGCGATCTGCGCCTCGTTGAGCGTTTCCTTCTCGAGCAGTTCCAGGGCCAAGCGGTCCAGGACATCGCGGTTCTCGTCCAGGATCTCGTGGGCCTCGGTGTGGGCCTGCTCGAGCAGCTTGCGCACCTCGTCATCGACGACCGCCAGCGTGCTGTCCGAGTAGTCCTTGCCCGTGGAGCCCATTTCACGGCCCACGAACGGATCGGAGTTGTCTCCGCCGATCTTCACGGAACCAATGCGGCTGCTCATGCCGTACTGCGTGACCATCTTGCGCGCGGTGTCCGTGGCTTTCTGGATGTCGTTGGACGCGCCGGTGGAAGGATCGTGGAACACGAGCTCCTCCGCGGCACGGCCGCCCATCGCGTACGCCATCTGGTCCAACAGCTCGTTGCGGGTGGTCGAGTACTTGTCGTCCGCCGGCATCACCATGGTGTAACCCAGTGCGCGGCCGCGCGGCAGGATGGTGATCTTGGTGACGGGATCGGTGTTGCGCAGCGCGGCAGCCACCAACGCGTGGCCGCCCTCGTGGTACGCGGTGACCTTGCGTTCGAGTTCCTTCATGATGCGCGAACGCTTCTGCGGTCCGGCAATCACGCGGTCGATGGCCTCGTCCACGGCGCGGTCGTCAATGAGCTGGGCGTGGGAACGGGCGGTCAGCAGGGCTGCTTCGTTCATGACGTTGGCCAGCTCGGCGCCGGTGAAGCCCGGGGTGCGCTTGGCCACGGACCCCAGGTCCACGTTCTGGGCGAGCGGCTTGTTCTTGGAGTGCACGCGCAGGATCTGCTCGCGGCCCTTCATGTCCGGGGCGTCCACGCCGATCTGGCGGTCGAAACGACCCGGGCGCAACAGCGCGGGATCCAGGACGTCCGGGCGGTTGGTCGCGGCAATCAGGATCACGTTGGTGTTCGCGTCGAAACCGTCCATCTCGACGAGCAACTGGTTCAGGGTCTGCTCGCGTTCGTCGTTGCCGCCGCCCATGCCGGCACCGCGCTGGCGCCCCACAGCGTCGATCTCGTCCACGAACACGATGGCGGGGGAATTCTCCTTGGCTTGCTGGAAGAGGTCGCGCACGCGGGATGCACCCACGCCCACGAACATTTCCACGAAGTCCGAACCGGAGATCGAATAGAACGGCACGCCCGCCTCACCGGCCACGGCCTTGGCGAGCAAGGTCTTACCGGTACCCGGAGGGCCGTAGAGCAGCACGCCCTTGGGAACCTTGGCACCCACGGCGGTGAACCGGTCGTGCTCGACCAAGAACTGCTTGATCTCGTCGAGTTCCTGAACGGCCTCGTCCGCACCGGCCACGTCCGAGAACATGACCTCGGAATTCTCCTTGTTGAACATCTTGGCCTTTGAGCGGCCGAACTTCATGGCCTGCCCGCCGGACTGCATGCGGGAGAAGATGAACCAGAAAATCGCGAGGATGATCAGGAACGGCAGCATGAACCGCAACAGGGACAGGAACCAGTTGTTCTCAACGGGCTGGTCGGTGAATCCTTCCAGCTCGGCGTTGTTCATGGTCTCGATGACTTCTTCAGCGCGCGGCTCCACGAAGAAGAACTCCACGTCTTTGCCGAGTTGCTCGTCGTTGAGGGTGAGGTCTTCCTTGAGCTGGAGCTCGACCTTCTGCTGGCCGTCGTAGATCTTGGCCTCTTGCACCTTGTGGTCGCGCAGCAGCGACATGCCCACGTTGGTGTCCACGCGCGAAGTGGACGGGCCAAAGAGATTTGCGCCCACGGGTACCAGCACCAAGACGGCTAGCAAGATCCAGAAGAACGGTCCCTTAAAGAAGCTGGTGGGTTTTTTCGCCGTGGCCAAGCCGATGATCCTCCCGTGGACGTGACACGCAGTGCCGCGCCCCAAAAACTGACGGTGCTGTATCCGGGTCCGTTTGATCCGGTTACCGATGTAGGTGCGCGGCGCGTAACGCACAATCTATCGTTTCCGGGAACACCGGGCCTCATCCGGGTCCGGTCGTTCCCTGAGAGCGCACGCGCCGCGCTCACGCTACATGCGGGACCCCACTGTTCCCTGAATTCTTACTCGTAGACGTGCGGGGCCAAGGTGCCGATGCATTCCAGGTTGCGGTAGTGCTCGGCGAAGTCCAGGCCGTAGCCGACCACGAACTCGTTGGGAATGTCCCACCCGACGTACTTGACGTCGATGGACGTCTTGGCGGCGTCCGGCTTACGCAGCAACGCGCAGATCTCCACGGACTTGGGGCCGCGGGATTCCAGGTTGGTCCGCAGCCAGGACAGGGTGAGGCCCGAATCGATGATGTCCTCCACGATGAGAACATCCTTGCCGTGCAGGTCCGTGTCCAGGTCCTTGAGGATCCGCACCACGCCGGAGGACTTGGTGCCTGAGCCGTAGGAGGAAACCGCCATCCAGTCCATGGGGTACTGCCCCTTGAGTGCACGGGTGAGGTCTGCCATGACCATCACAGCGCCCTTGAGCACGCCCACGAGCAGGACGTCGCGGCCTTCGTAGTCGCGGTCGATCTGCTCGGCGAGCTCCTCGATCTTCTGGGCGATCTCTTCTTTGGTGAATAGGACGTGGGTCAGGTCTGACTCGACGTGCTCGGCCTTCACGTTGCGCTCCTGAGGTGTTGCGTGAACAGGGTATGGGGTGTGTGGGAGGGGATCATGCGGTGCAGTGGAACTCCAGGCGCCCCTTGGCGCAGTGTTTGTCCGCGCGTCGTCGCCACACGGTCACCTTACCCGCCATTTGCAGTGGACCGGCAGCCCCGTATCCCAACGCGAACTGTTCCAGTGCGCTGAGCCGCTCGAACGTAGGGGTTTCACCGCCCGCGGCCACACATGCCTGAGCGAGCATACGACGCCGCATCGCCGCCGGTGCCGCCTGCACGGCCCCACAGTCCAGCTCCAGGTTTTCCGACGACGACGCCGCGGGGTCCAGTTGTGCGCGGCGGAAAAACTCGGCTGCCTGCTCGTCCAGGAAATCTGCGTCGGCATCGAGCACGGAGGCCGTGCGAGCCAGCGCGTTCGACACACCGGGGCCCAGATGGTCCTCGAGCCACGGCAGCACCTCGTGCCGGACCTTGGAGCGCATGAGCGTGGTGTCCGAGTTGCTGGGGTCGTGCCACGGGTCAAGCCCCTCGGCCCGGCAGATCTCTTCGATCTCCTCACGCGTCACGTTGAGGAAGGGGCGCATGTACTGGACACCGTCGATCGTGTGCCGCGGGGACATCCCGGACAGCGAACGCGTACCTGAGCCACGCGCCAATCCCAGCAGCACAGTCTCTGCCTGGTCATTGCGGGTGTGTCCCAGCAGCACCGCGTCCGCGCCGGTCTGCCGCGCGATGTCGTTGAGCGCGTCGTAACGGGCCAGGCGAGCCGCCATTTCGGGGCCGTGACCCGCACGGTCCACGGTGACCCGGCGCGAAATCACAGGCTCCAGACCCATGTCCTCCAGGACGCGAGCGGTGGACTCGGTGACGTCTGCGGAGCCGGATTGCATCTGGTGGTCGATGACCGCGGCCCCCACGCGTAATTTTCCACGGCGCTCAAAATGGGCAGTGGCCGCGGCCAGTGCCAGGGAATCGGGTCCGCCACTGCAAGCGATCAGGACCAGCGGAAGCCGTCCGTCGTGTCGAGCAGGCAGTTCTTCGATGGCGCGCCCCACGGCTCTGCGCGCACGGGCCACCCAGGGGTGTAACCGGCCGGTTCTACCTCGCTGCAAGGATCAGCCCTGGGCGTCGCGCGTGCGGCGGGACATGTCCTCGGCCATGCTCAACACCTTGGACAACACGGGGGTGTGCTCCCCCAGCATGATCAGGGCGCGCTCGAGTTCACCGGAGGGCACCACGGTGGCCAAAGCGGTCACGGCGTCCGTCTCCGTGCTGATACCCGTGCGGATCTGTGTGGTGGACAACACCGGCTGGGCTGCTTCCACGCGACGCAGAACGGCCTCAATGTCCTGGGCACCCACGCTGTCTTCCAACATGACCAAGCGTTCATAGACGGCGGGGTTACCGATCTTGATCCGGCGCCCGCTGATGAGCTGGGAAAGCATGGGCGCAGACAGCCCCAACACCTCGGCCAGGCGTCGCTGAGTGATGCGGTAAGCAGCCACCACGTTGCCGAATCGTTCCGACAAAGGTTGGCCGTACAGCTGAATCTGCTGATCAATATTTTCCGAACTCACGGAATCATCCTGACACATTCGGCTGAAACGAACCCTCGGAAAGGATGGAACGTCACGCGAGCACCCGATCCATCCAGCGCTGCGGATCGTGGATCTCCGCCTCGGTCGGCAAGGTCTCCGCCGAGGTCCACACGGTGTTGAATGTGTCCATTCCGGCCCGTTCCACGATGTACTCCACGAATTTCTGCCCGTTGCTGTACTGGCGCATCTTGGCGTCCATACCCATGAGAGTACGGATCGCCCGGTCCAGGGCACCGTGGTTGTCCGATCGTGCATTGAACCGGCGCCGAATGGTTTTAACGGTGGGCACAATGCTGGAGTCCACCGCATCCATGACCGCGTTGGCGTGACCTTCCAAGAGGGACATGACGGCGGTGAGGTGCGACAGCGTAGCTTTCTCCTCATCGGTCAGCAGGTGGCCGATAGGCCCCAGACCCGTGTCCGGGTGATCACCGGATCCGCGCCCGGTCACCGAGGCCACCACCGCGCTCAAGCGATCCCAGGGTGAGACATCAAAGGAGCCCAGGGTGGATATCTGTTCGAGCATGTGCCCGCGTAACCAAGGCGCGGCCGCGAACTGCACGCGGTGGGTCTGCTCGTGGAGGCACACCCACAAGCGGAAGTCGTCGGGTTCTACGTTGATTTCTTGTTCGGTCCACAGCACGTTGGGGGCCACGAACATCAATCTGCCGCCCGGATGTGATTCGGCGGCCTGCGGAGAGACCAAACCCGCGTACGGGTCGTACTGGCCCAGCACCTTGGACGAGAGGAAACCGACCATCGCCCCCATTTCGGCGGCAGCGGCCGTGGGTGCGAAACCGCGCAGGGCGGCGTCGAACTTCTCGGGATTCTTGATGCGGATCCTGTCGAAGATCGGCTGCATGAGCACCGAGAACGTCTGAGTGTTGGCCTTGGCCCACCCTGCGCGGTCGACCACCAGGATCTTGGAATCGCGCAGGTTCTCGGCGGCGTCCAATCGAGTGATGTTGTGCACGTGATGGACGGATTCATGGGCGAAGTACCGCAGCGACTCCACGGCCTTGCTCATCTCCCGCGGTTTCGGCGTAGGCCCTGGCGGGGTGAGTTTGGCGGCGATCTGCGCCGCCGAATCCCAGTCCACGAGTGAGGGTCGAGCAAGCTCTTGAGTCATGCCCACCACTCAACCACACACAGCCGGTAAGCACACTGCCCGAAGTTCAGCCTTGGGCGAGCGCGGCCACCGTTCGGTCCACGGTGTCCTTGGCGGGGTCGGTCTGGCCACGCACATCGTTGAAGATCACCGAGTACACGAGCACCTCCCCTTCCGCCCGTTGGACGTAGCCGCTCAGCGACACCACAGAATTGAGCGTGCCGGTCTTGGCGCGGGTGAGTCCCCTGGCCGCCTGCTCGTCCGGGTCGTCGAAGCGCTCGGTGAGCGTTCCGGTGGCACCGCCCAGCGGCAGTCCCTGGCCATAGGGCCCCAGCTCCGGATCGGTCAGCAGCGCACGAGTGGCCTGCGCCAGCATTCCCGTGGTCACTCGGTTGGACAGCGCCATGCCACTGGCGTCCACGACCTTCGCCCCGGTGAGGTCGATCGCGTGGGCGTCCAGCGTGGCACGAATGGCGTTCTGCACACCCGCGACGCTGCCCTGCTCCCCCGCTTCTCGAGCCGCGATGCGTGCCAGGGTCTCCGCGAGCGAATTGTTCGAGTGTTCGAGCATGAACGCGGTTTGTTCGTGGACGGGTGCGGATTCCACGCGCGCTAACTCCGTACCCTGCTCGGGCACGGAGTGGTTTCCCGGGCTCACGCTGGTGCCCGCCCCCAGGTGCCGTTGCAACCGCTCTCGGAACTCCGTGGCGACGGCGTTCGGCGCGTTCTCGGGGCGTTCGCCTCGGGCTCCCGGATCCCGCCCGTCCGGGGTGGGAACCCTGTGCGAATACATGGCGATGGGTGAGACGGCCGTGATTTCGCCGGCCGTGACATCCTCGGCCGCCCAGCCCGGGTTCAGCGCGGGCCCCGAGAAGAGGGAGGTGTCCAACCCCACCTCGATCTCCCCCTGAATGCCGCGCTCGACGAGCGCATCCGCGGTCCCTTCGGCGAGGTCCTCGATCCCGGCGTGACCGTTCACAGCTTTGGGGTCGCCCTCACCCGGCGCCAGGAGGGTGTCTCCGCCGGCGACGAGCGTGATCTGGCGGGGATTTTCCCCCGTCACCACAGTGGTGGCAAGCCGCGCGTACGGGTCCAGGTGCTCGGCCACCGTCAGCGCGGTCAGCGTTTTCTGATTGGACGCGGGGATTCTCGGCCCGCCGGCCTCTCGTTCTGCAAGCACCTCTCCGGATTCGGCGCCGAGGACCGTGACACTTGAGTTCCCCGGTGCGCCGGTCAGTTCGGCGTCCACGATGTTCTGGACCTCGGCACCTTGTGCAGCCGGGCTCCCCGTCGACGACGCCGCGGCCTGCAGTACCCCGGGCAGGTCCCCCGCTTCACCGGGCGGGGTAACCACCCTCATGGGCTCACCGGGCTCGCCCCGATCCACTTCCGCCAGCAACGCGGGGATTGCCCATAGCGAACTGAGAATTAGCGCCACGATGAGCAACGCCGCCACAACGGGACCCAAGAGGCTCTTGGGTCGCTTGGGCGGCGGGGCGCTGGGCTTACTCATGCGGCCATTCTTTCGCATGTGCGGGACTGAAACGAACCGATTGCCAGGCCCCGAGCGGCGTCGTTGATTGCTGTGCGCGCGGCACGTGCCGCTATCGTGGAACCCAACGTGATTTCGGGGCCTCAACTCGCGCCCCGATACAACCAAGACTCGAACACGAGGAGCACTGCTATGGAGCTGGACGTCACTATCGAGATTCCCCGCGGATCCCGCGTCAAGTACGAAATCGACCACGAGACCGGTCGCATCCGCCTGGATCGTGTGTTGTTCACGTCCATGCAGTACCCCACCCACTACGGCTACTTCGAAGACACCCTGGGTGAGGACGGCGACCCGCTGGACGCCATGATCATCATGGACGTGGACATCATGCCCGGCGTGATCGTGGAAGCCCGCCCCATCGCCGTGTTCAACATGACCGACGAGGCCGGTGGCGATGCCAAGGTGCTGTGCGTCTCCGTGGACAAGCGGTACGACGAGATCCAGGGCCTCGAGGACGTCAACGAGTTCAAGCAGAAGGAGATCCAGCACTTCTTCGAGCGCTACAAGGACCTCGAGCCCAACAAGTGGGTCAAGGGTGAAGGCTGGGAAGGCAAAGAGACCGCTGAGCGCCTGATCGTCGAGGCTCAGGAACGCTTCCAGAAGTCCCAGTACGACTCCGCAGCCGAAGCCGAACAGGACAACTGAGTCCCGCTCACCTACTCGTGGGACCCCGCACCAATTCCTGGTGCGGGGTCCCGGCGTTTTCGCCCACGTCAGCGCCCCGACCAGGAGCTCGAGGTGGCAGGTCGTTGGACTCGAAAAACTTTCGGAGGAAAGCTCTTGTCGCTCCGCATTTCGTGCGCTAAATTTTCCACTAACCGGTAATACCGGTGACGAACCGGGAGAATTTCCCCCAAATCCCTCCCGGATTCGAGTACCCGAGCGCAGCAGATTTGAAACTCTCGCGAGTTTTAATGGTTCCCCCAACTAGTCGAAACTTTTGGCGCTCGGACGAACCCCGTTCGCGGCGTACACCGAGCACGGGAGTCGGCCGGTGAATGTCCCCCATGTTCACCGGCCGACACCTTTTTAACGTGACCGTTCGGCGGCCTATGCGTGTCGGTGGGTTGTGGTGGGATGGTTTTGAGCACCCCGCAGACCACGTGCGGTGGCGCTCCGTCCACCCGCCCCGCCCGCCCGCTCGAGGTGATCTCCGTGCTTGGCTCACAACCTGCGCCTTACGAGCGCGTGTATGTGTTCCACGGCAGCGCCTCGACGCAGTTGCTCGGGACCGACCGTCTGGTCACGGCAGCGCAGAAATTGCTCGTGGCCGCCGGTGTCGATCCGCACGTTTCACCGGCCATCCACACGGACATCGTGGCCCGCCCGTACACGAATGAAGCGCTCCAGGATCCGATTCTCGATGCGCCCTCGCCCTGGGTCCGTTCCCACACCAGCGTGACGGAGCTCTCCGTGCAACTGCCCGCCCAGATGTTCTGGGACCGGCTCAATGCCGGAAGTTGGGCCACCTGGTCCGAGCAATGGCCCTCCCCCGCGGACGGCCCCATGTTCCCGCCCAGTGTCCCGGACTGGTTGGCTCATGCTCCCCGGTGGGAACTGGACCCGCTCGCACCGGCCCTGGGGCCCGCCGCACCGGGTGGTTGGATCTGGGCCCCCGCATCATCGGACGGGTCCACCGAGGCCGGTGGTTCCGAGGCCTCCGCTCCGTCTTCACCCTCTCGAGCGAGCGGTGTCGCGTGGGACGAGGCCCACGAGACCGGGGAACAGTATCCCTGGGTGGGTCTCTTTCAACTCACGGATGTGGAGTCATTCTGGGTGCTGACAACTCCGGAGCGTCTGGATCAGGTGGTCGCCCTCTGCGAAGAGCTCAGCGGCACGCACTCCGCCTTCTCGTGGCTGACCGGGTATTTCGATCCGATGGACGTCCTGGGATCGCTGCGCCTTCCCATGGAGTGCGCCGCGGAGCTGGAGTACGCCCTGACCGAGCGTGGCTATTCCGTGGACGTGTGGTGGTGAACGGATGAACTCGGGCCCGAGCGCACTTCGGTAGTGACGGCTGGAGCGCCGGTCACCGGCGGCGAACCAAGGCACGGTCGGCTAGAACTGTTCGGCGCACCGCTGCAAGAGCGTGGCAGCGGCGGGACGGGCTTCCCATTCTTCGTTCCATAGTGAGCGCACCACGGCTTTGGAAACGGCCTGCGGGGTGATGCCCAGTTGAGCGGCTACGTCCTTCTGTTGCCCCCTCGCGCCGGGTGTCAGCAGATCCACCACGCGCCATTCGGCGTCACTGCGCACGCTGACGATTCTTCCCACGAGTTTAAGCACGGCCTGGGCCTCGGCCGCGGATTGTGGGTCGGCCGCGCACACGCGCACGGCCACTCGTTCACCGAGGCGTTGGGTCGCTGCGGCCTCGTGCCCGTAGAGCATGCCCGCGCCGTCTGCGGCGACCGCCAAGCGCCCCTCCGGATCGGTCACCCGGGTCAAGAACACTTCTCCCACGCCGATGGCCACCGCATAACGGTCCTCGCGCAGGGCGATCATGGTCGCGCTCACGGCGGCGTTCGGGTCTTCGGTCAACCCACGGACCTCACCGGGCCCGGTGGGTTGGAACGGCGCACTGGTGTTCAGATCGCTCAACTCGCGCGTGAGTTCACGGTCGGTGTCGGTACTGGGCCGGGAGCTGTCCTCCACGCGCTGAGTCAATGTCATCACAAACACGTTCTCAGTATCGCAGCTCGCTGCCCGGATTCATGCGGTTGAACCCGGTGCAGCGGAGCAGTGTCTGGGCTCAGAGCAGCGTCTGCAGGATGCGCGCCGCGCCGTCCTCGTAGACCGTGGTGGTGACCTCGTGGCACACCTCGGCCACTTCGTCGGGAGCCTGTCCCATGGCCACCCCGCGGGCGGCCCAGTCGAGCATCTCGATGTCGTTGCGACCGTCGCCCATGGCAATCGTGTGCGCGGGATCCACGTTCAACTGGCGCCGGATCTGCTCCAGCGCGCTCGCCTTGGACACTCCGTTGGCGGCCACGTCCAGCCACGAGGACCAACCCACGGAATAGGTCACGCCGTGCAGACCGGCCTCGTCGATCACCTTTCCGAACTCTTCAGGGGTGTCGTTGGCGCTGTAGACGACCAACCGGACCGCCGGTGTTTCGGACAGGGTCTTCAGATCCACGCCGATCGCCTCGATGCCGAAGGACGAGTCCTGGAACCGCTCGGTCGAATAAAACGTTCCGTCCTCACCCTCGAGTGCGAACTTGGCGGTGGGCAGTTTATCGGCCAGTGCTTCCAGCGCGGATGACGGGTCGAAGCTGACCCGGTCCACCACTTCGTAGTGGTTCTCGAGTTCCGGATCGAGTCGCAGTGTGATGCCGCCGTTGGAGCACACGGCAAAGCCGGACTCCATGTGTACCTGCCGGATCACGGGGAGTGTTGCGCCCATGGAGCGGCCGGTCGAGATCACCACGTGGTGACCCGCCGCGACCACTGCGCGGGCGGTGTCCTTCACGGCGCGGGACATTTTTCCGTCGTGGTCCACCAGGGTGCCGTCGACGTCCAGGGCAACGAGATACTTGACCCCTTCCTCCTTGGTCCAGGAACCCGTACGAACGGGCTGAACCTTGGTGGGGGGAAGCGTATCCGCCGCTGATTTCAGTTGTGCTTGCTGCCGGTCATCGATGCCAGCCTGTGTTTCAGTCATAACAGTCATGGTGTCACACCACCAGCTGCTCATGACACGACGCAGACCACACGGTTAAGGGCGCATGAACTCCCCGGCGCGTCAGTTCACCGGGCGCATCATGTCCTGACCGCGCATGTAAGGGCGCAGAATCTCGGGAATCACCACGGAACCGTCCTGCTGCTGGTGGGTCTCGAGGATCGCCACAATCCAGCGAGTGGTCGCCAACGTGCCGTTGAGGGTGGCGACGGCGCGCGTGCCCGCCTTCTTGGGTTTGCCGTCCGCGCCCGTGGTTTCCGGCAGGCGCTCGCGGATGTTCAGACGGCGGGCCTGATAGGTGGTGCAGTTGGAGGTCGAGGTCAGCTCGCGGTAACGGCCCTGGGTGGGTACCCACGCTTCGCAGTCGAACTTGCGGGCGGCCGATGTCCCCAGATCACCGGCGGCAGTGTCGATCACGCGGTAGCTGAGACCGCAGGCCTGCAACATCTGCTCCTCCCACGCCAGCAGCCGTTCGTGCTCGGCGGCGGCCTGGTCCTGGGTGCAGTAGACGAACATCTCCAGTTTGTTGAACTGATGCACGCGGATGATGCCGCGGGTGTCCTTACCGCCCGATCCTGCCTCGCGGCGGTAGCACGAGGACCACCCGGCGTAGCGCAGCGGACCGTCCGAGAGATCCAGGATCTCATCCATGTGATAGCCGGCCAGGGCCACCTCGGAGGTGCCGACCAGGTAGAGGTCGTCCTTCTCCACGCGGTAGATCTCGTCGTCGTGTTCCACATCAAAGCCGGTGCCGCTCATGACCTCGGGGCGCACCAGGTTGGGTGTGGTCATGGGAATGAATCCGTTGTCCAGCGCCAGGTCCTGGGCCGCGAGCAACAGTGCGTTCTCCAGGCGGGCGATGTCACGCTTGAGGAAGTAGAACCGGGAGCCGGAGACCTTGGCCCCGCGTTCCATGTCGATTCCATCGAGCAGTTCGGCAATTTCCAGGTGGTCTTTCGGCTCGAATCCTTCGGCCACGAAATCGCGCGGGGTGCCCTCGGTGCGCAGCACCGTGAAGTCTTCTTCGCCGCCGGAAGGCACGCCCTCTTCCACCAGATTGGGCAGCTGGGTGAGCAAAGCCTGCTGAGTCTGCTGAGCGGCATCGGCGGTGGCCTGCGTGGCCTTGACGTCCGCGGCGAGCTGCTTGACCTGGGCGAGCAATTCTTGCTTCTCCTCACCCTGCGCCTTGGCGACCTTCTTGCCGAACGCATTCTGCTCCGCGCGGAGGTTCTCGAACTCGGTGATGGCCGTCCGGCGCTGGGCGTCGGCATCGAGAATTCGATCCACCAGGCTCTCGTCGGCCTCGCGGGCCTTCTGGGAAGCACGGAACAGTTCGGGGTGGGCGCGCAGCTCATTGATATCGATCACCGTTCCAGGGTAGCGAACGCCGCAGGGTGACGCGGAACCCATTGCCGCACGCGGCTCGCGCCAAGCTGGCGACCGTAGACTGTCCCTAATCAACAGGTGACTGTTCTTCCTACCGAGAAAGGCTGCCGTGCGCACCAATTCTCTGGTTCCGCAGCGAGTCGCTGTGGTCCTCAATCCGATCAAGCTCCAAGCCGACGAAGCCCGCGACGCCGTGATCCTGGCATGCCGCAAGGGCGGCTGGTCCGATCCTGAGTTCTACCTCACCGAAGAAGACGATCCCGGATACTCCATGGCCCGGCAGGCCGTCGAGGACGACGCGGACGTGATCATCGCCGCCGGCGGTGACGGCACCGTGCGAGCCGTGGCCGAAACACTGGCCGGCACCGACACCGCACTGGGTCTCGTTCCGCTGGGCACTGGCAATCTACTGGCCCGCAACCTGGGAGCCAATCTGGATGATCCCCGGCAGTGCGTGGACGTGGCCCTTTTCGGTTCCGAGAAGTCGATCGACACGGTCTCCTTCAACGTTGAACGCGAAGACGGCACCACCGACGAGAACCGCTTCCTGGTCATGGGCGGCGGCGGCTTCGACGCGCAGATCATGGCGGACACCAAGGACGACCTCAAGGACATGGTCGGCTGGGTCGCCTACGGCGAGGCCGGTGCCCGCCACCTGTTCAACCGCCCCGGTTGGGCCCGATTTCAGGTGGACGGCGGCGAATGGGAATCCGCCCGCTCCCGCTCCGTCATGGTGTGCAACTGCGGCGAACTCACCGGCGGCATGGTCCTGGTTCCGGACGCCAAACTCGACGACGGCGTTCTGGACCTTGTCGTCATGAGCCCCCGCAGCATGCTCGGCTGGGCCCGCATGGCCGCCAAGGTCCTCTTCCGCCACACCCACGACCTGCCCGTGATCGATTTCCACCGCGGCAAGCACGTGCGCGTGGAGTTCTGGGATGCCACCGAGTCCGAGATCGACGGTGATTCGCTGGGCAAGATCAAGGCCTTCGAATCCGAGGTGTTCCCCCGCTCCCTGCGCGTGCGCGTTGCACCCTCCATGGCCGATCTGGACGAGCCCGAGGCCCCGGTCATCGACGCCGCGGATCCGGACAAGATCTGAGCGCACCCTGATCGACGGTAGGGCCAAAAGATCGCGATTTTGTGGTCGCACCGTTGATCATGTTGCGGCCCGCAAGAAACCAGAGTCGCACCGCCGATTCAGAGGTGCCCATCTACGACGACGCCGCCGCATCCCCCACTTCTTGCACCCGGCCCGGGGGCCGGAAGAGAAGGGGACGCGGCGGCGTCGTTTTGGGTGAACGTGGCGGCTAGGCTACGCCGGCGAGACCGAAGATCGCCGCGGCGATCGCGAAGCCCACCACACCAATGATGGTTTCCAGAACGGTCCAGGTCTTGAACGTGGTCTTGACGTCCATTTCGAGGAAGCGACCGACCAGCCAGAAGCCGGAGTCGTTGACGTGGGACAGCACCACGGAACCGGCGGCCACGGCAACCACCATGGCGGCCAGTTGCATCGCGTTGTAATCACCGGCGAGCACAGCGGGAGCCACCAGTCCGGCCGCGGTGGTCAGCGCGACCGTGGCCGAACCCTGCGCAACGCGCATCACGGCGGCGATGATGAAGCCTGCCAGGATCACGGGGATACCCAGGTTCGAGAGCACGTTCTCCATGGCGTCGCCGATTCCCGAGGTACGCAGCACACCGCCGAACATGCCACCGGCACCGGTGATCAGGATGACCGAGCAGACGGGGCCGAGCGCGGACTCGAACGTCTTCTCGATCGCGGAACCGCTCATGCCGCGGACCTTACCGATGGTCAGGGCCGCAATGACCAGTGTGATGGTCAGGGCAATGGGTGTCTCACCGATGGCTCGAAGCAACTCGTACCAACCCCGACCGGCCGTGTCCTCCGAGACGGCGCCGGAGTTGGCCAAGGTACCCAGGCCGGTGTTGAGGAAGATCAACAGCATGGGCAGCAACAGGAGCATGATGACCAGGCCGACCGACGGCGGGTTCTTCACGTTCTCGGCCTCGCCCAGGATGCTGGGCACGGGGAGGTTGATCTTGCGCCCCATGACCTTGCCGAACAGGTAGGACGAGAGGTACCACGCGGGGATGGCGCAGACCAGGCCGACCAGGATGATGTAGCCGACGTTCGCCTCGAAGAAGGTCGCCGCGGTCACCGGACCCGGGTGGGGCGGCAGGAACACGTGCATCACGGAGAACGCACCCACGGCCGGCAGCGCGTAGGTCAACACGCTCCCGCCCAGGCGACGCGCCACGGAGAAGACCACCGGAAGCATGACCACCAGGCCGGCGTCGAAGAAGATCGGGAAGCCGAACAGCAGTGACGCCACACCCAGGGCGAGTGGGGCGCGCTTCTCCCCGAAAATTCCGATGAGCCTGTCCGCGAGCACCTGGGCACCGCCGGAGGTTTCCAGCAAGCGGCCGAGCATCGCGCCCAGGCCCACGAGCAGAGCCACGCTGGCCAGGGTGTTGCCGAAGCCGAACAGCAACACCGGAACCACTTCGCCGGTGGGGATACCCGTGGCGAACGCGGTCAGCGCGGAAATGATGATGAGTGCAAGGAACGCGTGAACGCGCAGCTTGATGATGAGCACCAGCAGCACGGCGATCGCCGCGGCTGCGATCAACAGCAGGGGACCCGCTGTGAGGGTTTGACTCCAGCCTTCGATTTCCATGGCGGCTATTGTCCTCTCAAGTGATCGACCCAGGATCGGGCCTGAATAAACGCGGCATCCGAGTGTTGTTTGGCAACCTCGATGACTCGCTGATCTGCTCGCGGATAGGAACCCAGGAATCGGGTGCGCGGGCACATACGCCGAACGCCCATCAGCGCATCCGCCACGCGGTCGTCCTGAATATGACCGTCGACGTCCACACTGAAGAAGTAGTCACCCAGGTGACTTCCGGTGGGCCGGGATTCAATGCGGGACAGGTTCACCCCGCGAGTGGCGAACTGCTCAAGGATCTCCATGAGCGCTCCGGCACGATCCTGCCACAGCGGAATCACCACCGAGGTTTTATCCGCGCCGGTGGGTTTGGGCATGGTTGCATCGGGCCTGGCCACCAGGATGAAACGTGTGACGGCATTTTTGTTGTCACCGATGTTCTCGGCCAGCACGGTCAGTTCGGGATGCCGATCGACGACGACGGGCGAGCACACCGCAGCGTCATAGCTGACACCTTCGGAGCTGGTACCGCCGTGACCGTCCAGGAAAGCGACGGCCGAGGCCGCCGTGGATGACGCCGCGACATATTCCACGCCCGGGATATTCTGCTCAACCCACCCGCGGATCTGCGCCCAGGCGTGGCTATGGGTGGAGATGGAGTGGATCTGATCCAAGGGCAGCTCCCCCGGCGCCACCAGCGTGAACTGAATGGGGACCAGGATCTCCTGGAGGATGCGAAGCTCGGCGCCCGAAGCGACGTCGTCAAGGGTGGCCGTCACACCGCCCTCGACCGAATTCTCGATGGGAACCACCGCGGCGTCCACGGTGCCCTCGCGCACGGCCGCGAGAGCGGACGGAACGGAGGCCATGGGAATCCGCTCGGATTCTCGAGCACCCGGAACCTGCATGAGAGCGGCCTCCGTGAAGGTGCCCTCGGGCCCGAGAAAAGCAAACCGACGCGGGCGTGGCCCCGAGTCCGCAAGGGGACCCGGGGCCACGCCGGAAACTGCCGCGTTCACAGGACGCGCGGAGTTTCGCCGTTTTCGGAAACCAGGGGCTTATCGGCATCCGCCCACGCGCCCATTCCGCCCAACACGTTGACGGGGTCGAATCCGTACTGCGCGAGGTAGGCGGTGGCCTTCAACGAACGTCCGCCGGAACGGCAGATGACGTAGACATCTTCATCCACCGGAACCTCGCCGGTGCGCTCGGCCAGCTGGGACAGCGGCAGGTGCTGAGCGCCGTCAATGTGGCCGGCATCCCATTCGTCCTGCTCGCGGACGTCCAGGACGGGTGCGCCCTGGGGAATGTCCTCAACGGACGCGGACGGCAGATTGTTCACGTTGTCCATGGTTCCTCCGAACTCAGAAGCGGAAAATTGATCCGCCTCCACCTTAACGCTGGACCGGGTCCAGGGGCTCTTCTTCGTGCGACGCGAACGGGCCGAGATCAGGCAGACCGTTCTTGGCCACACTGCGCTTGGACGCGCTGAAGCCAATGGTGGTGCCCACCACGATCACCACGCCGGCGATCAGGCTGTAGTACCAGTGCGGGTTGCTGAAATCGAACATGATGTACAGCGCCACAATGATGAGGAACGCCAAGCAGATGTAGTTGGTGACCGGAGCGCCGGGCATGCGGAAATTGACGGCATGCGCTTCGCCACGGGCTACCTTGCGGCGGTAGCCGATGTGCGAGACGAAGATCGAGATCCAGCCGAACAGGATGAACACCGCGCATGCGCTCAACACGACCTCGAATGCGGAAGCAGCACCCAGTGCGTAAATCAGGATGATGCCCAACAGGTAGAAACCGAGCAGGCAGATCAGTGCACCGGAGGGCACACCGCGCTTGGACACCGTGGCCGTGACGCGGGGCGCCTGACCGTGGGCTGCGAGGTTACGAAGCAGACGCACGCACGCGTAGAGGGTTGCATTCACGCCAGAAATAGCGGCGGTCAACACCACGAAGTTCATGATGCCCGCGAGCGCCGGGATGTTCAGCGAGCCCAGTGCGGTCACGAACGGTGACTCGTTGCCCGAGTACTGCTGGGTGGGCAACAGCATGGACAGCACCAGGATGGAGCCGATGTAGAACAGTGCAATACGCAGTACCACGGAGTTGATGGCGCGGGGCATGGAGCGCTCGGGGTCCTTGGCTTCACCAGCGGAGACGCCCACGATCTCAATGGCGGAGTACGAGAAGACCACACCGGACATCACGACCACCAGGGCCAGGACGCCACTCGTTGCGAAACCCTCCGACCACAGGTTGGAAACAGAAGCCACGGTGGGGGCATTGAAGATGTCACCGGCAACCACCAGGATGATGCCCGCAATCAGGAACAACAGGATGGCCAGCACCTTGATCATGGCGGCCCAGGTCTCGATGAAGCCGTAGAGCTTCACGCTGAGCAGGTTACAGCCGACTATCACGAGTGCCGCGACCAGGGACGGGATCCAGCCCGGGATCTCCGGCCACCAGAACTGCACGTACACGGCGAGCGCCGCAATCTCGCCCACGCCGGCCACTGCGGCCAGCACCACGTGGATCCAACCGGTCATGTAAGCGAAGCGGTCGGAGACGAACTCTCGGGCGTAAGACACCCACGCGCCGGTGGTGGGCCGGTAGATCACCATTTCGCCCAGTGCTCGCATGAGCAGGTAGACGACCACGGAGACGACCAGGTAGGACAGCACCAGGGCCGGCCCGGCGGTGGCCAGACGTTGCCCGATTCCGAGGAACAGGCCCACACCGATGGCGCCGCCAATGGCGATCATCTGGATCTGGAAGTTACCGAGGGACTTCTTGTACCCCTCGTCACCCCGATCCTCGTACGTGGGCATGGGCCCTGTGGCGGGCTCTTTCGGGTCGAATGGCATGACATTCTCCTGTTCGTGGGGTGAACCACCCACCTGATGCGTCAATCAGTAATGCTCACGAGACGGACCCCCACCACGCACCGCCGGTAGTTGCTCAGTGAGGGTAGTTCTGAAATCGGCGTGCAACGAACATTTCGGTTCATTTGCCCGAGTGAGTCGAAATGCGTCATATTGCGCCCGCGAAGAGCAATAAATGGCAGACAAGTGACACGTGGCTGTTGACGAGAGGCGATGTAACGGTCCACGCTGACCACCAATCGGCCGGTGTGAGACGGTTAGTCACGATGCCGCTTCTGGTGGATTCCACCATCGATCGCACGAGTAAAGGACGGTAAGAGACTTCATGACTCTCGACGTGATCTTCACCAACGGCACCATTCACACCCAGGATCCTGAGCACCCCACGGCTCACAGTTTGGGTGTTCACCAGGGGAAGGTCGTGAGCCTGGACGACGAGCTGCCCACCGATCTCTTCGAGCGCGTGGTGGATCTCAAGGGTGCCGCCGTGGTCCCCGGGTTCAACGACGCTCACTGCCACCTGAGCTTCTTGGGCGAGTCGCTGGTTCAGCTGGACCTGCGCCCGTCCGCCATTTCCACCATGGACGACCTGATCGGCGCCGTGCGCGATGCCGCCGCAGACGCCGAGCCCGGCGAATGGATCCTGGGTCAGGGCTACGACCAGAATTATCTGGACGGCGCGCATCCCACCGCGGTAGCCCTGGACGAGGTCGCCCCGGACAATCCCGTGTGGCTGTGGCACAACTCGCGTCACATGGCCGTGGTCAACAGCAAGGCCTTCGAAATCGCCGGTTACCCCGGCCGCAAGGGCTTCGAGGTTCCGGAGGGTGGCGAGGTCCCGCTCGACGAGGACGGCGCCGCGCAGGGCCTGCTCTCGGAGACGGCCCGCGGCCTGGTCCAGGAAGTACTGCCCGCCAAGACCACCGAGGACGTTGCCGATCAGATTGCAGCCGCCTGCGACGCCGCTCTGGCCGCCGGCATCACGTCCATCACCGAACCGGGTTTGGGCTCTCCCGCGAACATCGGTCAGTCCTTCACGGATATCGCCGCCTACCAGCTGACCAAGGACCAGGGTCGGCTGCGCTTGCGCGCCACCGTGATGCCTTATCTGACCACGCTGCACCCCATCGATCCCAGCGGCAAGGACGTTGCCAATGAGTTCCCGGATGAGGATCAGCCCTTCGGTCTGGACTTGGGAATCCGCTCCGGCATGGGTGACGACTGGTTCCAGATCGGCGCCGTCAAGGTACTGTCGGACGGCTCTCTGATCGGCCGTTCCGCGTTCATGACCGAGGGCTACGCCGCTGATGCAGAAGAGGGCGTGGAGAACGTCGGCTTCCTGCAGTTCCCACAGGAATGGTTGGAACGCCGCCTGATCGCGGCGCACAAGAACGGCTGGCAGCTTGCCGTGCACGCCATCGGCGACGGCGCCGTGGACGTGGTGCTGGACATCATCGAGAAGGCACAGCAAGAATTCCCCCGCGAGGACGCCCGCCACCGTATCGAGCACTTCGGTGTCGCCAGCGACGAGCAAGTGGCCCGTTCGGCGGCTCTCGGAGTGGTTCCCGTGCCCCAGGGGCGGTTCGTGAACGAGCTCGGCGACGGTATGGCCAAGGCGCTGGGCGAGAAGCGCACCCGCCTGTGCTACCGCATGAAGTCCCTCATCGACGCGGGCATGGTGGCCCCCGCCTCCACGGACGCACCCGTGGTGGAGTACCCGCCGCTGTACAACATTCACGACATGGTCAACCGCCGCACGGCATCCGGCGCCCAGTTCGTTCCGGAAGAATGCATCACCGTGGACCAGGCCGTGAACGCCTACACCGTGGGCAGCGCGTACGCGTCCCACCAGGACGACTTCAAGGGCACCTTGAGCGCGGGCAAACTTGCGGACTTCGTGGTGCTCTCCGATGACATTTATGACATCGACCCGCAGACCATCAAGGACGTGCAGGTCACGGCCACGATTGTGGGTGGGGAAATTATGCACGGAAACCTGTAACCACCCGACAAATCATTCAGCGCGTCACCATTTATTGAAGTTAACGACCATTCTTCCGGCTCCCGGCGAGTCCGGTGCCTAACCAGGAGGTACTAATGACCAAACAGTCAGCCGGCCATCTCATTGTCGAGTCGCTCAAGCGCCACGGCGTGGAACGCGTGTTCTCCGTGCCCGGTGAGAGCTACCTGGACGTACTCGATGGCCTCTACAACTCGGGTATCGAGAACGTGGTGTGCCGCCAGGAGGGCGGCGCCCTGTACATGGCGGAGGCAGTGGGCAAGGCCACCGGTGAGCCCGGTGTCGCCATGGTGACCCGCGGTCCCGGTGCATCCAACGCATTCGTTGGTGTCCACCTCGCATGGCAGGACTCCACTCCCCTGGTGCTATTCGTGGGCCTGATCCCGTTCGAGCACCGCATGAAGGAAGCCTTCCAGGAGTTCGACCCGTACGCGTGGTTCGGCACCCAGACCAAGCGCGTGTTCGTCCTCGACGAGGCCGAGCGCGCGTCCGAGGTCGTGGCCGAGGCATTCTTTGCCGCTACTTCCGGCCGCCCCGGTCCCGTGGTGGTCGGTCTCCCCGAGGACGTCATCACCGAAATGGTGGACCGCCCCGTGGTGCCGCGCATCCCCGTGACCGAGGGTTCCGTGAGCAACGAGGAGATCAACGACCTCAAGGCGGCCTTCGCCAAGGCCGAGCGTCCGGCAATGCTGCTCGGCGGTCCCCGCTGGACCGCGGAGGCCTCCAAGCAGGTCACCGCATTCGCCGAGAAGAACGGCATTCCGGTCATTACCGATTGGCGCGCCGCTGACCGTATCCCCGGCAACTCTTCCGTCAACGCGGGCGAGGTGGGTTATGGTCGCACCGAGGAGTCCTTGGCTGTCCTCAAGGACGCCGATCTGCTGCTCCTCGTGGGCGGCACCCTCTCCGACGTTCCGACGGAGAGCTTCACCGTTCGCCAGAACCCCGATGACGTCAACTGGATCGTCAACATCGACGCTTCCTTGCGCCAGCACTCGGGCGCGGTGACTCGTCAGATCCTGGCTTCCCCGGTGGCCTTCGGTCAGGCCGTGGCAGATCTGGACCTGGGCGAGCACCCGGACTGGACGTCGTGGCGCGAACCCGCCGTGGAAGCGCACCGCAAGGTCTCGCAGATCCCGGACAACACCGGCACCAACGCGGAGGGCACCGCTGACATGACCCTGGTCATGGAAGAGGTCCTCAAGCACATGCCGGAGGACACCCAGATCACGTTCGGTTCCGGTAACCACACCGCGTGGGGTCACCGCTACTTCCCGAACTCCTTCTACCCGTCCCAGTTCTCGGTGCGTAACGGCACCATGGGCTATTCGGTTCCCGCCGCCGTAGCGCTGTCGTTGGAGGACAAGGATCGCTTTGTCTTCTCGATCGCCGGCGACGGTGAGTTCCTCATGAACAGCCAGGAACTGGCCACGGCAAAGCAGTTCGGGGCGCACCCGCTGATCCTGGTCATGGACAACTCCCAGTTCGGCACCATCCGTTCCCACCAGGAAGCCCACTACCCGGGCCGCATCTCCGGAACGCAGCTGGCGAACCCGGACTTCGGCGTGCTGGGCGAGGGGTACGGCGGGTACGGAGCCCGCTTGGACAACAACGACGACATTGAGCGCGTCATCTCCGAGGCCATGAAGGCCACGCAGGAGGATCGCATCCCCGCCGTGGTGCACGTGGTGGTCGACCGCTCCAAGGTCATGCCGGGCATGTAATAACAGCCCGCTCGGTGTGTGGTGGCGGAATTTCCGCCGCCACACACCGTTTTCAGTCGGCACTAGCCGAGCATCGAATTATTTCAAGGAGGTATTGGCATGAGCCAAGAATTTACTATTGAGGACTGCGCCGCCGGAGTACGGAACGCCAAGCCCTCCGAGGTCCGTAAGGTTTTCGCAATGTCCGCCAAGCCGGGCATGATTTCCTTCGCGTCGGGTATGCCGGAGCTCAGCTCCCTGCCCATGGATTCGCTGGCGGACATCACTGAGGACCTGATGCGCAACCGCGGCATGGAGGTCATGCAGTACGGCGCTTCCACCGGCACGGATCACCTCAAGGCCCAGATCATCGAACTCATGAAGCTCGAGGGCATCGAGAACGCCAAGCCAGAGGACATCATTGTCACCACCGGTTCGCAGTGCGGTCTGGACATCCTGACCCGCGTGCTGATCGATCCGGAAGACGTGATCCTGGCGGAAGCACCGTCCTATTCGGGTGCCATGGCCGTGTTCACCGGCGCCCAGGCCAACGTGGTGCACGTTGGCGCTGACCACGAGGGCCTGATTCCCGAGGAACTCGAGAAGACCGTGGAGGAGCTCAAGGCGCAGGGTCGCCGCATCAAGTTCCTGTACACGATCCCGAGCTTCCAGAACCCGGGCGGCACCATGATGCCGCAGGAGCGCCGTGACCGCGTGCGCGAGATCTGCGACGCCAACCACATCCTGATCGCCGAGGACAACCCCTACGGTCTGCTGGGCTTCGAGGGCCAGGTGGGCCGCGCCATGCGCGCCGACGACGACAACGTGGTTTACCTGGGATCCTTCTCCAAGATGTTTGCCCCCGGTTTGCGCGTGGGTTGGACGCTGGCGCCCAGCTCGCTGTCCAAGATCCTTGGCCTGCAGGCAGAGGCCGCCGTGCTGAACCCCTCCGTGTTCGGCCAGGAATTGGTCGCCGAGTACCTGGAGAAGACCGACTGGCAGGCTGTGCTGAACCAGTACCGCGAGCTGTACGGTAAGCGCGCCCAGGCACTGATGGACGTCTTCGACGAGTTCATGCCCGAGGGCGTGACCTGGACCCGCCCCGAGGGCGGTTTCTACTCGTGGATCACCCTGCCCGAGTCCGTGGACTCCTACGAGCTGTGCATGACCTGCATCGACCGCGGTGTGGTGTTCGTACCGGGCACCGCGTTCTACACGGACGGCCGTGGCACGCACGAGGCCCGCGTCTCGTTCTGCCACCCCACCGAGGAGGACATCCGCAAGGGTGCAGAGATCTTCGCCACCGCACTGAAGGAAGCCATCAGCGGCTGATTTCCCTCGCGTAGCGCTCATGACGACGGCGCCGCACCCCGGAAACGGGGCGCGGCGTCGTCGTATTTCTGTTAGCAAATCCCCAGGTCACTGACTTCTGTAATGTCCACAAGAACCCCTAGGCCAGGCGAGGCACGGGTATTGCAACCGCAGGCGTTCAACAATGTTCGGACTGTTCCACAATGCAAAGATCCACTCCATGAATCCGGCCGCCGGCTGGACTCCGCAAAACGCCTGGCACGCCTCGGACACTCCCCACCCGGACGCCATTTTGACCTCCCATGACCGCATCGTGGCGGTGGGTGATTATCAGGAACTCAAGGATCTGGCCCCGCTGGGCACCGAGCACACCGACATGGAAAACCGTTCGGTGCTGCCCGGGCTGGGCGATGCGCACATTCACTCCGCCATCTACGCACGCTCCCTGTTCGAGCCGGGCATGCGCAATTGCCGGTCCTTGGAAGAGGCCTTGGACGTGCTGAAGCCGTACGTGGCGAAAGCTCGCGAGGATGAGAGCATCACGTGGATCTTCGGTGGGCAGTGGAACGTCAATATTTGGGACAAGCCCGTGGTGCCGGATCGCAAGGCGCTGGATTCTGTCAGCCCGGACATCCCCGTGGCGCTGGGGTCCATGGACTGGCACACCCTGTGGCTCAATTCCAAGGCTCTCGAAGAACTCGGCCTGGACCGCGACGTGCCTAACCCAAACGGCGGAACGTACGTTCGTGACGAGCACGGTGAACTGACCGGTATTCTGCGCGAGGCCGCAGCCATCCCGGTACGCGACGGTCTCATGCAGTCGGACGTCTCGGGCCATATCGACGACATGCTCCCGCACGGGCAGCGTGAACTGCTCAAGCGCGGCATCACTTCGATCCACGACATCGACGGGGCAGACTGTCTGTACGCGTACCAGAAGATCCGCGAGCGCGGTGAGCTGGACATCCGAATCCACAAGGTGCTCCGGCAGGAACAGATCCTGGACTTCATCAGCCGCGGCATTCGCACGGGATCCGGCGACGAGTGGATTTCCATTGGCCCGCTCAAACTCTTCACGGACGGCGCCCTGGGTTCCCACACCGCACACATGTCGGAGCCGTGGGTGACCAGGCCGTCACCGATGTCTTGGACTCGTTCGAGGCCAACCGAACGATCGCCCAGGTCTTCGGGCTGCGCCAGCGCGTGGAGCACGCTCAGTACATCAAACGCGATGACATCCTGAGGTTCCAGCGATTAGGGGTGACCGCTTCCATGCAGCCCCTGCACTGCCCCGAGGAGATCCCCATGAACGACTTTGTGGAGGGCCGGGATATGGTGGCCTACGGGTGGAACAGTCTGCGTGCTGCGGGAACCCCCATGGCTTTCGGCTCGGACGGGCCGGTGGTGGACCCCAACCCGTTCTTCGGGATTCACGCCGCTGTATGTCGTTCGGAACCGGAGAAGCCCGCCAATCGCTGGCAACCGGAGGAGAGCATCGGTCTACCGGAGGCACTTTGTTACTACACCCACGCGGTAGCCCGCGCCTCCTATGAGGAGAACCTCAAGGGGTGCCTGGCACCGGGCATGCTCGCGGACTTCATCGCGGTGGACCGAGATGTGTTTGCGGAAGACGCCCAAGCGGTCAAGGACACCGTGGTCGAAGCCACCGTGGTGGGTGCGCAGATCCGTTATCAGCGTGAACGGTAAAGGGGACAAGGAGCCTGCGCCAGTCCACCGGTTGCTTCGATAGGATCGGAGGTCAGCCCTTGTCCACCCCGCACCGGTTCGCATCGAGGAGTCCCACGGATGTTTCGCCTGTTCCATAACGCCAAAGTCCACGCCATGAACCCGGCCACGGGGTGGACTCCGCAGGCCACCTGGCACTCCCACGACATGCCTCACCCGGATGCCATCCTCACCTCGGACGACCGCATCGTGGCCGTGGGCGACTATCGGAGGCTCAAGGACATGGCTCCGTTGGGTACGAAGCGCACGAGCCTCGAGGGTAAGTACGTGTTGCCGGGCATGGGTGACGGACACATTCATTCGGCCATTTACTCACGCTCCATCACGGAACCCGATATGCGTTTCTGCGGCTCGTTGCAGGAGGCCCTGGACCTGCTGAAGCCGTTCGTGGAGAAGGCGCGGCAGGATGAGTCCCAGACCTGGATCTTCGGCGGACAGTGGAACGCCAACGGCTGGGACGTTCCGGTGTTCCCGGACAAGCACAGCCTGGATAGCATCTGCCCGGACATCCCCATGGCCCTGGGTTCCCTGGACTGGCACACGCTGTGGCTCAACTCCAAGGCGCTGGAGACTCTGGGTTTGGACCGCAACGTCAAGGACCCGGACGGCGGCACCTACGAGCGGGACGAGCACGGTGAGCTCACCGGCATCATCCGGGAAGCGGCGGGCATCCCCATCCGCGATGGCCTGATGCAGTCGGATGTCTCCGGCAACATCGACGATTACCTGCCCGTGGGCCAGCGAGAACTGCTCAAGCGCGGTATCACCTCCATCCACGACATCGACGGCGCGGACTGCCTCTTTGCCTATCAGAAACTGCGGGAACGCGGTGAGCTGGATATCCGCGTGCACAAGGTGCTGCGGCAGGAACAGATTCTCGATTTCATCAGTCGCGGTATTCGCACCGCATCGGGCGATGAGTGGATTTCAATGGGTCCGCTCAAGCTCTTCGCGGACGGCGCTCTGGGCTCCCACACTTGCCACATGTCAGATCCGTGGCCGGGCACCCAGGACCATGGGATGGCCGTGACTACTCGGGACGAATTGGATCATTGGATCCACCTGGCGGCGAGCGCCGGCATTGCCACCGCGGTTCACGCCATCGGTGACCAGGCCGCGACCGAGGTGCTCGACGCGTTCGAGACTCATCAGGCCATTTCACGGGTCTTCGGCCTGCGCCAGCGCATCGAGCACGCGCAGTACATCAAACGCAGCGACATCGCCCGATTCCGTCAACTGGGTGTCACGGCCTCTATGCAGCCCATGCACTGCACGGCTGACATCCCCATGAACGATTTCCTGGAGGATCGCGACCTGATCGCGTACGGCTGGAACAGCCTGCGGGCGGCAGGTGCGGAACTCGTCTTCGGTTCGGATGCACCCGTGGAGGATCCCAATCCGTTCCAGGGCATTCACGCGGCCATCACGCGGACTCGTGACGGGGATGCCGTGGACGGTTGGCAGCCACAGGAAATCCTTCCCCGTGCGGAGGCCGTGTACTACTACACCCACGCCGTGGCGCGCGCCTCCTACGAGGAGAACCTCAAGGGGTGCCTGGCACCGGGCATGCTCGCGGACTTCGTGGTCGTGGACCGGGACGTCTTCGCGGAGGACGATCGCGCGATCAAGGACACCGTGGTCGAGTCCACCGTGGTGGGGGCTCAGATCCGCTACCAGCGCGAGGACTGAACCACTTCCGGTTGTTCTCGAACGCCCCACCTCGACGCCGCCCCGGCACCTTGGTAGGTGCCGGGGCGGCGTCGTTGGCGAACCCGTCGTGGAGACGGGACAGGCCGCAGAAGGTTAGCTCAGGTGCAGCTCGGGCGAAACGAACTTCTTACCCACGTGACCCTCCGTGCCCAGGACCCATCCCATGCGCTTGATGGGCCGCAGGGACACCACCGTCTCCTGGGTCTCGATGCCGGACACCGCGGACTGGATGGCCCGTTCGGCCTCGAGGATCTCCCCCACCGAGCCCAACCACATGACGACCATCAGGTTCGCACGCCCGGTGATGGACGTGACCACGCGGGTACGAGGGTCGTGCGAGAGCGCTTCCGCCGCCGTTTCGTGCAGATTCGCGTCCAGGCGCGTGAACCACTGCGCCGTGATGGGCGATGCGGAGACCCGCTGGATCAAATCGCACCGGATGGACAACATCCCAGAAGCGAGCACCTTGTGCAGATACCGGCGGGCGGTGGCCGGGTGCAGGCCGGTGGTGCGAGCGATTTCCGCCGCGCTAGCGCGACCGTCGAGCATGAGCGCTTCGATCACGGGACGCTGATCCTCGCCCAGCGGCGTGCTGCTCACGGGCAGAGACTCCTGCTCAGCCTTCACCCAGGCCTGCGCGGCGGCCCGCTGCTCATCGCTGAGCCTGTCCAGACGCCACTTGTCACCGGCACGGTGGAGCTTGGTGGAGATCATGTTGTGGATCTTCACGATGCCCTGAACGCGGGAGATTTTCTCCTCGATGATGCGCGAGAGCGACTGCAGATCCCGACTGACCACGGTGAGACCGAGGTCCGGTTCTCGGCCGAAAGCCTCAACCGAAAGCACCTCCGGCATGGCCACGAGCTCTTTGACCACGTGGTCCCACTGCTGGGCGTCGCAGGAGATCTCCTGGAAGGACAACAGATTGCGGGGATCGTTGAGATTGACCTGGGCCGTGATCCAGGCTGCGCCGGAGCTGCGCAGTTTCTCCCAGCGTCCGGCCAGGGTGGTGGGGTGTGCGTCCAGAATCTCGGCGGCTTCACCCCAGGTGATTCTGGGTGCCCACTGCAGCAGGCTGATGAGCTCCAAGTCCTGGTCGGACAGCTCAGTCTTGGACTGGCCGTTGCTTGCCATGGATCTCCCTTAGATGTGTGTGGTGGCCGATACATGATTGTACAAAGTCAGGGTGATGACCCTGGGTCTGTGGTTTCAGACGCTGGGGCAATAATTTGAAACAAAATCGCGACATGTGCCCGTGAACTGTAAAAAATCTTACACAAGTCTTGGTAATCTGGAACGCATCGTGCACAATTGCCTATACGAGCTGTGGCACCCGCCACTTTCTACTTCTTTCGCGGCGCCCCTCACGAGGCATCGCTCCACCGATTCAGGATGCACGTTATGGCTACTTCAACTGCCACCCCTTACTCGGAGACCAATCCGGGCGGCATTGCCGTCTCTTCCAGGAAAACCCTCATCAACACGGGCATTGGCAACGCCCTGGAGTGATACGACTGGAGCATCTACGCGACTTTCTCCATTTACTTTGCTCGCGAGATCTTCAACCCGTCGGATCCCGTGGCCTCCATCCTGGGCGCCATGGCCATCTTTGCCGTGGGCTTCATTTTCCGCCCCATCGGCGGCCTGTTCTTCGGCTGGATGGCCGACCGCGTGGGCCGCAAGGCCGTTCTGCTGACCACGGTCGGCGGCATTGTGCTGGGCGCTGATGATCGGCCTCACGCCCACCTTCGAGACCGCAGGCGTGTTCGCCGCGATCATGTTGTTGGCCGCACGCCTCATCCAGGGCCTGGCCTACGGTGGCGAAATGCCTACCGCCCAGACTTACCTGGCGGAAATGGCTCCCCCGGAGCGCCGCGGCCTCTGGTCCTCCATGATCTACGTCTCCGGCACCATTGGCGCGTGCCTGGGTATCTTCATGGGCGTCATCATGAACCTGTTCCTCTCCCCCGAGCAGATGAGCGAATGGGGCTGGCGTGTGCCGTTCTTCATCGGTGCCCTGGGTGGCCTGTGGGCCCTCGTCGGCCGTTCGCAGCTGCACGAGTCCGAGACCTTCAAGACCAACAAGGCCAAGCGCCCCTCCATCTGGCCCGAGTTCCGCCGCAATTGGAAGTCCGCCTTCCGTGTGATCGGACTGACCATCGGCGGCACCGTGTGCTACTACGTGTGGTCCGTCTCCGCCGTTCAGCAGGCCGTGGTGGTTCACGGAATGCCGCAGGCCACCGCCCTCAACGCGAGCCTCTTGGCCAACGTGGTGCTCATCATCTCCCTGCCGTTCTGGGGCAAGTTCTCCGACCGATTCGGTCGCCGCCCCGCACTGATCATCGGCAACGTTGTTCCGCTGCTGCCGTTCTTCCCCATGAACGCCATGGTGGGTCAGACCTTCGTGTCCCTGGTCTTCCCCGCCGCACTCATCCTGCTCTTCATGGGCGCCACCCTGGCCAACACTCCGGCCGTATTCGCGGAGTTGTTCCCCACCAGCGTGCGCACCGTGGGCGTGGCCTTCCCGTACGCGGTGGCCGTGGCCATCTTCGGTGGCACCGCACCCTACCTGCAGAACTGGATCAGCACCCAGTACTCCGTGAGCGCTTTCTCGGTGTATGTGTGCCTGCTGCTGCTCGTGTCATCGGTGGTCGCATTCTTCCTTCCCGAGACCAAGGGCAAGGACCTGCGCCACTAAAGCTTTCCCGAGAACGACGCCGCCCCCGCACCTTTTCCAGGTGCGGGGGCGGCTTTCGTCTGTCTACCGTTCGAGAACGGTCAACCCTGCCTTACTTCTTGGCGGGGGTGTGCAGCAGCTTCTTGTTGGCGAACTCTTCGATACCGAAGGGGCCCAGCTCACGGCCCACACCGGAACGCTTGACGCCACCGAAGGGCAGGTCCGGAGCGGTGCCGGTGACCTCATTGACGAACACCATGCCGGAGTCCACGCGCTTGGCGATCTCCAGAGCGGCGGCCTCGTCCGCGCCGAACACGGAACCACCCAGGCCGAAGGGCGAGGAGTTGGCGAGTTCGATCGCTTCGTCAGCGTCCTTGACCTTGTAGACCACGGCCACCGGGCCGAAGATCTCCTCGGCGTAGGCGCGCATCTCGGGGGTCACGTCAGCAAGGACGGTAGCTTCCATCCATGCGCCGTCGCGCTCGATCTTCTTACCACCGGCCAGCACGGACGCGCCCTTGTCGATGGCGTCCTGGACCTGCTCCATGATCTCGTCACGAGCACCCACGGTGCTGATCGGGCCCAGGAAGGTCTTGTCGTCCGAGGGGTCACCGGGCTCGATGCCCTGGACAGCCTGCGCGAACTTGTCCACGAAGGACTCGTAAGCGTCTTCCAGAACGATGAAGCGCTTGGCGTTGGTGCACGCCTGGCCGTTGTTGGACATACGACCCATCACGGCGTTCTTCACGGTGCGTTCCACGTTCTGGTCGTCCAGAACGATGAAGGGGTCGGAACCGCCGAGCTCCAGAACGACCTTCTTGAGGTTCTTACCAGCGGTGGCGGCCACGGAGGCACCTGCGCGCTCGGAACCGGTCAGGGACACACCCTGCACAGCCGGATCCGGGATCACGATGTCAGCGATCTGGTCGTTGGAAGCGAAGATGTTGATGTAAACATCCTTGGGGAAGCCCGCCTCGTGGAAGAGCTCCTCCTGCACCACGGCAGACTGCGGAACGTTACCGGCGTGCTTCAGCAGGATGGTGTTACCCAGCATCACGTTGGGTGCTGCGAAACGAGCCACCTGGTAGTACGGGAAGTTCCAGGGCATGATGCCCAGCAGGGAACCGGTGGAATCCAGGACCACGCGAGCTTCGCCACCCGTGGACGGTTCCAGGGTGCGGCCTTCCATGAAGCCCTCTGCGTTGTCCGCGTAGTAGTCGTAGATACCCGCAACGATCATGACCTCGCCAATGGCCTGAGCCTTGGGCTTGCCCATCTCGTCGGTCAGGATCTTTGCGAGCTCTTCCTTGCGCTCGCGGTACAGCTCAGCCATCTTGTGCATGAGCTGGGCGCGCTCCGAAACGGGAGTGTTGCGCCAAGACTTGTAGGCCTCACCGGAACGCTTCACTACGTCCTTGATCTCTTGATCCGTTGCGGTGGGGAACTCTTTTACGGTTTCGCCTGTGGCGGGATTAACTGTTGCGTAAGCCATACCCCTAGGTTATGCCTCACTCAGAGTTTGGCGAACAGCGTTCACCGAGGGCGAGAGTCCTCCTTCTGTATTGCATCGGGCCCCACGGGGCTTGATATCGCAAATTTCTTATATAAGGATGGTCTTATGACAACCGAGGCTACGGGACCGCTGTCCCCCTATCTGGATGTGGCTCGCCTGTTCGGCGCGCTGGCCAACCCGGCTCGCTGCGCCATCGTGGAGCGACTCACCGTGGAGCCCCGGTTCGTCGGAGAGCTGTCACAGGAGTTGGGCCTGTCCCAACCCCTGGTCTCGCAACATCTCAAGGTGTTGCGAGAGGCCCACCTCGTGGAAGGTTTCCGCGACGGCCGAGTCACGCGCTACCGCTTGATCGACGAGCACGTAGCGCACGTCTTCCTGGACGCCCATCAACACACCAAGGAGCACCACAATGAGCGCTGCAACCACTGAGACCACCTGCGCCTGCGAGAAGTGCGGCCCCAACTGCACGTGCGAAACCTGCACCTGTGAGAACTGCACGTGCGAGAAGTGCAACCACGCCGCCTGATCGCAAGACCATCTAGCCTCTTCGCTTTAGCGGGCACCGCCCGCTAGCGAATACAGCGGGGACCTTGCCCTTAAGGGCGGGGTCCCCGCTGTCATGCACTCCTTCTACGGCGAGTCCCGCGCATGCACATTGCGTGGGGTTCCCCACGTGTATCCACCCCGCATGAGGTGCCGCCGGCGCCTTAAGTGACGCTTCTGGTTCCGCCGGAACCCTCGCGGCGATCCCAAGAGGTTCCCACGAAACACCACGTGCGCCGGGAGGATCCAACGAAACCTGGGGCGCGGCGTCGTCGGCGGGAAGCAACCTTGCAAAGGTGGGCAACGCGCAATGGAGCGGCGAAAAGCCCAATTGAGTCCTTCGAGCGACAGAATAAGGACATCAATTCGCATTACTTGCTCGATAGGACGTGCCCATGACTCACACAGACCAACGGGGATTCAAGAAAGTCCTTGGCCGGATAGATGCCATTGCACTCGGGGTGGGCGCGATGATCGGCTTCGGCTGGGTCGTGCTCACCGGCGGCTGGCTGGATGACGCCGGAACCATGGGCGCCGCGCTGGCCATGCTCGCCGGTGGCATCATCATGACGGTTGTGGGTCTGGTCTACGGCGAGCTCGTGGCCGCCATGCCCGCAGCGGGCGGTGAGCACAACTACTTGCTGCGCGGCATGGGTGCGCGCTGGGCATTTATCGGCTCGTGGGGCATTACGGTCGGCTACATCACCATCGTGGCGTTCGAGGCCGTGGCCGTACCGCGAACCGTGCAGTACATTTTCCCGGGGTTGAGCCAAATTCCTCTGTGGACCATTGCCGGCTTCGAAGTGAATCTCACGTGGGCGCTGGTCGGCTCGCTCTCCGCAGTGATCATCACCTGGATCAACATCCGAGGGGTGAAGCAGGCTTCAACCGTGCAGATTTTCGTGATTCTGTTCCTGGCCATTGTGGGCCTGTTCATGATCTTCGGGGCCTTCAGCGGCGGGTCGGAACAGAACATGGAACCCTTCTTCTCCAACGGGATGGCTGGATTCTTCACCGTGCTCGTGGTGGTGCCGTTCCTGTTCGTCGGTTTCGATGTAATCCCTCAGGTCTCCGAGGAGATGAACCTCTCGCCCAAGAAGCTCGGCGGAACCATCGTGATCGCCGTCCTGCTGGCCACCGTTTGGTACGGAATGGTGATTCTCACCACATCGGCTTCGCTGCCGGTAGCCGAGTTGGCCGTGGCCGACATCGCCGTGGCGGACGCGGTGGGAGCCGTGTTCAACTCCCAGGCCATGGCCAACCTGCTTCTCGCCGGCGGTCTGGCCGGCATTCTGACATCCTGGAACTCCCTGCTCATGGGCGCTTCCCGGTTGCTTTGGGCCCTGGGGAATTCCCGCATGCTGCCGCGCTGGTTCGGCAAGATCCACCCCAAGTACGGCACACCCATCAACGCACTGCTCTTTGTGGGCGCACTGTCCTTCATCGCGCCGTTCTTCGGCGAGGAAATGCTGGGTTGGCTAGTTGATTCAGGCTCACCCTCCATTGTGATTGCGTACCTGCTGGTTTCCGTGGTGTTCGTGATCCTCCGTAAGCGCGAACCCTCGATGGAACGCCCGTACCGAATCGGCGGCCGCAAGAATGGCGGAGTTGTCATCGGAATCCTGTCGGTCGTCCTGTGTGCCGGATTGGCCATCCTGTACATCCCGGGCATGCCGGCCAGCCTTGGCGTAGCCCCCTATGTCATCTTCGGTTTGTGGTGGCTGCTCGGACTGATCTTCCTGCTGCGCATCCCCCGAGGCATTGAACCGGGAGAAGACGCGGAGCCCCGACTGGTGGCTGCCGTGGAAGCCCGCAAGAAATGAGGGATGCTCGGACTTGCGCCGGGGCATAACATGGAATCAGGGGCATTGCGCCCAAGCACCTTCAACTGCACAATTTCTAGGATGAAGTTGTGAGAGAGGCACGATATGACTAACCAAGAGAAAATTTCTGCACTTCTTGAAGCCACTCCCAAGGGTCTGCTGATCAACGGAGAATGGCGCGATGCCTCCGACGGCGGCACCTTTGATGTCGAGAACCCCGCCACCGGTGAAGTCCTGGCCACTCTGGCCTCGGCCACCGAAGAAGATTCCCGCGCTGCCATGGATGCCGCCGCGAACGCTCAGGAGTCCTGGGCACGCACCTCCACCCGCGAACGCTCGGACATTCTGATGCGCGCGTACAACCTGGTGAAGGAACACACCGACGAGCTCGCGACGCTGATGACCCTGGAAATGGGTAAGCCGCTCAAGGAATCGCAGGGTGAAGTTGTCTACGGCAACCAGTTCATGCGCTGGTTCTCGGAGGAAGCACCCCGCCACTACGGCCGCTACGCGGACACCCCCGAGGGCAACCTCAAGATGATTGTGACCCACAAGCCGGTTGGCCCGTGCCTGTTGATCACCCCGTGGAACTTCCCACTGGCCATGGCAACCCGCAAGGTTGCTCCCGCCGTGGCCGCAGGCTGCACCATGATCCTCAAGCCTGCGCGCCTCACCCCGCTGACCTCGCAGTACTTTGCCAAGTTGATGATCGAGGCGGGTATCCCCGCGGGTGTTCTCAACGTAGTGTGCTCGGCCTCCGCCTCCAAGGTTTCCGGCCCCATCATGGACGACCCGCGCCTGCGCAAGGTCTCCTTCACCGGTTCCACCCCCGTGGGCAAGCAGCTCATGAAGACCGCTGCGGACCGCGTGCTGCGTACCTCCATGGAACTGGGTGGCAACGGCCCGTTCATCGTGTTCGAGGACGCAGACCTGGACAAGGCTGTCGAGGGTGCCATGGCCGCCAAGATGCGCAACATGGGCGAGGCCTGCACCGCGGCCAACCGCTTCCTGGTGCACGAGTCCGTGGCTGAGGAGTTCTCCAAGAAGTTCGGTGAGAAGCTCGGCGCGCTCAAGACCGGTAACGGTATGGACGAAGGCACCGATGTGGGCCCGCTCGTCGAGAAGAAGGCGCGCGACGGCGTCGTCGAGCTTGTGGAAGACGCCAAGGAAAAGGGCGCGACCATCAGCGTGGGCGGCAAGGCTGTGGACGGCAACGGCTACTTCTTCGAGCCGACCCTGATCACCGGTGTGACCGAGGACTGCCGCGTGTTCACGGAAGAGATCTTCGGCCCCGTGGCTCCGGTCATCACCTTCAAGGACGAGGACGACGCCGTGCGTCTGGCCAACTCCACCGAGTACGGCTTGGCCTCCTACGTGTACACCAATGACATCTCGCGTGCGCTGCGCATCGGCGACCGCATCGAGTATGGCCTGTTGGGCATGAACGTCGGCGTGATCTCGAACGCCGCCGCTCCGTTCGGTGGCGTCAAGGAGTCCGGTCTGGGCCGTGAGGGCGGCGCCGAGGGCATTGCCGAGTACACCACCACTCAGTACATGGGCCTGCCCTCCCCGTGGGCCTGATCCACACCTAATTTTTCACCCTTCGAAAGGACAATCAGACAACTATGGCTGAAATCGAATACACGCTTGAGCAGAAGCGTGACCTGAAGACCAGCATCCCGGGCCCCAAGTCCGTTGAGCTGGCAGAGCGCCGCAGTAACGCGCTCGCTTCCGGTGTGGCGTCCTCCGTCCCCGTGTACGCGGACAAGCTGGACGGCGGCGTGATCCTGGATGCCGACGGCAACCAGCTGATCGACCTGGGCTCCGGCATCGCCGTGACCTCCGTGGGCGCATCCGCTCCCAAGGTCGTGGAGAAGGTCAAGGAAGCCGTGGAGAAGTTCACCCACACGTGCTTCATGGTCACCCCGTACGAGGGCTACGTGGCGGTTGGCGAGAAGATCGCCGAGCTGACCCCGGGTTCCTTCGACAAGCGTGCGGCCCTGTTCAACTCGGGTTCCGAGGCAGTGGAGAACGCGGTCAAGATCGCTCGCACCTACACCAAGCGCAGCGCAGTGGTCGTCTTCGATCACGCGTACCACGGCCGCACCAACCTGACGCTGGCCATGACCTCCAAGGTCATGCCCTACAAGCAGGGTTTCGGTCCGTTCGCTTCTGACGTGTACCGCGTTCCCATGTCCTACCCGTTCCGTGATGCTGACGGCATGACCGGTCAGGAAGCCGCCGAGCGCGCGCTGCTCCTGATCGAGAAGCAGGTCGGTGCAGAGAACGTTGCCGCAGTGGTCATCGAGCCCATTCAGGGCGAGGGTGGCTTCATCGTCCCCGCCGAGGGCTTCCTGCCCACGCTGACCAAGTGGTGCCAGGACAACGGCGCTGTGTTCGTGGCTGACGAGGTCCAGGCCGGCATCGCTCGCACCGGCAAGTGGTTCTCCTCCGAGTGGGAGGGCATCGAGCCCGACCTGGTGACCTTCGCCAAGGGCATCGCCGGCGGTATGCCGCTGTCCGGTGTGGTGGGCCGTGCGGAGATCATGAACTCCGTGCACGGCGGCGGCCTGGGTGGCACCTACGGCGGTAACCCCGTCGCCTGTGCAGCAGCCCTGGGCGCCATTGAGACCATCGAAGAGTGGGGCCTCAACGAGCGCGCCTTGGAGATCGAGAAGATCATCAAGGAAGAGCTGGGCGACCTGGCCGAGTCCTCCCCCATCGTGGGCGAGCTGCGCGGTCGCGGCGCCATGATGGCGCTCGAATTCGTGGAGCCGGGTTCCAAGAAGCCCAACGCTGACGCTGCCAAGCAGATTGCCGCTAAGTGCCTCGAGCAGGGTGTTGTCATCCTGACCTGCGGTACCTTCGGCAACAACGTGCGTTTGCTGCCGCCGCTGGTCATCGACTTCGACCTGCTGCGCGACGGCCTGCGCGTGTTCGTCAAGGCCATTGAAGAGGCTGGCGCCTGATCTGAACTGATCACGTAGCGCTTTTCGACGGGCGGTCACCGGTTTCCGGTGGCCGCCCGTTCGCATTTATGGGTTTCTGCGTTTCTTGCGTTCCTGCGTTCCTGGCCAACCTTGACGCCACTACGGACGACGACGACGACGCCGCCCCGCCACCTTCCGCGGTTGCGGCTCCATGGTCTTCGTCTTCCGGTGTCACTTCCGTGGAATAGGGTTCCCTATGCCTTGTTTTCGGCCGGAAATGCGGGATAGGGAACCTTAAACCCTCACGGTCGATGTGGGATGGTGGGACTAACCCGCCGTATACCACTTCATTCCGAGCCCGGAGGACCATCGTGGAGCACTATCCGTCACTCACCGAGACTGTTCTGGCACTGCGCAACGGTCAGGTCACCAGCGAGGACACCGTGAAGTCCTCGCTCGACCGCATCGAAGAGCTCAATGACACCCTGGGCGCGTTCATTCACGTGGATCGTCAAGTTGCTCTGAAGCGGGCCCGAGAGGCGGACGAACAACTGGCCGAGGCGGCGTCGGACCCGTCCGCTGAAGCAGAATTGCCAGCGCTTCTGGGTGTACCCACGGCGTTGAAGGACGGGCACGAAGTTGCGGGGATGCCCACGACCTTCGGAACCCTGATCAACCAGGACGAGAACGGCGAGTTCCCGATCGCTGCCGACTCTGACCCTCTCGCGCAAACCCTTGAGGCAGCCGGCGCCGTGATGGTGGGCAAGACACAAGTCCCGGAGTTCCTGCTCAATTGTTATTCCGAGAACAGAATATTTCCGCCGGCGCGCAATCCCCACTCGCCGGAACACAGCCCCGGAGGCTCCTCTGGTGGCCAGGCGGCGGCTGTGGCCTCCGGGATGCTGGCGGGGGCGATCGGTTCGGACGGCGGCGGTTCGGTGCGAATTCCTGCCGCGGCGTGTGGATTGATCGGGCTCAAACCGAACCGTGGGCGGGTCCCGAGCAGCGATGCACTGAACAACGTGGGGCAGTTGGGCGTCAACGGCCCCATCACGCGCACCGCCTTGGACGCCGCCCTACTCATGGATGTGCTGTCCTCCACCCCGGGACACACCGCCATCAATCGGCCCGTGAAAGCAGTGCCGGAACGGTCGTTCACATCCGTGGTGAGCCGCGCGCTGGCCGGGGATGCTCCATGGGGAGATCGTCCGTTACGGATTGGCGTGAGTACGGCATCCCCGTTCGAGGGCACCTACGACATCTCGGTCTCCCCCGAAGCAGAGCTCGCTCTGTCCGAGGGCGTCCGCCAGTTGCAGGCGCTGGGGCACGAGGTCGAGGAAGCGCAGATCAACTACCTGCCCGGTTATGCGGAGAACTTCTTCAAATTGTGGACGACCGCCGTGGGTCAGATCCCCTTGGCCGACGGGCAAGAGTTGCAACTGACCGGCCTGGCGCGGCACTTTCGAGAAGCCGCGTTGAACCGCTCTGCCGTGGAGTTGGCGGACGCCGTGAGCGCGATTCGCGTGTTCGAGGCCGACACTATCGCTCAATATGCCCAGTACGACATGATTCTCACGCCCGCCCTGGCCATGCCGCCGCGGCCCATTGATTGGTACTTCGAGGGCTACGACATGGCCGATCCTCGCAGCGCAGAACGCGACTACGAGCGGCAGTGCCAGTACACCCCCTACACCTCGTTCATCAACGTGGTGGGGCTACCGGCCATCACTGTTCCCACCGTGTGGACACAGCCGGAATCCGGTGACTACCCCGGCAAGGTGCCGATGGGTGTGCAACTGGTGGGAGCGGCGTCGTCGGAGGCGTGGCTGCTCTCCCTGGCCGCGCAGCTGAACCCGCCCACGGACCCGCGGGCCGCGTGAGTGCAATCGAACGGAACATTGCGTCGCGTCACTGACGAGCGCGGGTTTCCAGAGTAGGTTTGGGGTATGGCGAACCGTGCGGGCACCGAAGCCCAACCCAGTGACCTTGTGAACATCGACGAGCTGATCGCGGCGTATTTCGACCGCGTGCCTGACGCCGGTGATCCCGATCAGCGAGTGGCGTTCGGTACGTCCGGGCACCGTGGATCATCGCTCAAGACCTCGTTCAACGACACACATATTGCGGCCATCACGCAGGCGATTGTGGAGTATCGCGCGGGGCAGGGCATTGCCGGCCCGCTGTTCATGGGCAAGGACACGCACGCGCTGTCCGGGCCGGCGCAGGACACCGCGCTCGAGGTGCTCGCCGCCAATGGGGTGAACGTGCTGCTGGATTCGCGCGAGGGCTTCACACCCACCCCGGCGCTGTCCCACGCGATCATCAAGTACAACGCGTCCGGCGCGGCCGAGCAGGCGGACGGCATCGTCATCACGCCCTCCCACAACCCGCCGTCCGACGGCGGCTTCAAGTACAACCCTCCGCACGGCGGCCCCGCCGATTCGGACGCCACCGAGTGGATCGCCGCGCGCGCCAACGAACTCATGGAGGCCGGGCTCGACGGCGTGAAGCGCGTCTCGAACGACGCCGCTCGGGTCGCAGCGACCACCGGCACCTTCGACTTCCTGGACTCCTATGTCTCGGATCTGCCCTCGATCATCGATCTGGATGTGATTGCGGAATCCGGTCTGCACATCGGCGCGGATCCCATGGGTTCCGCCTCCGTGGCGTACTGGGAAGAGATCAGTAAGCGTTTCGGGCTGAACCTCACCGTGGTGAACCC
Organism: Kocuria sp. CPCC 205235; assembly: GCF_040980905.1. Classification (NCBI taxonomy): domain Bacteria; kingdom Bacillati; phylum Actinomycetota; class Actinomycetes; order Micrococcales; family Micrococcaceae; genus Kocuria; species Kocuria sp. CPCC 205235. The sequence goes on from NZ_JAVKPR010000002.1 coordinate 48,283, forward strand.
GGAGGTGGACCCGCAGTGGGCGTTCATGACGCTGGACTGGGACGAGAAGATCCGGATGGACTGCTCCTCCCCCAACGCCATGGCCTCATTGATTGGCAACCGCGATAAATACGACATCGCAACCGGCAATGACGCGGACACCGACCGGCACGGCATCGTGACCCCGGATGCCGGGCTCATGAACCCGAACCACTACCTGGCCGTGGCGATCGATTACTTGTACCGCAACCGCTCGGGCTGGTCGTCAGATGCGGGCGTGGGGAAGACGCTGGTTTCCTCGTCGATCATTGACCGCGTGGCTGACTCACTGGGCCGGCGGTTGGACGAGGTCCCCGTGGGCTTCAAGTGGTTCGTGCCGGGGCTGATTGACGGTTCCATCGGTTTCGGAGGTGAGGAGTCTGCGGGCGCATCGTTCCTGCGCATGGACGGCTCCACCTGGACGACCGACAAGGACGGCATCATCTTGGCCCTACTGGCCGCGGAGATCACCGCCCGCACCGGCAAAACGCCGTCGCAGCGTTACGCGGAGCTAACCGAGGAGTTCGGCGATCCGGTGTACGAACGCATTGATGCACCGGCCAACCGCGAGCAGAAGGCCGCCTTGAAGAAGCTTTCGGCCGAGCAGGTCACCACGGACACCCTGGCCGGTGAGCCGATCATCGCGAAGCTCACGGAGGCTCCGGGCAACGGTGCCGCCATCGGCGGCTTGAAGGTCGCCACGGAGAACGCGTGGTTCGCCGCCCGTCCGTCCGGCACCGAGGACGTCTACAAGATCTACGCCGAGTCCTTCAAGGGATCCGAGCACCTCGCACACGTGCAGAAGGAAGCCAAGGCGCTGGTGGATTCGGTGATTGGGTAGGGACTTCTTTCACATTGACGCGCAGAAGACAAAATTGAAGAAACAGACTTCAGATAAAGCTGACTGACGATCCTGGGCGATGCATACTCATCGCCCAGGATCAGTCGTCAATTCCTACTTGCCCTTCTTACCGAGCTTGTAGGTCGTGCTCGGACTCGACTTCGCGTGCTTCGCAGTTACGAACTTGCCCGTTTTGGCGCTCTTAAAAGAACCGCCCTTGCTCTTACCCATTTGCTGCTCACCTCCTTCACATCAAGGTGAGCATTGCACCACCGTCAGACATGCATAAGAAGCAGCTGAACAACGCCTCGCGATTAGAGGTCGACAGACGGGAGGGCCTCTACGATGCGCATAGTCTCGACACTCACCGTGGTGACTCGCTTGATGAGGTCCACGATGTAACGGGGTTCATTGTGCTCGGTGGCCCAGGCATTGGGGTCGTTGACGATGCCCGATGCCTTGTCCGTCTTCACCTGGTAGCGGTCGATAATCCATTCCAGGGACGAGCGTGATCCCAGCATGTACTTGTGGGCCTCGTCCGGAATGCCGCTAACGGTGACATTACCGTTGTAGAGAATGGTTGAACGGTCTTTTGACTTGCCAGTTCCACCCCAGCGCAGCTTGGATACTCGGTAATATCCAGGGTCCGATTCATTGCCGGTGCTGTGCGACTCGGTCAGCGGGTACGGGTCGGCCGATTCGTAGTTGATATGCAGATCCATGAGTTTGTGCCCTGCGTCCGCGTACGCATGGAACGCCTCAGTCGAACCGGGCAGTGGGATCCGAGGCAACTGCCGTTGGAGGTCCGCTGCATACTTTTCTCGATATAACGGATGGTGCAGCTGCGCGTACACACTGACAAAGATGTCGTCCTTAGTCACTCCCTGGCCGAAGGCCTCACGATAGCGCGCCAACGCATCGTCACTCACATTGTCGATCTGTCGATACCCGTCCATGACGACGTCGCTCTCGCTACCTTCTAGGCCCAGATCCAATTCTCCGCGGGTTGCGGCTACTTGGTCTACCAACTCATAGGTGTAGCGGGAGAAAAACTGACCCGCCTTACCGAAGAAGTCCAGACAGGGGATTTCATCCGTGGCCAATAAAGCGAATGGCTGTCCGGGATTAATTCCGTGGAGATAGAATCCGTAGTTCTCGTGCCGCGGGGTCGGGAACATACGGGGCAGTTGACTGCGTTCGTGGTTGTATCCTAGGCCGAAGTACACGTTCTGTTTAGAGAACGGCCTGTAGACACTCACTCTATATCCTTCAGGTGCTGGCTCGAGTCGTCGATTTTTAGCTGCGAGTTGCCGCAAAGATCGCGACCAGGACAAGCGGGACTGGTCCGCAAACTCGGTATTAAGTTGTAACCATTCCGCCACGTCTTTTTCATTCCCGGAGCCACGATTGGAGTACGTATACGACTGTCTGGCGTCGTCATAGGACTCAGTCATTCGCTCAACATTTTCAGAAAGCCTCGGAGCCGAATAGTTGTAAACCCACGCATCTCTGCCGGTCTCCAACCCGCGCGTAAAAGTCTTAAGGATCCGATTGACCTCCGGATTCTTACCCTTGTCACCCAGCGGTGCGAAATTCTGAAACTCGCCAGAGGACTGGTTGAGCCACTCGCCCTTGTCATTGGGGTCGAGCTCCTGCCACCCTTCACCGGTCAGGTTGGCCGTTTCAATGATCTTAAGCTTCTGTTCGCGCGAGAGGTAGTCACCGATATCGCGATAGTGCAGTTCGCAGGCTCCGGTGTGCGCGGGGTCCTTGATGGCGAGCAGGACGGCAACGGTAGTACGGCTGCCTCCACCAAATACGTTGCCCGCTTCCCTCTTGCGTAGGTCGCCGGCACCGCGCGCATTTCCGCGAGTATTGAAAACATACAAATGGTCAAAGTCCTTGACCAACGACTTTCGAATCCCGTCGGCGGAGTTGCCGTCGATGTATCCACCGTTGGTGACGTACGCGAGAATCCCGCGGTCACCGATCCGGTCAGATCCCCAGCGGATCGCGCGAACATAAGAGTCATAAAGGCTGTTCTTGTTCTGACCGCTACCGAGCTTGGCGTAGGTATCCCGAATTCGTCCATCAAGAGTCGGATAAGCCAGGTTGGCGTTGTTGTCATTCGCGCTGGTCTGCCCCACCGAATAGGGCGGGTTACCCACGACCACCCGGATGTCGGCGTCGAGCTGCTTCCGAGCTCGGCGGTTATTGCTCACAAACACGTCCGAGTCGATGACGTCCTTGTCCTCGGTCATTTGGAACGTGTCGCCAAGCACGATCCCCTCGAACGGCACGTAATAGCCGCCCTGAACCCCGTGATACGTGGCTTCTATGTTGATCGCGGCAATGTAGTAAGCCAGCAACATGATTTCATTGGCATGCAGCTCTTCGGCATACTTTCTGGCCAGATCGTGCGGGCTGATGATCCCAGACTGGATCAGCCTCACGATGAACGTGCCCGTCCCTGTGAAGGGATCGAGCACATGCACGCCCTGATCCGTGATCCCCGCCCCAAAGTGCCTGCGGGCCAGTTCATCCACTGACCGCAGAATGAAATCCACGATCTCCACGGGCGTGTAGACAATCCCCATGGCATCGGCCTGCTTAGGGAACGCCTTGGTGAAGAAGTTCTCGTACAGCTCGGTGATGATCTGCTGTTTACCTGCGGCGTTGTCGATGCCCGTGGCGCGCCGTCGAACGCTCGCGTAGAACCCCTCCAGGGAGGAGGTCTCGGAGTCCAGGTTGTTGCCCTCCAAAGTGTCGATCATCTTCTGCATCACCTGGGATACCGGATTGTTCGCGGCGAAGTCATAGCCATCGAACAGGGCATCGAACACGGGCTTGGTGATGAGGTGCTGAGACAACATCGAGATGGCATCGGTCCCGGAGATACCGTCGTTGAGGTTGGCTTTCAGCGCCGTCACGAATCGCTCGAACTCGCGGGCCACCTCAGGCGTTGGATTCTGACGCACCAATGCCGAGATTCGATCAGTGTGCTTGGCCGCAACTTCGGCGATGGTGTTGGACCAGTTTTCCCAGTACTCCCGGTCCCCCACCTTCTGGACGATCTTGGCGTAGATCGCATCTCGCCAATCCTGCGCATTGCCGAAATCCAGTTCCAGCGCCATTTGCTCGGGGCCCGGGACCCGCACCACAGAATCGTCGTCCACCGTCACAGGGATCACGTCGAGGCGATCGTCACGGTTCTGGTTGAGATCGATCTTGTTGACCATAGCTTCGAAGCGGTCATCGTGGGAGCGCAATGCGTTCAGCACGGACCAGATGACCTTGTACTTCTTGTTGTCCTTGAGCGCCACCTCTGGAGTCACGCCAGCGGGGATTCCCACCGGCAAGATGATGTATCCGTACTGCTTGTTCTTCGCGCGGCGCATCACACGGCCCACAGACTGCACCACGTCCACCTGCGAATTACGCGGGTTCAGGAACAGCACTGCGTCCAAGTTGGGGACATCCACACCCTCAGACAGACAACGAGCGTTGGTTAGGATCCGGCATTCGCCCTGCTCGATGTCGGATTCGAGCCAACGAAGCTTTCCGCTACGTTGCGCTACGTTCATGCCGCCGTCCACATGTTCGGCGCGCAATAGCAAGTCTTCGGGGTTCTCCTCGGTTAGCTGCTCGCTCACACGCTCAAACATGCGCGCGACCCGCTGCGATTCCCGGATATTCGCAGCGAACGCAACCGCACGGTTCATGGGTTCGACGACGCCGCTCGGCGCGGCGTCGTCGTCGGTCTCCCCGCGATCGCGGTCGGTGCCGCGCGTGGACAAGCCCTTCCAACACCCCACCATTCGAGCGACGTCGTCAATGTTGAGCTGCCCGTCCTCATCAGTGAGTAGATCCTGGAACTGGCGCGTAATGGAACCTTCGTCCACGGCCAAAACCAGGACCTTGTAATCCGTGAGGAGGCCGGCTTCCACAGCCTCGCCAAAACCCAACCGGTGGAACTCCGGGCCGAACAAGTTTTCGTCGTCCATTGACGCCACGACCACGGAGTTCTCATCCGCCTTGCGCTTAGTGCTTTCGTCGAAAACGCGCGGGGTGGCCGTCATGTAGAGCCGCTTGGCGCCGTGAATGAAGCCCTGATCATGGACACGAACGAATGCCGATTCGGCCGCACCGGCCAACGTGGCACCGGTGGTGCGATGAGCTTCATCGCAGATGATCAGATCGAAGTCAGGGAATCCCTGTTCTTGCGCTTGGGACAACACGTCGATGGACTGATACGTGGAGAAGACCACGGTGCGACCCGCAAAGTTTGGTGCGATATTCAACTGCACCATAAGTCGTTCCGCATTAGTGGTTGCGGGAATGACCAAGTCCGTTGCGGAAATGTCGTCATCCGTGCTCTTGCCGACCTTGACATCAGAGCACACCGCGAAAGCTCGGAAGTCCTCCGAAGCATCGCGCTTCCACTCGGTCAGGGTCTGAGATAGCAGCGAGATGGACGGAACTAGGAATAGCACCGTGGCATCCGAAGCTGTCTGCTCCTGCATGATCTGCAGTGACGTATAGGTCTTGCCCGTGCCGCACGCCATGATGAGCTTGCCACGGTCATGATCGGTGAAGCCGGCGGCAACATCCGCCATGGCCTTGATCTGATGGGGCCGAGGAGACTTCTTGTCGTCCGTGCGGACCATGTGATCCGGTTGGTCCAGACTGAACTGCGACCAATCGATGGGGGCATCCGCCAGCTGCTCCAGACCCAGCGTGATCATGGGCGGATCGAGCCGGTCGATAGTCTGACGAGCGTTCTTGCCCATCTCCTCAAGCGAAGTGGAAACCAGCATCCGCTCCGCGAACTCACCAGTGGCGGAGGCCGAAATAAAGCTGTCGATCGCGCCCTTGGAGATCTTCTCGTTCGGGTCCTGGAACTTGCACTGAATGGCAACCTTCTCGCCGGTGCCAGCACGCACACCCACCAGATCCACGCCGGTATCAGTGCGGTTCCCCTTGTCTGGGTACTCATTCCACAGCCAGACATTGCTGAACGAATATGCGCGGTCAGCGAGCAGGTAGGAACGCATCAGTCGCTCGAACTTGGTTCCCCGGTCTCGCTTGTCCAAGGAACCGTAGTACAAGGTATCGAGCAGCTGTCCGAATGCGTCCTGGGTCATGGTGCCCATTATTCATGCGCGCGCACGAGAATCGGGGCAAGCTACCGGCAAGTTTCTTCCGTTGAATTTACTAGTCACTTGCAGTCGCCGAGGGCATCTCCGAGAAGTTGCGTTACTGCATGAGTTTCCGCAACAGGGTTTGCATCGCGGCCTGTTCCTTCAACTCATGATCAACAGACTGCTGGTACTCCTGGCCGACCATCGCATCTCCTTGCCGACGGTTCTGCGGAGGTTCCAACCCCTCGATCAACAAAGCCTCCATCGTGGCAACGACGAGATCGGTGCCAAAGTTCTCGGCCGGGTCGCCCAGCTTGCCATCGCTCAGTACTGGTCTGAGTCCGAACCAGGAGAACCTGTCCCATCGTCCAGACAACCGGTCTTTGGTGTGTTCCCACAGCCGTACGCCTAATCGCGGCGCTGACACTCGGCCCACATAAATGGTCCGGGCTCCGTCGTGGAGTAGGTAAACGCCGATCTGGCTGGCCACATTCACCGACGATTCTTCACCAGCTTGGTGCCCCAGTATCTTGACGTTCCTACCCTTTTTCCAGTCCACCTGGTTCCGATTCCAGAACATTCCGAAGGCGGAGATCAGACCCGCTGACTCGGTTACCTCGTCTGTCTCCTCGGGTTCGGCTAGCGCTCGCTCAGTTGTGACTTCATGGGTCACAAGCGCAGACGCAATCGGCTGCGAGGATGAGGTGAGCCCATTCGCCTGATTCGCATCAGAGGCGGATGTCTGTTTCGCTGGCGTGGGCAAGTCGTTGAGGTACCGGGCACGGATGTCAGTGAGCGGGGTCGTTCTTCCGTCACGTACGACCGCCCAGAAGTCCCACCCGTTGATAGAACGCCCTTGGCAGACCACTTTTCCTGCACCAGACAGAGTCTTATATGAAGTCCCGTCCAGGCTGATGCTGCCATCAGCGTTCAGTGCCGCAGTCGCCGGCCATGATGGGCTCGTAGATCTGAGCTCGTCCCCAGGCTTTAGCAACCCGTGCTCGATCAGATCCGACACAGACGTCATAGCTCTCCCCTTGATTGCTCAGTTCATTAACAATCAACAATAGGTGAGCACCACGGAATGGGCCGAGATGTGAGCCACACGCTTATTTTGATCGAGCCCCCTCCGCACCGGCACGATGGAAGACATGAATACGCAGACCTCGGGCACCACCGTCAAAGTTGAAGTCGGCCATCACGAGCTCATCATCAGGGACCGCTATGAGATCGCGTCGATCTGCAACGACATTCTGATCGGTGTGATCTTCGTGATCGGCTCGTTCTTGTTCTTCTCTGAGGCGACCATGACCATCGCCACGTGGTTGTTCGTCGTGGGAAGTCTCTTGATGCTCGTGCGACCCGTGATTCGGTTGGCCCGCCGGACTCACCTGAAGAAGATTAACCCCCGCAGTGATGCCGCAACCAGCAGAGACTTCTGAGTGATGAACATTCCAGTCCGTAAAGATGCACCTGAGCGGCCCAAAAATGCACTTCTGATGACTGGGATGTCGGGGCCACCGCTCCCCCACCAACTCGTCCAGGGGGCCCGCTGGCGCGAAAGCCCTCAGTCATCAAAAAGCCACTTGGACGCGGTCCAGGTGGCTTTTTCGTGCCTCAGATTTGGCAGTGGCTTAAAGCTGACTCAGATCTCGGCGCGAACAATTAAACCCGCGTCACCCACACCGCTTCCGCCGCGAGAACGCCCATGCTGACCACGGACTGCGGATCGGCAAGGGTGGGCGCAGCAGCGGGAACATCACCAGCACCGTCACCGCCCCCCGCAACACGGCCATGCGCGCCCGCGGCAACAACAGCGGCCGCAGTCCCAACCACCGACACCGCAACCATCCCCGGCGACCCCGAATCCGGCAACACCCGCAACCGCGTACCCGGCACCACGCCAACCCCGGCCAGATAGCGCAAGGTCGCAGGATCATCATCGGACACCCGCACCACGTCAACGGCCACCGGCTCCAGCACATCCACCAGTTGCACAGCCGTGGGTGCGGCGATCACCCCACTCGGCGAAGGAATCACATCCCCGTGCGGATCAGCGGACGGATGCCCCAGCAGCGCATCGATCCGGTCTAAGAACTTCTCCGAGACGGCGTGCTCAAGCACCTCGGCCTCATCGTGCACCTCATCCCACGCGTATCCGAGCTTGGTGGTCAGGAACGTCTCCAGCAGCCGATGCCGCCGCACCATGGTGACCGCCACCGAGCGGCCCTCATCGGTCAGCTCGACCACTCCGTAGGACGGACGCGTCACCATGCCCTGCGCCGTGAGCTTCTTGAGCGCCTCGGACACCGTGGACGCCGCCAGCCCCATGCGCGCGGCCAGGGTCGTGGTGGTGACCTTGTCCGGCGACCACTCGCCCAACTGCCAAATGGTCTTCAGGTAGTCCTGCGTGGAAGAACTGAGCTCTGCGGGTTGCACGTGTCCAGGGTACCGGTCGCCCCGGATTAGAATTTGGCGGGCGGTACTCATTTCCCGGCCGCCCGTCAGACGCCACGCGCCGCTGTCTAGGAGCCTTCATGAGTTCGTCACCGTCCACTCCCCCCACTAACGACGCCGCTGCCCCCGGTCTCGCGGAACGCCTCGGGTTGGGCTGGCGCCTCCACGGGGACGGACGCACCGTGGCCCCCGGCGACGTCGTCACCCCGCGCGAGCGGCTCGTGTGGCCCCGAACGATCTCGATCGGCGCCCAGCACGTGGTGGCCATGTTCGGCGCGACGTTCCTGGTGCCGCTGCTGACCGGATTTCCACCGGCCACCACGCTGTTCTTCTCGGGCATCGGAACCATCCTGTTCCTGATCCTGACCGCGGGACGTGTGCCCTCATACCTGGGCTCGTCGTTCGCGTTCATCGCCCCGATCTCCGCGGCCATGAACCAGTACGGCCCCGGTGGCGCGCTCGGTGGTGTGGTCATGGCCGGCATCGCGTTGGCGATCATCGGCCTGATCGTGCAGCTGGCCGGCACCGGGTGGCTGCAGAAGCTGATGCCGCCACTGGTCACGGGCACCATCGTGGCGCTGATCGGCTTCAATCTGGCACCCTCGGCCAAGGCGAACTTCATGGAAGCCCCGGTCACCGCCATGGTGACCCTGGGCTCCATCATCCTGATCTCCGTGCTGTTTCGCGGTCTGATCGGCCGCCTGTCCATCCTGTTGGGCGTGGCCATCGGCTACATCACCGCCGTGGTCCGCGGCGAGGTCGATTTCACCGCCATCAACGCCGCGTGGCAGGAACAGGGCCTGTTCGGACTCCCCCAATTCCACACCCCCGAGTTCCACCTGAGCCTGGCCGGGCTCTTCATCCCCGTGATCCTGGTGCTCGTGGCCGAGAACATCGGGCACGTGAAGTCCGTAGCGCTCATGACCGGCGACGACCTGGACCCCTACGCCGGCCGCGCCATCATGGCCGACGGCCTGGCCACCATCATCGCCGGCTCCGGCGGTGGCTCCGGTACCACCACGTACGCGGAGAACATCGGAGTCATGGCCGCCACCCGTGTCTACTCCACCGCCGCGTACTGGGTCGCCGCGATCGTCGCGATCCTGCTGAGCGTTATGCCCGTGTTCGGCGCAGCCGTTGCAACCGTTCCCCAGGGTGTCCTGGGCGGCGCGGCCACGGTGCTGTACGGCATGATCGGCATGCTGGGCGTGCGCATCTGGGTCCAGAACCGCGTGGACTTCTCCAACCCCGTCAACCTCACCACCGCGGCCGTTGCCATGATCGTGGGCATCGCCGACTACACGTGGTCGGTATTCGGTCTGGACTTCGCGGGCATCGCCCTGGGCACCGCCGCGACCCTGGTGATTTACCACCTCATGGCGTTCATTGCCCGCGTGCGCGGTTCCGTGGGCTCCGACCCGTTGACCCCGGACACCTCCAAGACGCCGTCGCCGCTGGGCTAGGTCAGACAGTAGAAATGGGGGTTGCTCACCACGGTGAGCAAGCCCCCACTTCTAGCCCTCGGACTTAGGACCCCTGGTCGCTCCATTTAGCCATGATGAGTTGCTTGGCTTCAGATTCAGACAACTCTTCAATCTCCTCGGCACTCAGGTTCAGTTCTTCACTGAGTGCGCGCCTGAGCCACTCAGGCAATGAACTGGGCGGTGGGGGTTCCTCATTCACCGAGATGTCCTGGAAAAGTCGCCCCATCCCACTAATGACGTCCGCCAGGGGCTTTATCTCTGGCCCGCCGTTAGAACGAAGTTTGGCGATCCGGCCCTTCATTTCTTCGTAGACCTCGGAATCCGAGCGGACTCCTACCGCCCAAACTTCCGAAATTTCGAGAACCGTTGGTCCGCCGGGCTCTTCCTTGACTCGCCACACAATCCTGTAGTGCCGGTCACCGACTACAAGTTTTCGAAAACCCACCAAAGCGCCAAGTAGAGGTTCCCCTGCCAGTGGCGAGCGCTCCAACAGGAGCATCTTCTTGAAGACTGCACGAAGGATGGATGGATCCTTCTTCTTCAAGCGGAACAGATCACTGACTGCGTCTTCTGTCAGCCGTACCACGCAGTGTGAATCTGGAAGATTCACGACCGTGTTGAACCGATTTCACCAGCTAGCTCTGCTTCGAGTTCTTCGCGAGTAAAGCCAAAAGCCTTCATAGCCTGATCCAGGTCCGTTCTAACTCCTGAATCCGTGGCGAAGCGTGCCATGACCAACGCCGCATCGCGGAGAGTATCCCGATCCCGTCGAAGCCCGTCCATCTCGTCCGCAGAGACCACCTCTGCCACAACTCTCCCGTGCCGCGCCAAAGCGACGTCGTGGCCTTGTTCAGCTGATGACACCAAAGCAGATACGCCGGCACGCGACGCATCGGAAATCGACAAAGTACTCATGTCCCAAATATACACATTTTTCTACACAGAATTCTAGGAGACCATCGAGGCGCGAACCGGGTCTAAGAGACTGCCGCCTCTGAGCTAAATACTCGCGCCGCGCTCAACGACGCCGCTCAGCCACCTCTCCAGCGCCGGCCACGCATTGCGCCCGGTCGAGCGGCGCACCAGACCGTGGTGTCCCAGCGAGGTGACGCCCAGCTCCCCCGGCGTGAACGTCCTACGCTCCACGGTGGTTCCGGTGAGGCGGTCGGTGATTTCCTCGATCTGCTCCGGCGTGGCCCAGGGGTCGTCCGACGCGCCAACGGCAAGCACGGGAACAGAAACCTTAGCGGCCCGCGAGACAGCATCCATCGTCGGGTCATCGAAGAAGTAATGCGGTTTCCGCGCCCACTTCCCCCACTCGAGCATGGCGCCGGAAGGCATGTCTTCGCCCAGCCCGGCTCGACGCCCCGGCATGTAGCCGAACACTCGACACAGCACCGGACCGGCCACGTGGAGCACGGCTGCCACGCGGCGTCGTTCGGCGGTGCCGCGCACGGTGTTGGTGACGCCGGCGTGAGATGAGATGGTCACGAATCCGGCGAGGCCCTCGGTGCCGTAGTCCAGTGCGAGCGCATGGGCGCCCACGCTGTGACCAATGGCCACTTGGGGCAGGTCTCCAAATCGCGAGCGAACCCACGAAGCCACCGCCGGAACATCCTGGGCCATCCAGTCGCGCATCCGCAGCTCGGGATGATCCTTGGGCTTGCCGGAGCGGCCAGTGCCACGGAAGTCGTACGTCACCACCGCGTAGCCCCGAGCGGCAAAGTACTCCGCCAGACCACGGTAGAAACGCTCGGGGGTGGCGGTGGCCGGGTGAATCGTCAGCGCGGCGGACGGCTCATCCAAAGGCAACCACAGCGTCCCGGTCACCGAGGAATCCCCGACGACCGGAATCTGCAGCTGCTCGGTTCGGATGCTCACTCCCGGCTCAGCCGGAGAAGACGATGCCGTGCTCAGAACGGCAGCTCCATCTTGCGCTCCACGACCCGGCGAACTTCCTCCGCGTCCACCTCTGCCACGGTGGCCGGGGACCACTGCGGGTTCTTGTCCTTGTCGACCACCATGGCGCGCACGCCCTCCAAGAATTCCTTAGACTGCGCGGCAACCGTGGCCATGCTGAGTTCGCGTTCCAGGCAGGAGCGGACGCTATCGTCCTTGGCACCCGCATTGAGCAGCTCGAAGACACGAACCAGCGAGGTGGGGCTCATGCCGTCCAGGTCGCTGCCGGTGCGCTCGACAATCGCCTCGAGCGAGTCGCCGCCGTAGGTCTCCTGAATCTCGTCCCATTTGGTGATGATCTCGGAAGCCGGCGGTTCCTGACCGAACTTGGCAACGGCGGCGTCCACGCCGTCGGAAATGGTCAGCTCCACGAAAGCCTCGGCATCGGACGAGGAAATGTAAGTGTCGGCCAGGCCCAGGGCAATGGCGTCCGCACCGTTGAAGCGGGCACCGGACAAGCCCAGGTACCGGCCGAATTCCAGGGACGTCTCGCGAGCGCCGTCGGCGGTTTCGCGGGAGACGCGCGGCAAGAAGTGGCTGGCTCCGATGTCCGTGAAGAAACCGATCGCGGTTTCGGGCATGGCCATCAGAGTGGTTTCGGAGACGATACGGTGCGAGCCGTGCACCGAGATGCCCATGCCGCCGCCCATCACGATGCCGTTCATCATGGCCACGTACGGCTTGGGGTACTCAGCGATCAGGTTGTCCATGGCGTACTCGGTGCCGAAGGTGTCCTCCACCTCGTCCGAGCGGCCATCCAGGGCTGCCTCGCGGACTTCCTTGATGTCACCGCCGGCGCACAGCGCCTTGGGGAGCGTGGACTGCATGACCACCTGCGTGATGGCCGGGTCCTTGGCCCAATCCTGAAGGGCTCCGGCGATCTGGTGGTACATGGAACGGCTCAGCGCGTTGAGCGCCTTTTCGCGCGTGAGCGTGAGCACTCCGGTGCCGCCCACGATTTCTGCCCGGACAAAATTCTCCTGAGATGTGGTCATGATCACCACCCTATCGAGACCGGGCTTGGAGAATTCAGGATTCCAAAGCTTTACGCAGTGCGCCCAACAGGTCCTTGGCGCGGCGGTCCACGTTTTCCGCGAACATCTCGTTGGTGTGGAACGAGAACCCGATCCCGTAGTCCGGCCACGCCCCGTGCAGGCAACCGCCCGCGCCGGAGTGCCCGTAAGCCCGCTCCACGGGACCGTAGGTGTGGATGGGATCCTGCAGCTCGTAGCCCAGACCGAAGCGCAAAGGACGGTCGTTGACGGCGTCCAGTCCCTCGGACCAGGTCCGAGTAAACAACTCACGGGTCTCCGCGGACACCAAAGAACCGGACTCCACGAGCGAGTACGCCCGGGCAATCGAATCCGCCCCACCGATCGCACCTCCGGACGCCAGCCCCGCCGCGTGGAACGCCGGCGAATTGGCGGGCAGCTCATCCCCCATCAGCGCATCGCCGTACATGCGGTCCACGATGGCGCGGCGTTCGGGGTCCTTGAGGAACGTGCTGATGGCGTAGCCGGGGGCCCGGAACACAGGCGCCACGCGAGACTCCAGACCTTCCGGCAGCCCCAGGTACAGATCCAGCCCGTTCGGCTCCACGATCCGTTCCGCCAGCAGCTGGCCGGCTCGCTTGCCGGTGATGCGAACCAGGATGCCCTCCACCAGGTAGCCGAACGTCACCGCGTGATAGGCCACCTTGGAACCGGGCTCCCACACGGGCTTTTGCTGCGCCAGGATCTCGGAATGGGCGGTCAGGTCGAAGAAACTGTCCGTGGGATCCGGATCCGTGTATATCAACCCCACCGTGTGGTTGAGCACCTGGGCCACGGTCACGTTTTCCTTGCCAGCGGCGGCGAACTCCGGCCAGTACTCGGCCACGGGTGCGTGCACGTCCAGGACGCCGTCGTCCACGAGCATGGCCGCCAGCGTGGCCACCAGCCCCTTGGTTCCCGAGAACATCACGGCCAGGGTCTCGTCGGTCCACGGCGTCTCCGCCGGATCATCAGGAGACGAACGCCGCTCCTGCGAACCGCCGTGCAAACGAACCAGCGGCTCCCCGTCGCGGTACACGCTGAACGACATGCCGCCGCACGTTTGCCTCAAATGCTGCTCGAAGATCTCCCGGATCACCCGCCCTGTGGTGCCGGGCAGATGGGTTTCGGCGATCAATTCCTGTGCACTTCCGGCGGTCATTCGGTGACGGTTCCTTCCCCCTCGCGCTTCAGCGTGGGTACGTGCTTCAACAGCGACTTGGTGTAGCCATGCTGCGGGTTACGCAGCACGTGGTCCGTGGGCCCGTAATCAACCAGTCGACCCTTCTCCAACACCGCGAGTTTATGGGACACGTGCCGCGCAAGCGCGATGTTGTGGGTCACGAACAGCATGGCCAGCCCGCGTTCGCGCTGCAGATCGCGCAGCAGCTCGATCACCGAGGCCTGCACGGACACGTCCAGCGCGGAGGTGATCTCATCACACACCAGCACCGAGGGCGCATTCACCAGCGCTCGCGCCACCGCCGCACGTTGCCGCTCACCACCGGAGAGTTCACCGGGCCTGCGGTTGATGTAGCTGCGCCCCAGCCGCACCGCATCCAGCGCGTCGGCCACGGCGGCGCGCCGCTGCTTCCGGGACATTCCGCCGCTCATTTCCAGCGGCACTTCGAGCGAGTCACCAATGCTGCGACGCGGGTTCAGCGATGAGAACGGCGACTGGAAAATGTACTGAATCCGGCGGCGGTCCTCGTTACTGCGCTTGCGCGTTCCGTTCGCGAGCACGTTGCCTTCCAGCAGCACCTCGCCCGTGTACGCGGCGTTGAGGCCGGCAATGCTGCGCGAGAGCGTGGTCTTACCCGAACCGGATTCACCCAAGAGCATGGTGGTCTGGCCCTCGACCAGGTCCAGATTGATGCCGTCCAGAATCACCGCCGGTCCGTACGCCAGCCGCAGGTCGCGTACGGCGACCAACGGTTCATTGGCAGGTTTCGTTTCGGTCGGCGACGCCGCTCGGTCATGTACCTGGGCCGTATCGCCGGTTGACGACGCCGCCCGCTCACCACCGCGCGATGCCTCGTCAGATCGCGCGGGTTCGGCCGCGACCGCGGTGGCACCGGAGGATGCTCCGTGAGCCGACTGGGCGGCGTCGTGCTGGCCGACACCGCGAGCGTTGTCCCGGCCATCGTTCGCGCCGCGCGCGCTATCTGCGACCTGACCGCTATTGGCGACCGGGACGTCGTCGTCATGGCTGTTGTCCCAGGGCGCACGCACCTTGGCACTGGGGCTCACCGCAGGCCCGCCGCCCATGGCGCGTTCACCCTGGAGGTCGGGCACCGCGGCCAGAAGTGTCTTGGTGTAGTCGTGATCAGGATCGTAAAGAACCTTCTCGGCGGGACCGCGTTCCACTATCTCGCCGCGGAGCATGACCGCCACGTCGTTGGCGACCTGGGCGACCACGGCGAGGTCGTGAGTGATGTAGAGGCCGGCGACATCGTGCTTGGTAGTCAACTGGTACACGGTCTTGAGGACCAGGTCCTGGGTGGCCACGTCCAAACCGGTGGTCGGCTCATCCAGGATGATCACGGCGGGGCGGCACGCGAAGGCCATCGCAATGCCGATGCGTTGCTGCTGACCGCCCGAAAGTTGGTGCGGGTAGCGCCGCTGGTACTTCTTGGTGCTGGGCAGGCCCACTTCTTCGAGCACCTCGGCCACGCGAGCCTCGCGTTCCCTACCATTGCGTCCGAACTCGTGGATGCGCAGCACCTCGTGGATCTGCTCCCCCACGCGCAACGCACCATTGAGCGAGAGCGCGGGATCCTGAGGAACGTACGCAATGGTGCCGCCGCGCAGCTTACGCACCTGCTTCTCAGACAGCGTCAGCAGGTCCATGTTCTGGTTGAAGAACCGCGACGCACCTTCGTGCAACTGGACGGAGCCACCGCGCAGTTCCAATCCGGTGCGCAAATGGTTCATGCATGCCAGCGCGGCAGTGGTCTTACCAGAACCGGACTCACCCACCAGGGCCAGAATGCGCCCGGGCGTGAGGTCGAAATCGACGTCCTTGAGGATCAGGTCCCCGCCTTGAACACCCAGGGACAGGTCGCGCACGGAAATGGCCGTGGCCACCGTGGCCTTGGGAACGGTAGTTGTGCTGACCATTTACTTGTCCTTTCGCGCGGAACCGGTGGTGCGGCCCGCTGAGGCGCCGGACACGGCGTCGGCAATGAGGTTGGTGCCCACGGTAAGAATGGCGATCGCGATCACCGGCAGGATCACGCCCCATGGCTGGAGCGAAAGCGCAATGCGGTTCTCGTTGATCATCAGGCCCCAGTCCGCGGTGGGCGGCTGCATGCCCAATCCCAGGAACGACAGCGAGGCGACGGCGCCGATCGAATACGTCATGCGCAAGCCCATCTCCACCATGAGAGGGCCCATGATGTTGGGGACCACGTCCCGGCCCAGAATCTTCCACTGGGGCACGGCGTACATTTGCGAGGCCAGTACGTAGTCCTCCGCGACCACACCGGAGGTGGCCGAGCGAATCACGCGGGCCACGCGCGGTGCGTGGGTGATGCCGATGACCACCACGAGCACCCAGCCCTGCGGGCCCAGCACGGTAATGGCGAGCATTGCGAAGACCAGCTGCGGGATGGCCAGCAGCACGTCACCGGTGCGCATAATGGCCGAGTCCATCCAGCCGCCGCGGAACGCCGCGAGCATGCCGAGAACGGTGCCGAGCCCAACGCCCAGCACTGTGGCCAGGGCCGAGTACAGCAGCAGTCGCCAGCCGCCCTCAAGGAACCGGGAGAGTACGTCACGGCCCAGATTGTCCGTGCCGAAGATGTCGTACTGGAACGGTTTGCCCGCGTACGAGGTAGGACCGTAACCGGTCCACGCGGGAACCACGAACGGACCCGCGATGGCCACCAACAACACCAGGCCGGTCAGCACCAGGCCGAACTTGGCCTCGGGTTGGGACAGGAACCGGCGGAAGAAGGAAACAGGACGGGCGTCCCCGCGGGACTCCGCAGGTTCAAAACTTGCTGCGGGCTGGGTGACCGGAGTTTCCGGTGTCACCGGTTGATGGTTCTGCGCGCTCATTTGGAGGACTCCGTCCGCAGCTTGGGATTGGCCAGGATGCCGATCACATCAGCAATGAGGTTCACGACCACGTAGAACGCGGCAATGATCATGGACAGTGCTTGGACCACCTGAACGTCACGGATCTGCACCGCGTCCACCATGGCCTGGCCCAGACCGGGATAGCGGAAGAGGAACTCGACCACCACAATGCCGCCGGCCAACCAGGCCAGCTGCATGGCCACGACCTGCGCGACCGGTCCGATCGCGTGGGGCAGCGCATGCTTCATGATCACCTGGCGTTCGGGCACGCCCTTGAGCCGGGCCATCTCCACGTAGCCGGAATCGAGCACGTCCAGCATGGTGGCTCGGGTCATTCGGATCATGTAGGGAACGACCACGAGCACCAGTGTCAGCGTGGGCAGAACCAACTGCAACGGGTAATCCCACACCCGGGTTCCCGGCGCGGCCATGGTCACGGAGGGCAGGAGCTGGAACACCGTGGTGGACAACAGCGCAGTCAGCGCAATACCGATCACGAACTCGGGCAGTGCTGCCAGGACCAACGAAATGCCGGTCAGAGTGTGGTCAGTGGTGCGGCCACGGCGCATGGCGGACCAGGTGCCCAGCAGGATGCCCACCGGGATGGAGATGACTGCGGCAATGATCATCAGCAGTATCGAAGCCGAGACCTTTTGCCCCAGCAGCTCATTGACCGAACCGCCGGTGGCGGCCGAGGTACCGAGGTCGCCAACCAACAGGCCACCCAGCCAGGTGAAGTAGCGCTCGTACCAAGGGTCGTTGAGGTTCAGCTGTTCACGCAGCACCGCGAGGCGTTCCGGCGTGGCCTGCTGGCCGAGGATCGCCTGCGCCGGATCACCGGGCAGCAGGAGCGTGAAGACGAACACCACCACGGACACTGCCAGCAGCACGAAGACCGAGATGCCCAGGCGTTTGAGAATCATTTGTCCCACGGGTTACTCGCTTTCCTGTGCAATCCACAGATGCCGGAACTGGAAACCGCTCACCGGCATACCCGTGCGGTAGGTCATGGTTCCCCCCACATAGTTCTGATAGGCATCGGCCTGGTTGAAGAATCCCCACACGATGTAGCCGCCGGCGTCGTGGAGTATTTTCTGCAATTGACCGATCAGTTCGTTGCGTTCGTCGTCGTCCAGCGTGGCGCGCGCTTTGTTGTAGAGCTCGATGAATTCCGGATCCGCCCAGTGCGTCTCGTTGAACGGAGAACCAGGAAGCGTGCCATTGGCCGTCTGGGGCAAGAAGTTGCGTGTCAGCCAGAAATCTTGGGCGAACGGGTACTGCAAGTAGCCGTCGCCGAAGAACGTGGTGGTGTCCACGCGGCGCAGGCTCACGTTGATCCCGGCTTCCGAGGCCTGCTCAGCGAAGACCTGGGCGGATTCCACGGCGCCGGCTTGGATGGGTGCCGTGACCATTTCCACGTCCAGCCCGTCCGGGTACCCTGCATCGGCCAACAGTTGTTTGGCCTTCTCGATGTCCCGAGTTCGCTGCGGCAGCTCAGGTGTGCCGGGGTCGAACGGCGCGTACATGTCGTTCCCCACGTTGCCGTGCCCGGAGAAAACCTGCTCCACCATCTGCTCACGGTCCACCACGAGCTTGAACGCCTCGCGCACCCGGGGGTCATCGAACGGCTCCACGTCCACGCGCATCGTGAACGGCAACCAACCGCCGGTTTCGGACATCTCGGTGAAGATGCGCGGGTCGGTTCCCACCACGTCCACGAGCGCCATGGGCAGCTGGCCGACCGCATCAACTTGGGAGGACAGCAGAGCGTTGACCATCGCGTCCTCGTCGTTGAAGTTCATCATGTGAACTTCATCCAAGATCGGTGCGCCGCCCCAGTAGTTCGGGTTCTTCTTGAGCACCGTGATCTGACCGGGTTCGAACTGTCCCAGGGTGAACGGTCCGGTACCGATCGGATGTGCGGGATCGTAGTCCGGGGGCACGATGCCCACCGCGTACTCCGCCGTCGAGTAAATGAACGCGGCATCCGGTTCGGACAACTCGAACCGAACCGTGTGATCGTCCACGGCCACGGTTTTTTCCAGACTCGCCAGACCGGACGCACCCGATTTGGGGTTGTCAGGAGCTGTTACTCGGTCGTAGGAGAACACGACGTCCGCTGCAGTCATCGGGCGGCCGTCGTGGAAGGTGACATCGTCGCGCAGTTTGAAGACCCAGGCCCGCCCATCGTCTACGGGTTCGGCGCTGACCGCGAGCGCCGGCACCGGTTCGTAGTCCTGGTCGAACTCGTAGAGCCGGTCATAGAGGTTGATCACACGACCGCCGTCCGGAGTGGTCACAGGCACGTGCGCATCCACGACATCCGCGGCACCACCACCTGCGAGTCCAACTCGCAAAATGCCACCGGGCTCCGGCTCTCCGGTAGCCGCAGTACCCGAGAAGGCCTGCTCCGTGTTACTTCCGCAACCAGCCAGCGCGAACACCGCGGCCGTCGCGCCCACGCCCAGGAAACCGCGTCGTGACAATGCCCGACGCCGCGCAGCCGAGCGACGCTCGTTGCGCACCCCTCCGGCGTGGTCCGGAGAGTGATGTGGATAGGGTTCTGCGCTCATATTTCCTCGCTGTTGAGACACGACGTTGTGAGACTCCTGGCGAGCGCCCTTCGGAAAACAGGGCGTGCCGTGGCATGCCCACACGGGCACACCATTGGGACAGGGAAATGTAGCTACGGGATCTTGCTGAGACAGCCGATCCACCGCGAACGGACGAAGCCCACCGGCTGACGAGCCGGGCCGTGGGCGGATTGAATCTGATGCATCTCCGCCTCCGTTCGATTGTGGGCGGCGCATTCCGGAGCCAAGCTCACGGATCAGTGCGCCGCGTGTTTCACCTACTTATGACATTAGAAACATCACAGGTGTGAGTCAAAGCTCACACGCGAGATGACGCGGATCGAGGTGGCCACTGACCGCTGTCGGCCAGCACCCGAGCCAGGATGTCTGCGCGGTCGGTCACCAGACCGTCCACTCCGATGGCCAGTAGCCGGCGCATCTCCTGGGCGTCGTTGATCGTCCACACGTGAACGGCAATGCCCACCCGATGTGCCACTTCCACGAACTTCTGGTTAGCCACCGCCACGGGCAGCTTGAAGCCACCCGGCAGGGAGAGTTCGTAGCTCACCGGTAGCTGAACGGTGTTGAACTCCGCGACCTTGGGGGCCCACAACTTGGTCAAAGCGGACCAGATAGAGCTCACGATCCTGGGCGAAATCTTGTCCGTCACCCGCGCCACCTTGGACAGAATCGTCAGCCCCGCGCAGCCGACGGTTCCCGCCGAAGTGAGCGGGCGTTTCCCGGTGAGCTGCGCGATCGAGGCGAGCGTGCGGCGTCGGCGAGACTCAGAGAACGAGGTCACCCGCACCCGGTCCACCGCGCCCTCGTCCGCGATCACCCGAGGAAGGGCGGCCACGGATGATTCGTCCTTGACGTCGATATTGAAGTGCAGCTCGGGCAGTTCCCGCAGCAGCTGCGCCAGAGTTGCCAGAGGCTCGGTGCCGCCGATCCGCACGTCCTCCAGGGAGGACCACGGAACGTCACTGACATCCCCGGAGGTGTCCGTCACGCGATCCAGGGTGGGGTCGTGGAAGGCGAGCACCACGCCGTCGGAGGTGGTGTTCACGTCCGTCTCGGCCCACACGAAACTCAGATCCGCGGCCGCGCGGAACGCTCGGAGCGTGTTCTCGTGGCCGTCCAGTGAGAATCCACGATGGGCAAGTGCTGTGACCTGGGGTGCAACTGACATGTACTAAACAGTAACTTGTCATTAGGGCATTAAGCGTCAGTTGCTGTTCAAGTAACTTTCAATCACCTGAGCCACGCCGTCCTCATCGAAGGGCGGGGCTGTACGGCCCACCGCGGTCACCACGCCCGGGTGGCCATCCGCCATGGCGTAACCGTGGCCGGCCCACGTGAGCATTTCCAGGTCATTGGGCATATCGCCGAAGGCCATTACCTGCTCACTGGCAATACCGTGCTCTGCCGCGAAGCGTTCCAGCGTGCGAGCCTTGGTCAACCCGCGCTGACCAATCTCGACCAGCGGCGCAGCCGCGACCGAGTGGGTGACAGCCAACCGCCCGTCCACCAGGTCACGCACGTGTTCGAAGTACTCGTTGGGCACTGCCCCGTCCAGCTTGGCCAGCAGTTTCACCACACCGGCGCCGTGGGGCAGACAGTCCCTGATGGGGGCTTCCTCGACAGGAAAAATTTCCATGCGGTCGCTGCGGGACCAACCGGGATCGGTGAATACGCGGTCCAGGGTCTCCGCCGCGTAGAGCGTCTTGGGGAAGAGCTCGCTGATCTCCCCCATGATCCCGAAGGCTTCGCGCACATCGAACAGGCTGGTTTCAATGATGCATTCGGTCCGCAGGTCGTAGACAACCGCCCCGTTGGAGCAGATGACCACACCCACGTCCTCAAGTTGTTCGTGGAGAGGGTGCAACCACCGCTTGGGACGCCCGGTCACGAAAACCACGTGGATCCCGGCGTCCCGCGCGGCGGTAATGGCTTCAACGGTGCGCGGCCGGAAACGAAAATCGGGTCCCAGAACCGTCCCGTCCAGATCGCTGGCGATCATTCGGACAGGTTGGGATTCCTCGATTCCACCGCGGGCCACTGCTGCGTTACTTGACTTCGTACACGGGGGTCAGGAAGGCCCGCCCGATCGCGTGCGAGAACAGGTTGAAGTTCACCACGGCGGGGCTGGTGTTCTCGTCCACGTCCATTTCCTCCACGTCCACGGCGGTCACGCACAGGATGTAGCGGTGCGCTCCGTGTCCCTCGGGCGGGGCCGCGCCCAGGAACTCGTCCGTGCCTGCGTCGTTGCGGTGCTTCACGGCTCCCTGGGGCGGGTTCGATGCGGCACCGGTGGCCAGTTCCGTGACCGAGGCCGGGATATTGGACAGGCACCAGTGCCAGAAACCGCTCGGTGTGGGTGCGTCCGGGTCGTACATGGTGACCACGTAGGACTTGGTGCCCTCGGGTGCGCCGGACCAAGACAGCTGCGGGGAGATATCCTCTCCGCCCGCGCCCATGATTCCGGAGACCTGGGCGGTGGCCATGGTCTGGCCCTCCGCAACATCCGTTGAAGTCAGAGTGAACGTGGGAAGGTCGGGCAGGTCTGCGTAAGGTTTACGGTCAAACATCGGTATTCCTTTCGTTGAACGATTCGTACTCACGGACAATTCGTTGCCGACGGCGCTCGGCCGGGTTCACGGCCTCATCTCACCGAGCTTGCCGCTCGCCTATGAGCAGACTGGACGCATTAGTGAGCGGGCAGGTCCGCCTTGGTCGGCAGATCCGCTCCGGAGCGGGACACGGTCACGCCCGCTGCGGTGGCCGCGTAGCGCAGGATCCCGAGCACCTGGTCCTTGCTGAGTGCATCCAGTCCGCGACGAGCCTCGGCCCCCGTGAGACCGCGGTCGGTCAGTGCGGAGATCAACGCGGCCATGAAAGAGTCACCGGCACCCACGGTGTCCGCCACGTCCACCTTGGCGGCGGGGGTGTCCATGCCTTCTCGTCCGGTGCCACGACTGACTGCCCACGGACCCAGGGCACCGCGGGTCACAACCACCAAGCGAGCTCCGGCCTGCAACCAGGCACGGGCGCTGTCCTCGATGGAACGGTTCGGGTAGAGCCACAACAAGTCCTCGTCCGAGGCCTTTACGATGTCCGCAGATGCCACAATCGCCTCCGCGCGGGCGCGGGCGTCCGAGGAATCCGGGATGATGGTCGGCCGGCAGTTGGGGTCATACGAGACCAGAGCATGATCGTGGGCGCGTTCCACGGCCTTGCGGACCATGGTGGCCCCGGGCTCGAGCATGGCGCCGATGGAGCCGACGTGCAGCAGACCGGTCTCGTTCAGGAGCCGATCGATCTGCTCGTCCGAGACATCCAGGGACCAGTCCAGCTGAAAGTTATAGGTCGCAGCACCCGCCTGATCCAGCGTGGCCTGGGCGACGGAGGTGGGTTTGGAATCCGGATTGAACGGCAGATTCACGTTGTTGTCCCGCAGGTGAGCGGCCACTTGCTCGCCGTACTCGTCCTGACCGTAACGGCCCAGGAACTGCACTTCTTGATCCAAGCGGGCGAGGCCCACGGCCACATTCATGGGGCTTCCGCCCACGTGCGCGCGGGGTTCTTCACCGTCGCGTGAGACCACATCCACGAGAGCTTCACCGATCACCGTCAACATGGCACCACGGTAGCAAAGGCGACCGACAAGAAGAGGCCACCGAGCGGCGTCGTCACCTTAAGAGACACGTGCGCGAGCCACGTACACTGGCGTACGACGAGCCGCCTCATCTTGTGCGGCGCCATCACGCTAGACCGCACAACGAAGCGCGGCACAACACGGCCCTCACGACGAAGTCCGGGTCGAGGAAGAAGGATGCTGATGAGCACCACCTGGTCCGATCGAGAAGCACTTGCTGAAGCACTGGTCCCCCTGGTGGGCCGTTTGCACCGCGAGAACAAGGTGGTCACCACCGTGTTCGGCCGGTCGCTGGTTCACAAGTCCGTTACCGAAATCATCAAGGCGCACCGCTTCACCCGCCGCATCCTGGGCGAAGAGCTGCCGCTCAAGGACACCCTGGACATCGTCGAGACGCTGACCAAGCTCAAGCTGGGTACCTGCAACATCGACGTGGCCAAGCTGGCACAGGGCGACAAGGAATCCGGTAGCAACGACCTCGAGGCGTACCTGCGTGAACAGCTCGCGTCCGTAGTCGATCACCAGGGCGAGAACGAGCCCGAGTCCCAGGACGTGGTGCTCTACGGTTTCGGTCGCATCGGCCGTCTGCTGGCTCGCATCCTCATCAACCGTAATGACGGCACCGGTCTGAACCTGCGCGCCGTGGTGGTTCGCAAGAAGCCGGGCAACGACCTGGTCAAGCGCGCATCCCTGCTGCGCCGTGACTCCGTGCACGGTTCCTTCGACGGCACCATCACCGTGGACGAAGAGAAGAACGTCATCATCGCCAATGGCGTGGACATCCAGTTCATCTACGCCGGCTCCCCGGCCGAGGTGGACTACACCGAGTACGGCATCGACAACGCCCTGGTGGTCGACAACACCGGTGCGTGGCGCGACGAAGAGGGACTCTCCCAGCACCTGCAGTCCAAGGGTGTCGCGAAGGTCCTGCTGACCGCTCCCGGCAAGGGCGATCTCAAGAACATCGTGTGCGGCGTGAACGACAAGGACATCCTGCCCGAGGACAAGATCCTCTCCGCAGCATCCTGCACGACCAACGCCATCACCCCGGTCGTCAAGGTCCTCAATGACCAGTACAGCATCAAGCAGGGTCACGTCGAGACCGTTCACTCGTACACCAACGACCAGAACCTCATCGACAACTGGCACAAGGGCGACCGCCGCGGCCGTTCCGCAGCGCTGAACATGGTCATCACCGAAACTGGTGCCGCCAAGGCTGTGGCCAAGGCTCTGCCGGAGATGAAGGGCAAGCTCACCGGCAACGCCATCCGCGTGCCAACCCCGGACGTCTCCATGGCCATCCTCAACCTGCAGCTGGACAAGGCACCCGAATCCGCTGACGAGGTCAACGAGTTCCTCAAGGACATTTCCTTGAACTCGGCCATGCGCAAGCAGATCGACTACGTGGACTCCCCGGACGTCGTCTCCACCGACCTGGTCGGCTCCCGCCGCGCCGGCGTGGTGGACGGCTTGGCCACGATCGTCAACAACAACTCGCTCGTGCTCTACGTCTGGTACGACAACGAGTTCGGTTACTCCTGCCAGGTGGTGCGCGTGCTCGCACGCATGGCAGACATCTCCATGCCGCAGCTTCCGTAAGCTGCCCCGCTAGTACGACGCCGCCCCGGTCCCTTCCGCGCGAAGGTGCCGGGGCGGCGTCGTTGGTTGTTGCAATTGCATGTAAATACTGTGTCGCACGGAAGGCCGCGCGCCTCATGTGGCGTAGGAACGCTGCTGCGCACTTGGTGTGTCATTAGAACCTTTCTGAGCTCGGCCAAGGGTTCTGATGGCACATGAGATGAACGCGAGGGTCCTAACGTCCCTTTAGGTGCGTCTTTGCCGCAACGTCACCTCCGCCGACGCTGCTTCGCTCGCGAAGCCGTGCCCCCACCAGCGCCTCTCGCATCTCAGGTGCCCTTGGGACCCAGCCGCGCACCTGGTGCGCCGTTAGAACCTTTTTGAGCGCCGCCAGAGGCTCTAACCACACATGAGATGTACGCGAGGGTTCTAACGACCCTTGAGGTGCGTCTTTGCGGGGAGGTCAGACGTCAGTGGGGTCGTGCATTGCCCAGATGACCTCGCCATCGACCAGTTGCGCGGTGGGATGCGGGCCTAATTTCTGCGCCACCCGTTCTGACGCGTCATGGCCAGGAGAAATGCGCGCGGTAAAGCGTGCAACGTCGTCCCTCCGCAGCAATTCCACCGCCGACGACGCCGCTTCAGTCGCGTAGCCGTGCCCCCACCAGCGTCTCTCGCATCTCAGGCACCCTTAGGACCCAGTAGCGCACCTGGTGTGCCACGCAGGTCTATTGGAGCTTCTCGCCGGATGGCTTAACCTCGCCAATGGCATTGAGCCCGAACATCGGGGTGCCGTTGACGCGGTAGTCACCCACGATGCGGGCCTTGTAAATGGTGGGGTTGTGAGTGGCCACGGTGCGGGCGTTGCGCCAGAAGCGGTCGAGGGACTTGGACTTGCCCACGGCGGAGGCACCGAGCAGGTCGAAGATCCCGTCGGTCACATCGCGCACGAGTTCCGGAACAACCACCTGGGCTTGTGCCACGGGCAGTTCGCACGCGTTGGTCAACTCCTGGGGGTTGTCGAGAAGGGGGTCTCCGCCGAGAACGCCGATGGCGGCGTCGAGCTCGCGGGCCGCCTGAAGAACGATCGCCCGTGCCGCGGCAGCCTTGGCGCTGAGCTCTCCCACGCGCTGCAGCACCTGCGGATCCTCGCGAGCGACCGAGCCCGTACCGGTATTGAAACCGCGGGTGCGTGACCGCACCAGGTGCACGCCCTCGTCGATTGCGGCCTTGGCGATCCCCGCCTCGACGGCCAAGAGCACGAGCTGGAAGACAGCGGTCTCCTGGGTCGCGCGGCCGTCGCGGTTGCGCACGTTGGCTGCCGGAACCTTGACCCCGCGGAAGTGCGTGGTGCCGGTTCCGGTGAGTTGCTGGCCGAAGCCGTCCCAGTCGTCGATCAGCTCGATGCCGTCCCACGAGCTCTTCACCAGCGCGTGCGAGCGCGCCTCCTGCCCGGGGATCTGGGCGGTGACCTGGATCCAGTCGGAGAAGATCGAACCGGTGGAGTAAAACTTGGTGCCGTTGAGCTCCCAGTTACCGTCTGCGGTCTGGGTGAGCGCGGTGGCCGCGGTGCCCAGAGCTGCACCGGAGCGCTCGGTCGCGGCATTACCCACGGTCTCACCGGCGGCGATCCGAGGGAACCAGACGTCGGATTCATCGGAGCTGAGGCTCGCGATGAATCCCAGGTGCGAACGGTAGACGTGCGCCACGTTGGAGTCGGAAGCGGCCAGGACGATCAGCAGCTCCGCCACCTGTTCCAGCGACGCGCCGTAACCACCCCGCGAGCGCGGCACCGTGAGCGCTCCGAAGCGGTGTTCATTGAGCCACGCGAACTGCTCGAACGGGAGAATCCGCTGCTGTTCGCGCTCTACGGCACCGTCGGCAACGCGATCAAAGACCGGCTGGAACACCTCGAAGAGTTCGCGGGTGCTCAGGGATCGCTGCGGATCCCCGTAAAGGGTTGCGGTGTCGAACTGTTCCTTGATCCCGGTGTCGCTGCTCATGTTCTCGGTAGTCCCTCGCGTTCAGTCGCGATGCCCCGCACGGCCGACCGATAGCAGCACAGCGCACGGGCGTGATCGTGCGAACCGCAGGAGCTGAAGAGCTGTCCATCGGTCGTGGCGGAAGCACCGTCCCGGTATCCGGGTGGTTGCTGCGGCGTTGACGAGCCACGTCTCTCGGCCGCTCTTGATGGCGTTACGGATTCAGAGCATCACGCACCCAAGGTGACTGTCAACGCGCGTGACGGTTTATGACCGCCAGAACGCCCCGGTCACTCGGGACAGCGCGTGCAGGTCGTCCACGTGGGCGAGTTCGCGGGCGGAGTGCATCGACAACAGTCCCACGCCCACGTCCAGGGTGCGCATACCCAGGCGGGTGGCCGTGATGGGGCCGATGGTCGAACCGCACGGCACGTTGTTGTTGGAGACGAACTCCTGATAGCTCACGCCCGCACGCTCGCACGCGTCCGCCCACAAACCGGCACCCACGGCATCCGTGGTGTAGCGCTGGTTGGCGTTGATCTTGAGCAATGGACCCGCACCGGGCTCGGGAGTGTTCACGGGGTCGTGGTGACCGCGGTAGTTGGGGTGGACCAGGTGACCGGCGTCAGCCGACAAACACACCGATTCGGACAGGGAACGTCGGTAATCATCTTGCGATTCACCCTGCGCCGCGCTGATCCGCGCGAGCACGTCTTCCAGGAACGGACCCGCCGCACCGGAGCGCGTGGCGGAGCCGACCTCTTCGTGGTCGAACGCGGCCAGCACGGACATCTGCGACGCGGATTCCAGGTCCTCGGCATGCTCGACCAACGCGTGCATTCCCGCGTACACGGAGGACAGGTTGTCCAGCCGCCCGCTCGCGAGCAGCTGCCGCCGCTGACCGATCAGTTCGGGCTTCTGTGTGTCCGCGAGCACCACGTCGAATCCCACGATGTCCTCCGGAGCCACCGACGCCTCGGCCATGTCGGCGAGCAGGCCCAGCACGTCAGCGTCCTGAGCCGAACCGGTCCCCCAAATGGGCTGCACGTGCTGCTGCTTGTCGAGTTTGAGCCCTTCGTTGGCGCCGCGGTCCAGGTGGATGGCCAACTGCGGGATCCGGGCGACCGCCTCCGTGGCGCACAGGTGCTGCGTGAGCTCGCCGTTCTCACCGCGCACCACGATCCGTCCGGCAAGACGCAGGTCCCGGTCCAGCCACGAGTTCAGCAGCACGCCGCCGTACACCTCAACACCAGCCTGGTACCAGCCGTTGGAGACCGTGGTGGGCTTGGGCTTCAGCTTGAACCCTGGCGAATCCGTGTGCGCACCCAGGATGCGAGCCCCGGCGCCCGCACGATAGTCGCGCGGGGCCACCCAGGCGATCAGAGCGCCGTCGCGAATCGTGAAGTGCCGCCCGCCGACGTCGCTCCACGCCTCGGATTCGCTCAGTTCCGTGAATCCCGCCCCGCGCAGTAGCTCCGCCGCGGCCGCGACCGCGTGGTACGAGCTGGGCGAGGCCATGACGTAATCGCCCAGGGCGCGGGCGTAGCCGAACGGGGCGCGGTGGGAATCCAAGTCAGAAACGCTGTGATGGGCCATGCAGGACAGTCTAGGGAGTGCGGTCCTGGTTGGTAGCCGAGTCGCCACCGTGGGAGCCCCGGTTCGGCGGCTGCGCACCCGCGAGCTGGCGGTCCCGCGGATCGCCACCCTGTGACGGGCCGTTCGGCCAAGGACCGTTCCCGGATTGTCCGTTCGGTGACTGCGGACCCGACGTCTTACGCACGTCCAACAAACCCACCGGGCGCCCCTGACCATCCCGAACGGTGTAGGGACCGTACTGCTCGGGCAGGGAGAGGTAGTTCTGGGTGCGGGGATCCACCACGAACGCCGCGAGCTCGGAACCCACCTGGCTGACCGTGCGGGGCCGCTGCGCCAACGCCGGCAACCGCGGCGGGGGCGGCAGGATGATGGTGCGAGACGTAGCAATTCGAGTCTTACGGGCCATCCGGAACACGACCAGGAGGAAGACCCCGTTGACAGCCAGCGTGAAGAGGACGTCGATGGGCCCGCCGCTGGTATCACTCAGGTCCGCCAATCCAACGATGGCCATGAGCGTGACCGTGCAGTTGTTGACCACGTGCAGGGCGACCGCCGCTTCCAGCCCGCCGGTGCGCCACGTGATCACGCCCATGGTGATCGCCATGACGGCAATGGAGGCCTGTCCCCACACGTCATAGAGGTGCCCGGCGACGAACAGCGGGACCGGCAGAAGAATCGCCCAGGCCGGGTGCTTCAACCAACGGCCCACCGTCTGCATCAGATAGCCACGGAAGACCAGTTCCTCCGCGAAACACTGGATGGGCACCAGCAGCACCACCATGAGCAGCAACCATCCCCACTGGGGTGCCACGGTGAACTCGATCGCCTCGCCGCCGGTCATCAGGTCGAGCAGGATGGACAAGCCGTTGATCACCACGAAAATGGCCAACGCCGCGAGCCCGCACTGGAGCATCCACTTCCAGCGCAGCCGCCCAGTCACAGAATGGAGCAGCCCCAATGGCCGCGGCCCCATGATTTTTCGGGCCAGGTACGCCGCCGGTGCCAGGAGCGCGACGGAACCGAACAGGAAGAAGAAGATGAGCGGATCCAGCTGGTCCATGGTGGCCACGTTGTCCAGGCCCATGGGGTTGTCCATGAACAAGATGACCGGGATGGCGAACAACACCGACAGAACGAGGAACAAGAAGAACAGAATCGCGCCCTCGACCAGGGGCTTCCACCATTCGTGGTTGCGGTCGGCGAATCCTAACCGGTGATACGCCAGCGTGCGTAGCTGCTCCGGCGGCACCTGGGACGGTCCGGTGGCCGGTACAGGCGCCGGGACACGACCGCCGTTCATGGTCGACGACGCCGCTCCCCCACCCGCGCCTCTCACCTCGCCGGGCCGTGGGGCCGGGCTCGAGTTCGGTGCTGGCGGCTTGCTCCAAGGCGCGGGATGCTGGCTCATGACTCCACGCTATCGGTCACTGGACCCCGGTGCGGTCATTGTGGAGGGCGTGTACCGCGGGCCGCGCTGCCTTACACCGCATAGCGGTCGACGAATGCGGCCAGGATCTTCTTGGGCTGGTCCACTTCGGGCCCGTCCTTCACGCGGTCGATCACGGTCTGGGTGTCTCCGGGACGGAAGTACCCCAAATCCTTGTATGCAATCACGCGGTTGATCAGCCCGCCCGGGTCGAGTTCCGGGTGGAACTGCGTTGCGTAGAGGTTCTGCTTGACCCGGTACATCTGGACCTCGCACACCGTGCCGCTGGCCAGCAGCACGGCGCTGGCGGGCAGGGACCGGGTGCCTTCCTTGTGCCCCACGTACGCGGTGAACTCCCCCGGCAGTTGGGACAACAGCGGGTCCTTGGCACCCTCGTCGGTGACCGTAACGGTGATCGGCCCCACCTCTTCACTGCGGGTGCGATCCACCACAGCACCCTGGTGGATCCCCAGCGTGCCCACGCCGTAGCAAGCACCCAGGAACGGGAAGTCTCGAGCCACGACCTCGTCCAGAAGCGTGCTGATCCACTTCTCGGCGCGGTGCTGGGTGGACGACTTCTCCTCCGCGGGGTCGGAGGAATTGAAGGGCGAACCGCCCACGATGATTCCGCTGTAACGCTCCAGGTCCAGTTGCGGAACGGGCCCCTTCTCCAAACGCAGGTGTTCGAGCTGAGACTCCTGCAAGCCACCGAAACGCCGTACGGCGTCGTATTCCTCCAGAGCCACATCGTCTTCGGGCCGGGTGGCCAGCAGTACAAACGGTTTCATGACCTCATCGTAGGCACCGTTTCAGCACCCGCCGTGCGCGTCACGATGTGCGTCACACCACGTCACGCGTTACAGCGGGGTGACACTTGGTTTCGGTTCTGAAAACTCCGGCCCAACCCTCTTGACTTCCGTCCTGTGATCCAGTTCACTATCTTTATATGGAATTTAGATTTCACATAGCGGAAAAGTAAGGGACGCAATGACGCTCAGCGAGTTCAACGAAACGGATCGACAGTCGGCGGTGGAAACCGTACGCCCCGCTCTGGACATCCAACGCTGGATCGAAGAGATCGTGGACGGTCGTCCGTACGAAAGCACCGACGACGCACTGGCCGCCGCACGCGACGCAGCCAACCCTTTCACGGACGCAGAGGTCGATCAGGCTTTGTCGCACCACCCCAAGATCGGCGAGCGCGCCGCCGGGGAGTCCAAGGAAGCCGATCTCTCCCGCAACGAGCAGGGCGGACTGGGTGAGTCCACCGAGGACATCAAGGCCGAGCTCGCCCGAGGTAACGCTGAGTACGAGGAGCGCTTCGGCCAGGTGTTCCTGATCCGCGCCGCCGGCCGTTCATTGCCCGAGATTTTGTCAGAGCTGCAGCGCCGCCTGCAGAACACCCCGGAGGACGAGCGCACCGAAGTTGCCGATCAACTTCGTCAGATTGCACTCCTCCGCATCGAAGGGATCCTGTCATGAGCTTCATTTCCGCACACGTCCTTGATTCCGTGCACGGCTGCCCAGCCCAAGGAATCGACGTCACGCTCCTCACCGGTGAGGGCCAAGAACTTGGCACTGCCACCACCAACGAGGACGGCCGAGTCACCGAGCTCGGCCCAGAGACCCTGGAGTCCGGCCATTACCGGATCATTTTCGCAACCGAGCCGTACTTTGCCGGTCGCGAGCTTGAGACGTTCTACCCGTTCGTCTCAGTGGATTTCTCGGTGCGACAGGAGCAGGGCCACTACCACGTGCCCTTGCTGCTGAGCCCGTTTGCGTATTCCACATACCGCGGCAGTTGACCCAGGAGCCGACCCAGTCGACGATTGCCGATCCACTCAGACAGCACATCAATTTTCTACATAGGAGTAGATGAACATGACCGAAGTAGTTCTCGGAAAGAATCAGTACGGCAAGGCGCAGAACCACGTGGTGCGCATCAACCGTGACAACGACCGTCACATCATTCGCGACCTGGTCGTCACGTCCCAGTTGCGCGGTGACCTGACCGACGTGCACACCAAGGGCGACAACGCTCACTGTGTCCCCACCGACACCCAGAAGAACACAGTGTTCGCGTTCGCCCAGAAGTACGACATCAAGTCCCCGGAGGACCTGATTCTCAAGCTCTCCGATCACTTCACGAGCGAGTTCGACTGGATTTCCGGTGGTCGTTGGGCAGCGGATGAGTACCGCTGGGATCGCATCAACGACAACGACCACTGCTTTGTCCAGAACAAGCAGGAAGTCCGCACTTCCGTGCTCGTCACGGACGGTGACAAGAAGACCGTGATCTCCGGCTTCAAGGACCTCACCATCCTGAAGTCCACCGAGTCCGGTTTCGAGGGTTACCCCAAGGACCAGTACACGACCCTGAAGGAAACCACGGACCGCATCATGTCCACGGACGTGGCGACCCGCTGGCGTTACAACACCACCGATGTCGACTTCGACGCCGTGTACGACAGCGTCAAGAACATCATCCTCACGAAGTTCACCGACCACTACTCCCGTGCGCTGCAGGAGACCCTGTACCTCATGGGCAAGGCCGTGATCGAGGCTCACCCGGAGATCGACGAGATCAAGTTCTCATGCCCCAACAAGCACCACTTCGTCTACGACTTGAGTTTCTGCGATCTGGGCAACAACAACGAAACCCACTACGCCGCTGACCGTCCCTTCGGCCTGATCGAGGCCACCGTGCAGCGCAAGGACGCTGCCGAGGACGAGCACGCCTGGATGGGCATCACCGGCTTCTGCTGAGCCATCTGCTCTACCGCCGATGTGTCCCCGCCTCTTGAGGCCGAGGCGGGGACACACCAGCTCATTCATTCTTAGGAAGGCTTCCCAATGTCACAAACCGCTACGACCGAGGTCAAGCGGCCCGAGGACGAGTACCTCGGCGCGGGTCCGAGCTTAGGCTACGGATTCCAGCACGTTCTGACCATGTACGGCGGCATCATCGCTCCGCCGTTGATCGTGGGTGGCGCAGCCGGTCTGTCCACCAATGAGCAAGCGCTCCTGGTCGCTTGCTGTCTGTTCGTCGGCGGTCTGGCAACCATGCTCCAGTCCTTCGGCATCAAGTTCTTCGGTTCCCAGTTGCCCTTGGTCCAGGGCACCTCGTTCGCCGGTGTGGCCACCATGACCGCGATCGTCAACGGTGACGGCGGGATCCAGGCGGTCTTCGGGGCGGTGATGGCATCAGCGGCCATCGGCTTCCTGATCGCACCGTTCTTCGCGCGCATCATCAGGTTCTTCCCGCCGGTCGTCACCGGCGTGGTCATCACGACCATTGGCCTGTCTCTGTTCCCCGTGTCCGCGCAGTGGGCCATGGGTGGCGCCGCCGTCGCGAATGCCGGGGACGAGAATGCGATCTTCAAGAACGTCTGCCTGGCCGGCGCAACGCTGCTGATCATCATGCTGCTGTCCAAGGTGCGCAGCGCGATCATTTCGCGACTGTCCATCCTGTTGGGCATTGTCCTGGGCACGCTCTTCGCCCTGGCCATCGGCATGGCCGACTTCTCCAAGGTCATGGACGGCTCGATCTTCGCCTTCCCCGAGCCCCTTGCGTTCGGCCCGCCGACCTTCCAGCCCGCGGCCATCATCTCGATGACCATTGTGGTGCTGGTGATCCTCACGGAAACCACCGCGGACATCATTGCCGTGGGTGAGATCGTGGACACCAAGGTGGACCGCCGCCGTATCGCTGACGGTCTGCGTGCCGATATGGGCGCTTCCTTCCTGGCTCCCCTGTTCAACGGCTTCACTCAGTCCGCGTTCGCGCAGAACGTTGGTCTGGTCGCCATCACGGGTGTGAAGAGCCGATTCGTGGTCACGGCCGGCGGCCTGATCATGTTGATCCTCGGCCTGCTGCCCATCCTGGGTCGCGTGGTTGCTGCGGTCCCCATGCCGGTCCTGGGTGGCGCGGGCATCGTGCTCTTCGGCACCGTGGCCGCTTCCGGTATCCGTACCCTGGGTAAGGTCAAGTACCAGGGCACTCCCAACCTGGTCATCGTCTCCACCGCCATTGGTATCGGTATGCTGCCGATCGCAGCTCCGGATATCTACAGCGGCTTCCCGACCTGGTTCGAGACCATCTTCCACTCCGGTATTTCTTCCGCCGCCGTGGCAGCCGTCCTCCTGAACATTCTGTTCAACGAGATCAAGCTGGGTAACCCGCCCAAGGGCGAAGGTTCGGTCTTCACCGCGGCCCCACCTCGCTACGTTCGCCAGGAATCGCTCGAGCATCTGCAGGGATCCTTGCGCGAGGGCGACACCATCAAGAACGGCAAGCTCGTGGATGCCGAGGGCAAGGAAATCCCGGCCATTACGGCGTCGGGCGAGGTCGTCCAGGCTCCGGTCGTGGAGAATCGGTCAGGGTCCACAGCCGGCGACCACTAGCCAGGCCGACGACGCCGCTCGCGACCTTCGCGATCGACCGCACCGAGCGGCGTCGTCACCCGAAAAATACTCGCGGCTGCCAGGCCCCCACCGGAGCCTGGCAGCCGCACTGCCACATCGGTGAACCACCGTGACACTGCAGGAGAAACTGTGCAGCCTTCAAGTAACCACCACATTCTGAGTGGGTTGACCAACAACCTCAAAGACGCCAACTCCGAGGAAACCCAGGAGTGGATCGAGTCCTTCGACGGGCTGATCGCGGCGCAGGGAACGGAGCGCGCGGAGTACATCATGCGCGCTCTGTTGCAGCACGCGGGCACCCATTCCGTGGGCGTTCCGATGGTGACCACCTCGGATTACGTGAACACCATCCCGGTCGACCAGGAACCGGAATTCCCCGGCGACGAGGAGATCGAGCGCCGATACCGCGCGTACCTGCGGTGGAACGCCGCGGTTATGGTGCACCGCGCTCAGCACCCGGAGATCGGCGTGGGTGGCCACATTTCTTCGTACGCCGGCGTGGCCACGCTCTACGAAGTGGGCTTGAACCACTTCTTCCGCGGCCCCGAACACCCGGGCGGCGGCGATCAGGTGTTCTGGCAGGGTCACTCCTCCCCCGGTAACTACGCGCGCGCGTTCCTCGAGGGTCGAATGTCCGAAGCGGATCTCAACGCGTTCCGCCAAGAAAAGACCAAGGCTCCTCAGGGGCTCTCGTCCTATCCGCACCCGCGTTCCATGCCGGACTTCTGGCAGTTCCCCACGGTGTCCATGGGCATCGGCCCGATGAACGCGATTTACCAGGCACAGTTCAACCGCTACATACACAACCGCGCCATCAAGGACACCTCCGAGCAGCACGTGTGGGCCTTCCTCGGCGACGGTGAGATGGACGAGCCGGAAAGCCGCGGGCTTCTGCAGCTGGCCGCCAACGACAAGTTGGACAACCTCACGTTCGTGATCAACTGCAACCTGCAGCGCCTGGACGGACCCGTTCGCGGTAACGGCAAGATCATTCAGGAACTCGAGGCGTTCTTCCGCGGCGCGGGTTGGAATGTCATCAAGGTCGTGTGGGGTCGCGAGTGGGATGACTTGCTCGAGAAGGACAAGACCGGCGATCTGGTCCGCATCATGAACGAGACGCTGGACGGTGACTACCAGACGTACAAGGCCGAGAACGGTGGCTTTGTCCGCGACCACTTCTTCGGCAAGTCGCCTGAGACCAAGGAACTCGTGGCGGAGATGTCCGACGACGAGATCTGGAAGCTCAAGCGCGGCGCTCATGATTACCACAAGGTCTACGCGGCCTATAAAGCGGCCACGGAACACAAGGGTCAGCCCACGGTGATCCTTGCGCAGGCTGTGAAGGGCTACGGTCTGGGCACACACTTCGAAGGCCGCAACGCGACCCACCAGATGAAGAAGCTGACCCTGGATGACCTCAAGGTCTTCCGCGATCACCTGCGGATCCCCATCAGCGACGAGGAACTTGAAAAGGACCTCTACAACGCGCCGTACTACCACCCCGGCGAGGACTCCCCGGAGATCAAATACCTCCTGGAGCGCCGAAAGAAACTGGGTGGCTTTGTGCCGGATCGCCCGCACGAGCAGAAGGACATCGTGCTGCCCTCCGACAAGGCCTATGCCTCGGGCAAGAAGGGTTCCGGCAAGCAGCTGGCCGCCACCACCATGGCGTTCGTGCGTATCTTGAAGGACCTCATGCGCGAAAAGGAGTTCGGCCACCGCATCGTGCCAATCGTCCCGGACGAATCGCGCACGTTCGGTATGGACTCGTTCTTCCCGACCTCCAAGATCTATAACCCCAACGGGCAGAACTATCTGTCGGTGGACCGCGAGCTCATGCTGGCCTATAAGGAATCGCCGCAGGGCGTGCTGTTGCACCCCGGCATCAACGAGGCCGGTGCCACCGCAGCGTTCACCGCGGCAGGCACCTCCTACGCCACCCACGGCGAGGCCATGATCCCGTTCTACGTGTTCTACTCGATGTTCGGTTTCCAGCGCACCGGCGACTCCTTCTGGGCCGCCGCGGACCAGCTGGCACGCGGGTTCATCATCGGCGCCACTGCAGGCCGCACCACGCTCACCGGCGAGGGTCTGCAGCACGCCGACGGCCACTCCCCGCTGCTGGCCGCAACCAACCCGGCCGTGATCCATTACGACCCGGCCTACGGCTACGAAATCGCGCACATCATCAAGCGCGGCATCGAGCACATGTACGGGTCCAAGGACGAAGACCACAACGTCATGTACTACCTGACCGTCTACAACGAGCCGATCCGCCAACCAGCGGAACCGGAGAACGTGGACGTCGAGGGCATCATCAAGGGCATCTACCTGCTCAAGCCGGCCGAGAACGAGGGCACCAAGGCCCAGCTGCTCTCCTCCGGTGTGGGCGTCGCTTGGGCACTCGAGGCACAGCAGATCCTCGCCGATGAGTGGGGTGTCTCCGCCGATGTCTGGTCGGTGACCTCGTGGACCAACCTGCGCCGCGATGCCTTGGCCGCGGAGCGGGACGCGTTCCTCAACCCGGGCGAAGCTCGTCGCGTGCCCTACGTGACCGAGAAACTGGGCGCAACCCAGGGACCGGTCGTGGCGACGTCGGACTTCGCCTCCGATCTGCAGGACCAGATCCGCCAGTACGTGCCCAACCAGTGGGCGTCCCTGGGCGCGGACGGGTTCGGTTTCTCGGACACCCGTGCCGGTGCCCGCCGCTTCTTC
The DNA here is from genome assembly GCF_040980905.1 of Kocuria sp. CPCC 205235. Classification (NCBI taxonomy): domain Bacteria; kingdom Bacillati; phylum Actinomycetota; class Actinomycetes; order Micrococcales; family Micrococcaceae; genus Kocuria; species Kocuria sp. CPCC 205235. The sequence goes on from NZ_JAVKPR010000002.1 coordinate 85,247, forward strand.
AACATCGATGCCCACTCCATGGTGGTGCGCACGTTGGAGATGCTCGCGGATTCCGGTGAGGTGGATGCGGAAGCTCCCAAGCAGGCCATTGAAAAGTACGACCTGCTCAACCCCAAGGCCGGAACCTCCGGTAACGCCGGCGGAGACGCCTGATTCCATCCAGTTCGACCGTGGCCCTCGTTCCGTAACGGACGGGGGCCACGGCTGTGCGCGGATCCATTCATCTGCACGGAGTCCTGTAAGAATGGGCGGCATGAAGGGGATTATTCTCGCGGGAGGCACGGGCAGCCGACTGCATCCGATCACCATGGGCATCAGCAAGCAATTGGTCCCCGTGTACGACAAGCCCATGATCTACTACCCGCTCTCCACCCTTCTCTTGGCGGGCGCGAGGGAGATCCTGATCATCACCACACCCCAGGATTCGGAGCAGTTCCGGCGGCTGCTGGGCGACGGATCGCGCTTTGGAGTGTCCATCACCTACACGGTGCAGGCATCCCCGGACGGGCTCGCGCAGGCGTTCACCCTGGGCGCAGAGCACATCGGTGACGAGCCGGTCTGCTTGGTGCTGGGCGACAACATCTTTTACGGCCCCGGCCTGGGCACGCAGCTGCGCCGCTTCAACGAGATCGACGGCGCCGCGGTGTTCGGTTATCGCGTGGCCGACCCCACCGCGTACGGCGTGGTGGAATTCGACGCCGCCGGCCGCGCCATCTCGCTCGAGGAGAAGCCGTCCCAGCCGCGTAGCCCCTACGCGATCCCTGGTCTCTACTTCTACGACAATCACGTGGTCGAGTACGCGCGGTCACTGAAACCCTCGGCCCGCGGGGAGCTGGAAATCACCGACCTCAACCGCATTTACCTGGAGCAGGGCAAGCTGCAGGTGCAGGTCCTGGACCGCGGCACCGCGTGGCTGGACACGGGAACCTTCGACTCGCTGGCGGACGCCTCGAACTTCATCCGCACCGTCCAGGCTCGTCAGGGGCTGTCGATCGGCTGCCCGGAAGAGGTTGCCTGGCGCATGGGGCTGCTCTCCGACGACGAGCTGCGCGAGCGCGCGGCAGGCCTGGTCAAGAGCGGCTACGGTCACTACCTCCTGGGACTGCTGGAGCACGAACGGCTGCGGGGCTGAGCGAGCGGTGGCCGCGCGGCGTCGTCACCGGAATTTCACCCGAGGCTCCCCTACCCGCAAGTTGCCGTCCGACCGGGCGTGACGTCAGACCCTCAGAGTGTGCTCGACAGCAACACTCTCGGGGGAAGGCAGCACGCCGTGGAACTCAATCGAAGGAATTTGGTCAAGGGAACCGCGGGACTGGGGACCCTGGCCGTAGGTGGGCTCGTGGCCTCTCCCGCGCACGCGCACGAGGGTCGCGGCCATGGCCATGGAGGCTCCGAGCTACCGAACGCGCCCGGCTCGCCAAGGCGGCGGGATGCTCCGTGAACGAAATCGCGATCACCCGCGGTGCGACCGAGGCGCTGCAGGTCATGATCGGCGGCTACAACAAGCTCAAGCCCGGGGACGCCGTGGCCTACGCGGACCTCGACTACGACTCCATGCAGTACGCCATGAATTGGCTCAAGGACCGCCGCGGCGTGGACGTGATCACCACCGCGATTCCGGAGCCGGCCACGTACCAGAACGTGATCGATCATTACACCAAGCTGCTCTCGGACAACCCGCGCATCAAACTGCTCCTACTGACCCACATCTCGCATCGCACCGGACTCAAGGTGCCGATCTCGGAAATCTCCCGCATGGCCGCCGAGCGCGGGGTGGACACCGTTGTGGATGCCGCCCACTCGTGGGGTCACGTGGACTTCGACGTCAAGGATCTCAACAGCCCGTTCGTGGGATTCAACCTGCACAAGTGGATCGGCGCGCCGCTGGGCTGCGGCTTCCTGTACATCCAGAAGGATCGCCTGGGCGACATCGACCGGCACTTCGCGGACGAGGACTTCGACGCCGACGACGTGCGGTCCAGGATTCACACCGGCACCGCCAATTCGGCCAATTACTTATCCATCCCCGCAGCCTTGGATTTCCACCACGCAGTGGGTGCCGCCAATAAGTTCGCGCGGTTGCAGTACCTGCGCGACCGCTGGGTCAAGCAGGTGGTGGACGTACCCAACCTGACCGTCATGACCCCGGAGGATCACCGGATGTACGGGGCTCTGACCTCGTTCCGGATCGACGGCAACACCACTCGCGAGCAGAGTGTGGCGATCACCGATTACCTCACCAACGAGTGGGGCGTGTTCACGGTGCGCCGCGGTGGTGTGGCCAAGGGCGAGGTCATTCGCGTGACCCCGGCCCTGTACAACACCCCGCAGGACAGCGACCTGCTGGCGCGGGCGTTGAAGGCTGCGGCGAGGCGGTTCTAGGCGTTCGGGTTCAACGCGGTGGTGGCGGCGGCGTTCTTGGCTTTCTGGCGTTGCCGCCACCGCACCACCGGCTCCTCGATACCCCACCATGCCAAGATGCCGGCACCGGTTCCGAGAATCACTCCCAGCACTACGGTGAGGGGCTCGGGTAGCCCCGTGGTGACCGGCTCGAGAGCGCGGATCACGATCAGGTGGGCCAGGTAGATGCTGTAGCTGGCCAGGCCCAGCAGTTGGACGAGCTGGAGCTTCATGATCCGATTGAGGGAGCGGCCCAGCGGGCCATCCGCGCCCCCCAGTCCCCACATGATGACCAGAGCTGCAGCCACTGCTTGCATGGAATAGCGGAGGGTTTCGCGAAATAATTCATCGCGAATGACTAATGACGCCAGGTACAGCGTGAGAGCTGTCCACAGAATGGCGTCTTTCCCCAGAAACTCTTTCCTTCGCGCAATTTCGGCGTGAATACCTGCTGATTCATGAGAACGTAACCGTCTGCTCCTGAACCACAAGGCCACCAGGACACCAATGGCAATCGCCTCCGAACGGGTATCCGTGCCGAAGTAAATCCGATCCGAGGTAGCGCCGGAGAAGTAAAGAACCGCGCGAGCCAGCACCGAACACACGATGATTGCCCAGGCCAGAACGCGCAGACCCATTACCGGGCGACGCCCCCGCACCATCAGAAACCAGAAGAACGCGACTGCCAGATAGAACTGCTCTTCGATGGACAGACTCCACACGACAATGGTCCCCGGAAGTACCGAGACATCCGAGTCAATGTACATCCAATTAAAGAAAAACAGCAGCTGACCTGCGACGTCTACCCAGTTCAACGATTTGAACAGCCCATAGATCAGTGATGGCAGAATCACGATGACCAACAGTGGCGGGAAGATTTTCAACGCTCTGCGGAGATAAAACCCTCGAATATCAAAAGAGTTCGTCTTTTCGAGTTCACGTAATAACAAATGCGTAATGATGAAACCCGAGATGACGAAGAAAATGGTCACCCCGCTGCCGCCCGGAACCACGGTCAAACCTGCGTGCGACAGTACAACCAGCATGACCGCACCTGCACGCATGGCATCGACATGTGCGAATCCCCTCAAAGGAAGTTTGCGATTCTGCGCGTCAAGTGGCGTGTTAATAGCGCGATGCTTCGAAACTGAACTCCCCAAAACTGTCTCCCCCCGTAGCCACACACGTGTTTCATTGTGGCATCCCCCGATGCCACAGGGCACTTGGCGTCCGTGAAAAATCCGTTGACCGCCCCAAATGGCGTACATACACAAGCACCCTGCGCATGGTAACGTGCCAGCAAGATGTCAGCGAGTTTTAAGGGAATAAGCGTTGACATCCGGCGCAAAAAAAATAGCGCCACGGGACCAAGCATCCAAGGGGGCTTGAGATGCGGTCCGTTATCTCATGGGGAGGGATAAGTGTGAACACTCAATCATCACGACAATCGCTGACACCAGCTACGAAACGCCCGAGAACAATCATTCTGGGCACCGTGATCACGCTGGGCATCGGCGCACTCGGATTCACAGGATTCGCGGCGGCCCAGGCCGATCCGGACAATAACGACACGTCTGCGGCACCAGCCGAACCCGGACAGATCAATCCACACTTGGCCGCAGATGCCTTCGCCGCCGACTACGTGGTCGACAACAAACCCGCGGAGGACCTCCCTCGGTCGGGCAACCTCAATCGAAACGGCCCGGAGATGAAGGCCGTGGCCTCATGGCTCGCCGTTCCGACCACCACGGAGCAGGACAGCTCCGTGGCTGCCATCGGACCAGCTGCGGAGCAAATGGCGAATCTCGAGGACGAGTTCGAGCGCGAGGGCTGGAAGCAAGTTGGTGAGCCCAAAGTGGTAGGCACACCCACCAGCGCACCCATCACGATCGACGGCACGTCCGGTCTGCGCATCACCGCATGCTTGAACGACGCATCCGTCAAAGTGATCGGCCCCAACGGCCGTGTCGTGCGTCCCGAGTCTCAGGGACAGCGCGTCCTGAACACCTTTGACCTCATCGAGGATCCCGACGCTGGCTGGAAAGTTGTCGCCACCGGTTTCCCGTCCGATCCCCGCTGCTGATCCCAGCTCCACTCCACACTTCCGGTGGTTGACATCATGAATATTCTGCGTCGTTTCCTGTCCATGACAGCACCCTCGGCACTGGCTGCCGCGCTCGTGGTCACGTCACTGACACCCGTGTCCCCCGCTGCTGCGGCACCGGGTCCCGTGGACGGTAAGACCCAACAAACCGCTGCGGCCTCCTGCTTTGAAATCAAACAGCGGGATCGCACGTCACAGTCCGGCGTTTACTGGCTCCTCACGCCGGCCATGGACACACCCCAGGAGTTCTACTGTGACCAGGCCACCGATGGCGGTGGCTGGGTCATGGTGGGTCGTGGGCGCGAAGGTTGGACCGAGAGTTACGAGGGTCAGGGCAATCCCGCCTCCCTTCGGAACACCATCACCGGGCCCGAGGCGTTCAAACCCGCACAACTGTCCTCGGAGACCGTGGACGAGCTGTTGAACGGCCAGCGCCCGGACGAGTTATCCGAAGGCCTACGGATCCGCCGCGCCAAGGACCAGGCCGGGCGAAACTGGCAGGAAGTTCGGCTGGACACCACCAACCAGCCGCGCTGGTCCTGGACGCTCAGCGCCAGCATCCCCGTTCCCAACGCGTACTTCGACGGCGAACGCGTGACCAATCAGCTGACCTCGTGGGCCCAGATTCCACGCCACTGGCTCCGCGGCTACGACCCGCTGAAGGCGTTACGCTTCACCGATCGTGCGGAGCAGGGATACCTGCGCGGATTCGCCTTCGACGACGGCGTGCGGGGAACCACCGACGCCAATTCCCACTTGTGGGCCAGGGATTCCAGCACCGGAGCCATCCCGTTCGCCCAGATGTACATCCGACCGCAGGTCACCCAGGATGCCTTTGCGGGTCGGGAGATCCCGGCTGCAGGAACGGCTGTCCAGGAACGTCGCGAACTGCCCAACTCTGGCGCCGAACCCACCCGCTGGGGCGCCGTCGGACGAGCCGACGGCGGCCAGGGCGAGTTGAACACCGAGGTGCAGGCCTTCGCGGAGTCGGCGGGTTCGGTCTTCGCGGGCGGTAATTTCGCTCGGATGCAGCGGGACGCCAACGGTGCCGAGGCTGTCGATCAGAAGTACCTGGCGGCCTTCGATGTCGACACCGGTGAACTCCGGACGGATTTCCGACCGGTGCTCAACGGTCAGGTCAAAGCGCTGCAGGCGCTGCCCGGTGATCGGGTGGCGGTCGGTGGTCAGTTCTCGACCGTCAATGGTGTGACCTCCCCCGGTCTGGCCGTGCTGAACGCTCGCACCGGTGAACTGGACCCCGCATGGAAGCTCAAGATCGAGAACTTGGTGTCCGGAGGTGTGATTCAGGTCCGAGGGTTGTCCCTTCGTGACAACGACCTCTACCTGGCCGGTTCCTTCACCCACTTGACCGGCGGCACCGATCCCTACCAGGTCTATGCCCGCGGTGCTGCGAAGATCAATGCCACCAACGGCACGCCGGATCGCGCGTGGAACCCGAACTTCAACGGAACCGCGACCGATGTGGACGCCTCAGACCGAGGTGACCGTGTCTATGCCTCCGGCTACTTCTCGCAGTCGGGTCCCAACCCGGCCTTCCGCCTGGCGGCGATGTCCGCCCAGGGCGCCGCCACGTTGACACCGTGGTCCTGGACCCCCTCCATGCCACCTCGCGCCGGTCGCGTGGACGGCTTCCAGTTTGCGGTCAAGGAACACGGGGACACCGTGTGGGCCGGTGGCGCGGAGCATTCGATGTTCGGCTACAACCGGGACACCCTGAGCCGCACTCAGGAGAACATCACCATGGCCGGTGGCGACTTCCAGTCCATCTCGAACAACGACGACACGGTGTTCGGTTCGTGCCACTGTGGTCACTTCAACTACTCAGGGGCCAATAAGTATGCGGTTCCGCGCGGTGCCTTCAGTGTGGCCGACCGCATCGATCTGATCGGCGCGTGGGATTCCGCGAGCGGTTCCTACCTGCCCGAGTTCAACCCGCGCCTGAAGGGCCACGGCGGCTGGGGGATTTGGGGTTCCATGGTCGACAGCCGCGGTGTGCTGTGGGCCGGCGGCGACATTGCCCGCTCCGACACCCAGGCCGGCTGGTCCCAGTGGTCCGGCGGTTTCGTCCGCTTTGCTCCGCGTGATGCGAGCGCCCCGGGCACTCCCACCGACTTCCGCGTGACACCGGAAACCGTGAACGGAGCGGCAACCCACAAGCTCAGCTGGAAGGGTTCGGGCGGCTCCGGAACCGTATACCAGCTGTTGAGCGGTGATCGCACCGTGGCCACCACCGCGGAGACCTCCTACTCCCTGCCCGCCACCGAGGGCGCGACCTACGCCGTGCGCGCGGCAGATTCGAGCGGGAACATCTCGGCCAGCACGCCGCTGACCGCCGTGGGTGCCGAGCCCACGCCGGAACCGACTCCTGAGCCCACTCCCACCGAGGAACCAACTCCGACACCCACGCCGGAACCGAGTGACACCACACCGGGCACCGCGCCATATTCCGTGCTCGAGGCCAAGCAGCAATGGCGCTACCGGTTCGACGCCACGGCCCCGGACAGCAATTGGCGTTCCGTGGACTTCGACGATTCGTCCTGGCCCGAGGGCGCAGCACCGTTGGGCCGCGGCACAGCGGATCTCGGTACTCAGCTGACGGCTCCGGAGGGAACCACACCACGCTCCTTCCAGGTCCGCCGTGAGGTGAACATCGATCAGGCAGCCGACGTGGAGAAGTTGACGCTGACCACCCGCGCCGATGACGGCATCGTGGTGTACGTCAACGGTGTCGAAGTGACCCGATCGCAACTGCCCGAGGGTCCGATCAATCACAACACCTTCGCGTCAGCCGCACCGCGTACCGCTGCCGCTGTTCAGAACCCGGTGACCGTGGAGGTTCCCGGGTGGATGCTCAAGGACGGCAGGAACGTGGTGTCCGCCCAGGTGCACGCCAACTGGGGCGCCTCCCCTGATCTGTCCTTCGAGCTGACCGCCCAGGCCACACCGGGTGAGGCGCCGGAACCGCCCACCGAGTCCAGCGGTAACCAGCCCCTGGTCGCTGCGGGTTCCAAGTGGTCGGTCCGGCACGTGAACTCGGCGCCTTCGGACAACTGGTTCCAGGGACCCGTGGATCCTGAGTGGTCGGTCCTAACCGCTCCAGTGGGTTGGGGCCAGGGCGTCAGCTCGGTGCTCAAGGCGGATTCGACCCGCCCCATCAGCACCCAGTTGATCCGCGAGTTCGACGTCACGAACCCGGATGAACTGCACGAACTGCTGTTGACCACCCGCTCCGACGACGGAGTGATCGTGTGGATCAACGGTCAGGAAGTGGCCAGGGCAGGATTGCCCACCGGCGCCGTCAACTGGAGCACCTACTCGACCCAGGCGCCGCGGACCGCCGCCGCCACGGAAAACCCCATGAGCGTCGTCGTCCCCGCGTCTGCCTTGAAGGCCGGGAAGAACACCGTGGCCGTCCAAATGCACGTGAATTATCGGAGCACCCCTGATGCGAGCGCTGATGTGACGCTTCAGGCCGTTCCCGAAGAGGCAGCTGAGGCCCGCATGGCTGAGGCGGTCGAGGAGGAGAATCAGTGACAGTGGCCCAACGGCTGACCTATACCGATGCTTATGAGCAGCTGCGACGCGCGCAGAAACCCGGGGCGGGGGTGCCCGCATACACGCGCTGGGTCAACCGGTCGTTGGCACGGTATGCGGCGGCATTCCTGGCCTCCAAAGGGGTCAGCGCGGACGGCACCACGGCACTGAGCGCAACCTTCTCCGCGGTTGGCCTGGGCCTGCTGGCGCTGGGGCCCATCTCGTGGTGGACCGGTGTGGCGGTGGCCGTGTTGTTCGCCATCGGGTACGTCCTGGACTCCGCGGACGGCCAGGTGGCTCGCCTGACCGGAACCGGCTCGCCCGCCGGTGAATGGCTCGACCACGTGGTCGATGCCATTCGGACCCCGGCCATCCACTTGTGCGCATTGATCTCCTGGTACCGGCATGACCCGGTGCGCGACGACATCAGTTCGTGGCTGCTCGCGCTTCCCGTGGTGTTCGCCCTGGTGGCCGTGGGGCACTTCATGAGCCAGATCCTCGCGGAGCAGTTGCTGCGGGCACGCGGGGTGCGCACCAATGTGGCCTCCGATGCGGGACCCATCCGGTCGTTCGTCAACCTGCCCATGGATGCCGGCGTGACGTGCTGGGTTTTCGTGCTGTGGGGCGCTCCCGGGGTGTTCGCCGTGGCGTACGGACTGTTGCTGATCGCCCACATCGGGATCGGTGCCATATCCATGCGCCGGAAGCGCCGTGCCCTGCACGCCCTCAAGAATCAGGAGACCACCACATGAGCACTCTGCCCACCGTTACCGGGATCATTTGCACCATCGGTGGTCGTCCGGAGATGCTGCGCGACGCCGTACGCGCCATGGCGGCCCAGGACATCACTGCGGACCTCGAGATCCTGGTGCTCTTCGACCACGTGGCGATCGACGAGCTGACGGACGTGGATCTGCCCGAGAACGTGAGCCTGCGAACCATCGTCAACGACGGCCCTCGAGGTCTGGCCGGTGGTCGCAACAGCGGGGTGCGCCACGCGCGCGGTCAGTTCGTGGCCTTCTGCGATGACGACGACGCCTGGGAACCCGCCAAGCTACGCCTCCAGTTGGCCGCGTTGGAACGGCGCCCGGACGCGGTGGCCGTGGCCGGCGGCATTGCCATCGTGACGGACTCGGGAACCGTCCACCGCGATCCTCCCGCCGAAGCTTCCTTCGACGATTTCCTGCGCTCCCGCATCACCGAGATCCACCCCTCGGCGGTGCTGTACCGCACGGAGGATCTGCGGCCCGGCGGTGCCATTGGCCCCGTGGACGAGGACCTGCCCCACGGTTACGGTGAGGACTACGATCTGCTGCTGCGCGCCACGCGTAACGGGCCGGTGATCTCGGTCCCGGAGACGGTGCTGACGGTGCGTTGGGACCGTCCGTCCTACTTCGCGGGGAAATGGGATTCGCTGGCCGAAGGGCTGACCTACATCCTGCGGAAGTTTCCGGAATTCGAGAGCTGCCCACCGGGCCTGGCGCGCATCACGGGCCAGGTCGCCTTCGCGCATGCGGCGCGCGGGCGCCGTCGTACGGCCGTGGAATGGTCCCACGCCACGCTCCGCAGGAATCCCCTGCAGCTGCGCGGCTGGGCCGCTCTCGTGGTGGCCATGACCCCGGTGCCCGCGGATGCGCTGCTGAACGTGGTTCAAAGCACCGGCCGAGGTCTGTAATGACCCAGCTGCACAACCGACCAGCATTGCCGGCAGACTCGGCGACGACCTCTCAACGGTCACTACCCGCGTGGCCGATTCTCATCCTCTTCCACGGCTTCCCCATCATTTGGGCCATGGGCGCACTGCAATTCGCGCCGTTCGCTCTCGCGGTGATCATGGCCGCGCTCATGGTGTTGCGCGGCCGCGTCATGGTGCCCCTGCCTGCGTGGTTCCTCGCCGCATTGGTGGTCTGGGCGCTCGCGTGCGCCACCCAGCTACCCGACGCCGGTGCTCTGGTGGGTTTCGCACTACGCTGGGGCAACCTCTTGGCCGCCCTGATCATCCTGCTGTACGTGGTCAACGCCCGAGACAGGCTGGGCCAGCACGCGATCCTGGCCGGGTTGATGACCGTGTGGGCCACGGTGGTGCTCATGGGTGCCCTGGCCCTGTTCATCCCCGATGTTCGGCTGAACACGCCGGTCGGCATGCTCCTGCCCGGTTCATTGACCTCCAACGAGCTGGTCAAAGACCTGGTGTTCCCGCCCATGGCCGAAGTGCAGTTGCCGTGGGGCGCTCCGGAACCCTACATCCGTCCGTCGGCCCCGTTCCCCTACGCCAACAGCTGGGGGGTCGCCTACGTCATGCTGACCCCGGTGGCACTGGCCACGCTGCTGACCGTGCGTACCTGGTGGGTCAAGCTGCTGATCAGTGCCGGGCTGGTGCTCTCCCTGGTGCCCGCCGTTGGCACCAGCAACCGCGGCATGTTCCTGGGTCTGGGGATCGCCTTGGTGTACGCGGTCTTCCGTCTCGCCCTCTCCGGGTACTGGAAGGTTGGCCTGGCAGGTCTGCTGGCCCTCACCGGTGCCGCCATGTGGCTGATCCTGGGCGGAGTGGCGGAGCAGATCCTGGGTCGCCAGGAATACAGCGACAGCACCGGCGGCCGGCTCAACCTCTACCGGCAAACCTGGGAGGCCTCGCTGGAGAGCCCGCTGCTGGGTCACGGCGCCCCGCGCATGGAGGAAAGCGTGGGTGTCTACATGGGCACCCAGGGCTACCTCTGGTTCTTCCTGTTCAGCTACGGCCTGGTGGGCCTCATCCTGTTCGTGGGTTTCCTATGGGGATCCACATGGTGGACCCGCGGCGTGAAATCGCCGGCTTCCATCATGCTGCACTCCGTTCCCCTCGCCGCGAGCGCCATTTTCGTGGTTTACAGCTTCGACATCATGCAAACCTGCATCCTGGTCACGGTCCTGGGTCTGCTCATGCGTGAGCGGATCGCCAAGGCTCGTTCATGAGTCGGGTGGGAGGCGCCCGCAGCGCCGCGCTGACGTTCGGTTTCGTCATGGCCGGCGCGGTCATGGCCTTCGGGATCACCCTGAGCATGACGCACGGTTCCGGCGCAGCCGATGCCGGCCGCCTCTTCCAACTCACCGCGATCCTCGCGATCGCGACCACCGCGTGCACCGTGGGCGCCGACGTCGGTCTGGTGCGTACCCTGCCCTCGCTCGCCGCACGACGCCGCTCGGACCAGTTGCGCACGGCCGTGCGCGCCGCCGCTCCCCCTCCGGTGATCGTTTCGTTGCTCGTCGCTCTCACAGCGGGAGTGGTTGCGCTCGTAGGGGCGCTCGAGCAGGACACGGGGACCGCCGTGCTGATTCTCGGTACCGCACTGGTGGCGGGGACCATCCTGAACCTGTGCTTCGGCGTGCTGCGTGGACTGCACAAGGTTCCGTGGTTCTCGTTCCTGCAGAACGTGGCCCTGCCGTCCCTGCGGTGGGCGGGTGTGCTGATCGTCATCTGGCTGGGAACGTCGCTTCCTGCCCTGACCCTCGCCTGGTGTCTTCCCGTGATCGTGGTTCTGGGCTTCGCACTCATCGCCGCCAAACGTGCCTGGCCCGACAGCGAGATCGCTGAGGAGCCTGCGGCGGAGGGCTTCGACAAGAAACAGTTCTGGGGATTCTCCTCCGCCCGCGGTGTCACCGCCATGATCGAGACGCTGCTCGAGTGGATCGATGTGCTCCTCGTGGGCGTCTTCCTGGGGCCGGTGGCCGCAGGTGTGTACGGCGTAGTGAATCGCTGTGTCCGAGCCGGCACCATGTTGGATCACACCGCCCGTATGGTCACGGGCCCGGGGATCAGCGCGGCCATGGCGGTCAAGGATTTCGGGAGCACCAATCGCATTTACACGGTGGCCACCGCCGTTCTGGTCGCTGCTGCGTGGCCCCTGTATCTCACCTTGGCGCTGCACGGCCGCGCGGTGCTGAACCTGTTCGGCGAGGGCTTCGAATCGGGCCACACCGCCATGGCCATCGTGTCCCTGAGCATGCTGTTCGTGGTCTCCGCCGGCGGTGTGCAATCCATCTTGTTGATGGCGGGTCGCAGCTCGTGGCAACTGGGGAACAAGTTCTCCGCCCTCATCGTCGCCGTGACGCTCAACCTCCTGTTGATCCCGGTATGGGGTATCACCGGGGCCGCCGTTGCCTGGTCCGCGGCGCTCCTCACGGATGCGGGCCTGGCGCTCTGGCAGATCACTACCAAATTGGGGATCCGCCCAGATCTGGGTCTGATTTTGCGCACCGGAGCCATCACCGGCGGCTGGACCCTCTTGGTGGGCCTGGTCACGGTGTGGTTCGGAGGTGGCACGGTGACCGCGCTGCTCGTTCATCTGGCACTCATGGCCCCGGTGGTCGGATGGGTGCTCCTGCGCTTGGCTCGCCGGTCCACGGTGCGGGATTCCGCATAAGGGAGGACACGTGTCGCCTTGATCGAATTCACAGAAACTTACTAGTCTGTTAATCAGCAGATCACCTTCAATTCACTAGGCATTTTGCGGGCGCAGGATGCCAACAGAATTTGACGCATTCGGGGGAATGTGAGGGTGGCTGCACAGCTTTCACGGGGGAGAAATACATGGGCTCGAGTACCAAGTCTCACTTCAAGAGACGCCGGAAACGCACCGGTTCGCATGAAACTGCACCGCTGGAGATCAGCCAACTCGTGGCACGCGTCCTGCGCCGTTGGCCCACGGTTCTGTTGACCGCACTGATCATCCTGGCACTCGTGGTACTCGCCAGCCTTCTGGCCCCCCGCTCCTACACGGCTACCGCTTCGGTTGCGGTCTCTCCCATCGTGACCGCCTCCAACGTGGGCGGCGCATCGGCCAACGACGTGGACATGCCTACGGAGATCGCCACGGCCACGTCTCGAGTCGTGGCCGAACGGGCGGCCCAGGATTTGGTCGACGCCGAGGACCAGGACCTGGTGAGCGATCTGCTCGAGAACACCGAGGTCGGTTCACCGTCCCAGTCGAGTGTGCTGCGTATCAACGTCACCGCGAACTCGGCAGACACGGCTTCGGAGCGAGCCAATGCACTGGCCGATGCCTACTTGGCCGACCGCCAGGAAACCGCAGAGTCGCGCGCCGGCGAGGCCGCCGATTCGCTGCAGGAGTCATTGGGCGACATGTCATCGGATGATTCATCCAGGCAGTCCCTGGAAGAGACACTCGTTGAACTGCGATCGGCCTCGCCCTGGCCCGGCCGCATCATCAGTGCTGCGCTTCCCCCCGCTGCCTCCACCGGCCCGGGTCTCAGCGCAGCCATCCTCGCCGGTGCCCTGGGCGGGCTCATGCTCGGCCTGGTCGCCGCGCTGATTCGCGATCGGATTGCCCCTCGCGTGGGATACGCGGATCGTTTGGAAGACCGTGTGGGGATCGCGACCGTCAACGCGACGAACGAACCTGCCCACGTTGCCGTGTCAGACGCCGTCTCTGCCCTGGACGACCGCTTTGGACTCGCCTCCAAGGGCCGGCTGGCCGTCACTTCCCTCAACGGCACCACGTCCGAAGCCATGGTGGATGAATTCAATCACCAGTTGACCACCTGGACGGTAACGGCCACGCCCATGGCGCAGTCGCGCTCCGACGTGCGCCAAACGTTGCAGTCCTACGACGCGGTGGCGGTCCTGGTGGATCCCCGCGACGGTCTGGACGAGACGGCCCAGCTGCTGGCCACCCTTGATCGCGGCTCCGCGAGCATCCTGCCCGTGGTGTGGGACCGCACCGGAGAGGACCGGTCATGAAGATTCTGCTCGTTGCGTCCGCTGGTGGGCACCTGGCTCAACTCCAGAACCTGCAAAAGCTGTGGGAGGACCACGAACGCAGCTGGGTGACCTTCGACCTTCCCGAGGTCCGTGCCGGTCTGCACGGTGAGGACCTGCACTGGGCGCACTTCCCGACCACTCGGAACATCCCCAACGCCATCCGCAATTTGGGGGTCGCGCGAAAGCTCATCCGGGAGCTGAAACCGGACGTGGTGATGTCCACGGGTGCCGCGGTGGCCGTGCCGTTCTTCCTGGTGGCCCGGCGCCGCAGAATCCGCACCGTATTCATCGAGTGCTTCGACCGCATCACCATGCCCACCATGAGCGGTCGCATGTGCTATCCGCTATCAGATGTTTTCGCCGTCCAATGGGACGAACAGAAGCGCCATTTTCCCGACGCCGTGAATATCGGCGCGCTGATGTGATTCGTCCCCTCGCCCAAGGAGCCCACCATGAAACACACCGGACAGTCCTCCTCCCAGCACGTGCCGCTGCGCAAAGGCGCGCCCGCCCCGGACATCGTGGTCTCCTTAGGAACCGATCATCATCCGTTCCCCCGACTGGTGGAGTGGTTGGATGAGGCCCTCGAGCACCTGCCCGAGGTCTCCTGCCTGCTTCAACACGGATTCACCCGTCCGTCCGAGCGTGCCATGAACACCCACCGCATGCCACGCATCGAGTTGCTCGAGCTGTATCACTCGGCTCAGGTGGTGATTGTCCAGGGCGGCCCGGGTTCCATCCTTGATGCCCGCCTGACCGGTCACATTCCGTTGGCGGTCCCGCGCCTGGCTCACCTGGGTGAGGTCGTGGATGACCACCAGGTCGCCTTCACCCGGCGCATGGTGGAAGACGGCGAGGCCAAGCTCGTCCAAGGCCCCGACGATCTACTGACCGCCGTCACAACGATCATGTCCCGCCCCTCGGAGTTCCGCACCGAGCCGCGCGTGCCGCAGCCAGAATTGGCGTCCCAGGCGCTGTGGTCCACCCTCGATGCGCACAAGGATCCGTGGCGCCTGCGCACCATGGGACGCAGGTCGCTGCAAACCGCCGTGGACATGATCGGTCTGCGGTTCCGCCGCGCCGACTACGACCAGCAGGCGGTCTGACACCTCACATCACCGAAACCGCCGCGGCCCCGAAAACCGGGCGCCGCGGCGTCGTCGTCAAGAGTGCGCGATCTGTGAGATCCGCGTCAGGAACCGGCCGGTGTGAACTGGCTCGAAAGTTCCTGAGCTGCCTTGCGCAGCAGCGGGACGGCGCGATCGCCGAAGTCCCAGTCCACGCGCGTGGTGGGCCCGGAGACCGAGATCGCGGTGGGCGTGGGGGCGTTGGGCAAGGCCATGGAGAAGCAGCGCACGCCGATCTCCTGCTCCTCGTCATCAATGGCGTAACCGCGTTCGCGAATCTTCTCGAGATCGGCCAACAGGTCGTCCACGGTGCCCAAGCTCTTGGGGGTGGGGGTGGTCATGCCCATCGAGTGCACGATGGACACCACTTGCTGCTCCGGGAGCGTGGCCAGGATGGCTTTACCCACGCCGGTGTTGTGCAGGGGCGCGCGGCGGCCCACTTCGGTGAACATGCGCATCGAATGCTGGGACTGCGCCTGGCCCACGTACACGACCATGCGGCCGTCGAGCACGGCCATGTTGGCGGATTCGCCCAATTCTTGGACGAGTTGCTGGAGCACGGGCTGCGCGTAGGTTCCCAGCTGCAGGCTGGCGGTGTAGCCCAGGCGAATCAGGCCGGGGCCCAGTGCGTAGCTGCGGTTGGGGAGCTGTCGCACATAGCCCAGTGGCACCAGGGTGCGCAGCAAGCGATGAATGGTGGGCAGCGGGAGCTCGGCCTTGTTGGCCAGCTCGCTCAAGGAGGACTCACCCCCGGTGGCGGTGATGATGTTCAGCAGGTCGAACACTCGCTCGACGGACTGGACCCCTCCCCCACTTTTGCCTTCTGCCATGGTGAAACTCGCTTTCCGTGATCGATGGGAACCCGTTGGGTTGGGGGCCATCGGATGTCACCATGTGAAATAAGTCTCACACGGGTCTTGTCTTTCGTCCCAGAGTACATCTACGATTCAAGAAGTGGAAACTTTATTCCACAATGCGGATAACGAAGTGGAGCGAGGGTTCCGCTCAGTCTGAAAGGAACATCACCAGATGTCTACACCCAGCCCCGGATACTCCATGGTCCTGCGCGTTGAAGCACCCGCTACGTTCAACTCGACCAGTGAAATCACCACCGCAGCCGCCGCTGCCGGCGCCCAGGTGACCGCATTGGACATTGTCGAATCGCACCCCACCAGCGTGGTCATCGACATCAGCTGCAACGTCTCCAACGCCGAACACCGCGACGAAGTCCGGGAGGCGCTCAACGCACTGGACGGCGTGAACGTCCACAAGATCTCCGACCGCACCTTCCTGATCCACTTGGGCGGCAAGATCGAGGTCACACCGCGCGTTTCACTGCGTAACCGCGATGATCTCTCCCGCGCCTACACTCCCGGCGTGGCCCGCGTGTGCATGGCCATTGCCGAGAACCCGGAGGATGCGCGCCGTCTGACCATCAAGCGCAATACCGTTGCAGTGGTCACCGATGGCACCGCCGTGCTCGGCCTGGGCGATATTGGTCCCGCCGCCGCACTGCCCGTGATGGAGGGCAAAGCCGCTCTCTTCAAGGCTTTCGCTGACGTGGACGCCTGGCCCGTGTGCTTGGACACCAAGGACACCGAAGAAATCATCAGCATCGTCAAGGCCATGGCCCCGGTGTACGGCGGCGTGAACCTTGAGGACATCGCGGCGCCGCGCTGCTTCGAGATCGAGGCCCGTCTGCGCGAAGAACTCGACATCCCGGTCTTCCACGACGACCAGCACGGCACCGCCATCGTGACCCTGGCCGCCCTCTACAACGCCCTGCGCGTCGTGGACAAGAAGATCGAGGACGTCAAGGTCGTCGTCTCCGGCGTGGGCGCTGCCGGCAACGCCATCATCCAGTTGCTGCTCGCCAACGGCGTGGCCAACGTGATTGCGTGCTCGCGCAACGGCGCGATCCACTCCGGCGAGACCTACACCGATCCCCACCGCACGTGGCTGGCCGAGAACACCAACAAGAACAACTTCTCCGGCTCGCTCAAGGAGGCCGTGGCCGGCGCGGACGTCTTCATCGGCGTGTCCGCCCCCAACGTGCTCACCGGCGAGGACGTCGCGACCATGGCCGACGACGCCATCGTGTTCGCCATGGCCAACCCGGACCCCGAGGTGCACCCGGCCGAGGCAGCCAAGCACGCCGCCGTGGTCGCCACCGGACGCAGTGACTTCCCGAACCAGATCAACAACGTGCTCGCCTTCCCGGGCCTGTTCCGCGGCCTGCTGGACGCCGGAGCCTCGGACATCACTTCTGAAATGCTCGTGGCGGCCGCCAAGGCCATTGCGGACTGCGTGGAACCGGACGAGCGCAACGCGAGCTTCATCGTCCCCAGCGTGTTCGACCCCAACGTGGCCCCGGCCGTGGCGGAAGCGGTCAAGAACACCGCGCTGGGCGAGGACGGCCAGTAACGCGAAAACCTGCGGAGCGGCGTCGTCGCCCATGCCGGACGACGACACCGCCCACCCGCCGCTTCGAGCGCAACCGAGCGACAGCGGCGAGACGACGCACTACCAGCACCACCCGAACTTTCCAGGAGGCAACCATGACCATTACCCACAACACCCCGCAGAACGTGGCCGCGGCCAACAAGATCCTCAGCGACGAGGCACTCGCGTTCGTCGAGGCGCTGCACGAGAAGTTCAATGACCGCCGCGAAGAGCTACTCGGCAAGCGCGAGACCGCTCGCGAGCAGGCAGCCAGCACCGGCACGCTGGACTTCCCGGAGGAGACCCGCGAGGTCCGCGAGGGTGACTGGAAGGTTGCCCCGGCACCCGAGGCACTGCAGGATCGCCGCGTGGAGATGACCGGCCCCGCCTCCCCGGCCAAGATGGCCATCAACGCGCTGAACTCCGGCGCCAAGGTGTGGCTGGCCGACCTCGAGGACGCCGCGAGCCCCAGCTGGTCCAACCAGATCGACGCGGTTGCCAACCTGCGCGACGCCGCCCGCGGCACCCTGGCCTTCACCTCGCCCGAGGGCAAGGAGTACAAGCTGCGCGAGGACGCTCCGCTCGCCGTGGTCGTGACCCGCCCCCGCGGCTGGCACCTGCCCGAGCACAACATCACCGTGAACGGCAAGGAAGGCTCCGGTTCGCTCACGGACTTCGGCCTGCACTTCTTCCACACCGCCAAGCAGCTGCTCGAGAACGGCCACGGTCCGTACTACTACCTGCCCAAGATGGAGTCCTACCTCGAGGCTCGGCTGTGGAACGACGTGTTCACCTTTGCCGAGGAGTACCTGGGCATCGAGCACGGCACCATTCGCGCCACGGTGCTCATCGAGACCATCCCCGCCGCCTTCCAGATGGACGAGATCCTCTACGAACTGCGCGACCACGCCTCCGGCCTCAACGCCGGCCGCTGGGACTACCTGTTCTCGATCATCAAGTACTTCCGCGACGCCGGTGACCAGTTCATCCTGGCCGACCGCTCCTCGGTCACCATGACCGCCCCGCTGATGCGCGCCTACACCGAGCTGCTCGTGCAGACCTGCCACAAGCGTGGCGCGTTCGCCATGGGTGGCATGGCAGCCTTCATCCCGTCCCGCAAGGACGAAGAGGTCAACCGTGCGGCCTTCGAGAAGGTCCGCAACGACAAGACCCGCGAAGCCAACGACGGCTTCGACGGCTCCTGGGTCGCCCACCCGGACCTCGTGCCCGTGTGCAAGGAAGTGTTCGACGGCGTGCTGGACGGCAAGCCCAACCAGGTGGGCCGCCTGCGCCCCGAGGTCTCCGTGACCGCCGAGCAGCTGCTGGACGTCCCCTCCGCCGGCGATCAGCGCACCGAAGCTGAGCTCAACGCCAATCTTTACGTGGCCATCCGCTACATCGCGGTCTGGTTGTCCGGCAACGGCGCCGTGGCCATTCACAACCTCATGGAGGACGCTGCCACCGCGGAAATCTCCCGCTCCCAGATCTGGCAGCAGATCAAGAACGGTGTGGTTTACACCGACACCGGAAACACTGCAACGCGCGAGCTGGTCGCGGACGCCCTGGACAAGCAGTTGGGTGTCCTCAAGGAGGAGATCGACGCGGAGAACTACGAGAAGTGGTTCGTTCCGGCCGGAAAGCTCATCTCCGACATGGTGCTGAGCGACAACTACCCGGACTTCCTGACCCTGCCCGCGTATGACCTCATGGAAGGGGCCAAGTGACACAGTCCATTCTCGGGGCGCGAGTCGCCTCCGCTGCTCCCGCCGACGCCGCTGCCAGCGGCTCGGCGGGGGCCGTCCCGGCTGGCGCGAGCCTGCCCACCACGTTCTACCAGCGGGCAGACCTCGTGCTCGCCGGCACCGATGCGGACCTCGCCCGGTTCTTCCCGGGTGACCCCGGGGTCCGCCAGCCCGTGCACACGTGCTACATCCCGGCCGACCTGGTCACCGTGGACACCCCCGCCGAATGGGGGCGCGCCGCTCAGGCCGCCGCCGATGAAGCGGGCGGCCTCCAGGTGCTCGCCGAATTGGCGGGGCTCACCGGGGACGGCGTGAGCGACGTCGTTGATCGCGTGGCTGCCAAGCTGCAGAGCGAGCCCATCGAGGACCTGCGATTGGACCTCGAGGACGGGTTCGGCAACCGCTCCGACGGCGAAGAAGACGCCGCCGCGGCCCAGGCCGCCCGCACCGTGGCGCAATTCGCGATCAACCGGGCCAATGGTTCCGCACCGGCCCCGGCCTTCGCGGGCATCCGATTCAAGTGCTTCGAAGAGGCAACCCGGGCCCGCGGACTGCGTTCGCTCGACGTTTTCGTCACCACCCTGGTGCGCGAGGGCGGCTTGATCGAGGCCGGCGTGAGTTCGGATGGCTTACCCGAGGGACTCGTGCTGACCCTGCCCAAGGTTTCCTCCGTGGAACAGGTGCAGATCATGGTCGAAGCGTGCCAAGCACTCGAGGATGCGCTGGATCTGCCGAACGGCCGACTGCGCTTCGAAATCCAGATGGAAACCGCCCCCATGATCCTGGGGCTGGATGGCACCTGCCTGATCCCCGCGATGCTGCGCGCTGCCGAGGGCCGCGCCACCTCGCTGCACTACGGCACCTACGACTACTCGGCGTCCCTGGGGATCTCCGCGCAGTTCCAGTCCATGGAGCACCCCGCCGCGGACTTCGCCAAGAACGTCATGCAGGTGGCAGTGGCCGGAACGGGCGTGCACCTCTCCGACGGCTCCACCAACCAATTGCCCGTGGGCGATGCCGAACAGCGCCGCGATTCCTGGGCACTGCACGCACGACTGGTCCGCCGGTCGTTGGAGCGCGGCTACTACCAGGGCTGGGACCTGCACGCCCACCAGCTGCCCACGCGCTTCCTCACCAATTACGCGTTCTACCGCGACGGGTTCGACGCCGCCGCCCACCGCCTGGAGGTCTACTCCCGTCGGTCGGTGCCCGGCATCGAAGCCGCCGACGTGGCCGATGAACCCGCCACCGCTCGCGCCCTGGCCCGCTACATTCTGCGCGGCACGCTGTGCGGTGCGGTGACCGAGGACGAGCTGCGCACCGCCGGCTTGTCCCCGGAAACGGTGAGCTCGGTCGCGAAGACGGGCGTGGCGGCGCCGTCGAACGCTGAACATTCCGAAACAGGAGAAACACGATGAGCGAACGCACGTACTGGGCCACCCACGGTGGCCACCCGCCGCAGACCGATCTGCTGACCGACCGGGCCATGTTCAAGGAGGCCTACGCGGTGATTCCGCGGGGTACGCAGCGGGACATCGTGACCTCGTTCCTACCGTTCTGGGAAGGCACCCGGCTGTGGGTGCTCGCGCGACCGCTGACCGGTTTCGCGGAGACGTTCTCCCAGTACCTCATGGAGGTCTCCCCCGGCGGCGGCTCGGACAAGCCCGAGGACGACCCGGATGCTGAGGCAGTGCTGTTCGTCATGGAGGGCTCGCTCGAGCTGACCCTGGGCGACGAGCCCGGCGACGACGACGTCCACACCCTCAACCCCGGCGGCTACGCGTTCATCGCCCCGGGCGAGACGTGGACCGTGCATAACCGCGGCTCCGAGGAAGCCCGCTTCATGTGGGTGCGCAAGCGCTACCAGAAGGTCGCGGGCATCGAGAAGCCGGAATCCTTCGTGACCAACGAGCAGGACGTGGAACCCACGCCCATGCCCGGCACCGAGGGCCGCTGGGCCACCTCGCGGTTCGTGGACCCGGCGGACGTGCGCCACGACATGCACGTGACCATCGTGACCTTCCAGCCGGGCGGGATCATCCCGTTCGCGGAGACCCACGTGATGGAACACGGGCTCTACGTGCTCGAGGGTCAGGCCGTGTACCGCCTCAACGAGGACTGGGTCGAGGTGCAGGAGGGCGACTTCATGTGGCTGCGCGCCTTCTGCCCGCAGGCCTGCTACGCCGGGGGTCCCAAACCCTTCCGCTACCTGCTGTACAAGGACGTCAACCGGCACGCTCCCCTGTCCCTGGGAGGGCATGCGGGGCGCTGATTTCGGCCCCATGACGATTTAAGGTTCCTTATCCCCGATTTCCGCTGTGGAATCGGGGATAAGGAACCCTATTTCATGTGTAGCGCTCATGCTGCGGGACGCAGCTACTCTGCGTCGTGGCGCTGCTCGCCGTCGGCCAGATCTGAGTCATCCTTAGGCCACGGCCAAGAACTCGGGCACCTATAAGCCACTTCCACGGAGGAAATGTGGCTTATAGGTGCCCGAGTTCTAGTTGGTGGCGTAAGAGTGTCTCAGATCTTGTCCCGCTCCAAGCATCGCGGGCAGGCCGC
The DNA here is from genome assembly GCF_040980905.1 of Kocuria sp. CPCC 205235. NCBI lineage: Bacteria > Bacillati > Actinomycetota > Actinomycetes > Micrococcales > Micrococcaceae > Kocuria > Kocuria sp. CPCC 205235. Next base: position 106,937 of record NZ_JAVKPR010000002.1, read on the forward strand.
ACCGACTGCTCAGCTCAACGGGAAGCCCTTGAGGTCCTTGGGTAGCGGCGGGGCGTAGGTGCGGGACTTGGATGTGGTGAGTCCCAGGCGCACGAGCGACTGCGCAATGGTCACCGCGGCGGCCACTCCGTCCACCACGGGAACACCACACTGTTCACGCACAGCGGCTTCAAGTGCTGCCATGCCGCCGCAGCCGAGCACGATCACTTCCGCGCGGTCCTCGTCGATGGCCAGTTGTGCCTCGGCCACGATCGACTGGATCGCAGCATTCTCATCCGCCTCCAATTCCAGCACCGATGTAGTGGACGCCCGCACGGACGCGCAGCGGTCCAAGAGCCCCGCCAGCTGCAGCCGATCCTCGATGAGGGGAACCGTGCGGTCCAGGGTGGTCACCACCGAATAGCTGCGCCCCACGAACGTGGCCATGGAGGCAGCGGCCTCGGTGATGTCCACGACCGGCTGCTCCAACAGTTCCTGCAAGCCTTCGCGGCCGTGTTCGCCGAATCCGGCCTGGATCACGGCGTCGAAGGGCTGGTCGTAGCTGAGCACGGCGTCCATCACGCCCACCGCGGCCAGGTAGGACTCCATGTTGCCTTCACACGAAGGCGCCCCGAAACGCGGGGTCAGTCCCACGATGTCGACGCCGGGCTCGGCCACTTTTCGCGCCGACTCCGCAATCGATTCCGTCATGGACTCCGTGGTGTTCACGTTGACCGTCAAAATGCGCATCGTCTAACTCCTTGAAACGTGAGTGATTCTCGATCGGTGCCCGGCGGGCGGCCGTACTAGAGACGGACCGCCCACCGGGCAGGACATGCGGTGGGCGGGGGCCGCCGGTCTAGCCGAACGGCCCCGCCAGGCAGGTCAGTGGGTGGTGGCCACGGCGATGGCTTCACCGTGCTGGTCCGTGTATTCCACGCGCTTCTTGGCGGTGATCAAGTAGCAGATCGCACCCAGGCCAGCGCCGATGAACCACGAGAACTCACTCGCACCAGCGAAGAACGGAAGCAAAGCCACGGCCAATGACGCCAGTGATGAGGGGATGAACGCCGCAATCGCTCGTGGATTCACACCCTTGCGGTAGTAGTACGCGCCGTCATTGGTGTCGATGTAGAGCTGCGGAACGTTGACCTTGGAGCGGCGGATGATCCAGTAGTCGACCATGATGATGCCGAACAGCGGGCCTAGCAGGGCACCCAGTCCACCCAGGAAGTACACGATCACCACGGGTGAGTTGTAAAGGTTCCAGGGCAGGATGATCAGGCCGATCACAGCGGAGACGATCGCAGCCTTCTGAAAGTTCAACGCCTTGGGGAACATGTTGGTCAGCGCGTAGGTGGGTGCCACGAAGTTGGCCATCAGGTTCACCGCGACCGTGAGAATCAGCAGCGCCAGGGAGGCCAGCACGATCAACGGCACGGAGGGAATCGTCTGAACGATATCCGCCGGTGCCGTGATGATGGTTCCGTCCAACTTCAGCTGCGCACCGGCCAGGGACACCACGATCAGGCCGAACAAGAGCATGTTGATGGGGATGCCCCAGAAGTTGCCCTTCACGATCGCGCCCCTGCTGGTGGCCGAACGCGTGAAGTCACAGAAGTTCAGCACGAACGTTCCGTAGATGGACACCCACAGTGCACCGCCGCCCAGGATGTGAACCCACATCTCCCAGCCGGTCAACGGGTTCTCGGTGGCCCACGCAATGGAGAAGTCCACGCGCCACAGCATCCACACGGCCAACGCCACAAAGGTGACCAGGATGATCGGACCGGCCATGGCCTCGTACCGGCGAATCATCTCCATGCCGTAGCAAACGATGATCACCTGAATGATCCACAAAGCCACAAAGCTGATCCACCCCAGAGTGGAGAGCCCCAGGACGTCGTTGGAGTCCAACGGCGCCAGCCCCGGCCACAGGGCAATGAGCATCACGCGTAGCACCACCGAGGCCAGGTAGGTCTGAATGCCGAACCAGGCAATGGTAACAATTCCGCGCACCGCGGCCGGCAACTGCGCGCCGTGCACACCGAAGGAGATGCGGCTCATCACCGGATACGGAACACCGGTCTTGTAACCCATGAATCCGGACAGGCACAGCAGGAAGAACAACAGCAGCGCGCCAACACCCAAAGCCGTGAGCACCTGCCACGCCCCGAGTCCGAGTGCGAAGAGCCCGATGGCGAATGAGTAGTTGCCCAACGAGTGCACATCGTTGGCCCACAACGTGAAGATGCTGTACGCGTTCCACGTGCGACCTTCCCTGCGCGTGGGGGCCAGATCCACGTTGTAGAGCCGGTCGCTGGTGATGGGCGGCGGTTCGGTCTGAACCGTGCCGGGCGAATATACGTGGTCGAATTCCGGGCGTCCGGCAGCACGTTCGCGTGACAGAGCGGTCTCGTCAGTGGCCATATCCCCTCCTTAGGTGATGAGTCGTTCTCCGGACGCGGCCCTGATGATCTGGCCCGATATGTGGTCCACCGGTGGGCGGGAGACACAGACAGAAACATCTCACACCAAAGGTTGACGTAGGTCACATTCTAACCTAACGTTTTCACCAGATAGAACTTAACTTCCACAATCCGAAAGATAGGCACCCGCGATGGGCCGCCACACAGGAGGAAAACCGTGAGCTACACCGTCAACTCTTCGATCTTGCTGACCGACCTGCCGATCAACGACCGCCCGCAGGCCGTGACCTCCGCAGGTTTCACGCGCGCCGAGTTCTGGTGGCCGTTCCCCACGCCCACCCCCACGGATGCAGAGATCCAGGACTTCGTGGACGCGCTCAAGAACGCGGGCGTCCAGCTGACCGGTTTGAACTTCTACGCCGGTGACATGCCCGGCGGCGAGCGCGGTGTGCTCTCCCAGCCCGCGCGTTCGGAAGAGTTCCAGGCCAATATCGACGCCGTGGTGAAGATCGCCCAGGCCACCGGCTGCAAGGCGTTCAACGCGCTCTACGGCAACCGTCTGGACGATGAGGACGCCGCTGAACAAGACCGGATCGGCGTCGAAAACCTGCAGCGCGCCGCGGATGCCGTGGCTCCCCTGGGCGGTGTCGTGCTGCTCGAGCCCGTTTCCGGCACCGAGGCCTACCCGCTCAAGACCGCTGCGGACGCCCTGGCCATCATCGAGAAGGTGGGCCGCGACAACGTCAAGCTGCTGGCCGACTTCTACCACCTGGCTGTCAACGGTGATGACGTGGAGAAGGTCATCGAGGAGCACGCCGCGAACTTCGGCCACATCCAGATCGCCGACAACCCCGGCCGCAACGAGCCCGGCACCGGTGAGCTGCCGCTCGAGAAGTGGATCGACCGCTCCCGTGAACTCGGTTACGACGGCGTGATCGGCCTGGAGTACAAGGCTTCGCAGGAGGATCCCTTCGCGTGGCTGCCCCGCGAGAAGCGCGCCTGATCCGGCCGCCTCGCCCCTGAGAACAACGAACCACAGAACACCAGTTACACGCGCGGATCACCGCAGAACTTCTAAGGAGAACATCATGACCAAGGTTGCAGTTATCGGATTGGGCATCATGGGCCTTCCCATGGCCAAGAACCTCGTCACCGCCGGCCACGAGGTGACCGGTTACAACCGCTCCCCCGAAAAGGCACAGGACCTCGCCCAGGCCGGCGGCACCGCTGCCGGCTCCGTGGCCGAGGCGGTCAAGGACGCCGAGGTCATCATCACCATGGTTCCGGACTCCCCGGACGTCCAGGACGTGGTCGAGGGTGAGGACGGCGTATTCGCCAATGCATCGAAGGGCGCCCTGTGGATCGATGCGTCCACCATCCGCCCGGACGTGGCCGTGACCCTGGCCGACTCCGCCCGCAAGGCCGGCATCCGCCCGTTGGACGCCCCGGTCTCCGGCGGCGAGCAAGGCGCAATCGACGCAGCCCTGTCCATCATGGTCGGCGGCGAGGCCACTGATTTCGAGGCCGCCCAGGAAGTCCTCAACGGCGTGGGCAAGACCATCGTGCACGTGGGCCCCTCCGGCTCCGGCCAGACGGTCAAGGCCGCCAACCAGCTCATCGTGGCCGGCAACATCCAGTTGCTCTCCGAGTCGGTCGTGTTCCTCGAGGCCTACGGCGTTGATACGGACGCTGCTTTGAAGGTCCTCGGTGGCGGCCTGGCCGGCTCCAAGGTTCTCGATCAAAAGGGACAGAAGATGCTCGATCGCAACTTCGATCCCGGTTTCCGCCTGGCCCTGCACAACAAGGACATGGGCATCGTCACCGCCGCCGCACGCGAGGCCGGCGTCACCATCCCGTTGGGCGCGGTCGTCGCCCAGCTGGTCTCCGCCTTGGTCGCCCGCGGCGACGGCGGCCTGGACCACTCGGGTCTGTTCAAGCTCGCCAATGAACTGTCCGGCGGCGACAAGAAGTAACTTCCCCGGCCCACGCGGGCACGGCGGTCTGAGACAAGATTTCAAGGAGAACATCATGACCAAGATGCGTACGGTGGACGCCATTGTCGCCATCCTCAAGAAGGAAGGCGCAACCGAGGCGTTCGGTTTGCCCGGTGCGGCCATCAACCCGTTCTACTCAGCCATGCGTAATGACGGCGGTATCCGCCACACGCTGGCCCGTCACGTCGAGGGTGCCTCGCACATGGCTGACGGCTACACCCGTGCCGCTCCCGGCAACATCGGCATCTGCGTGGGCACTTCGGGCCCCGCAGGCACCGACATGATCACCGGCCTCTACGCCGCGATCGCTGACTCCGTGCCGATCCTGTGCATCACCGGTCAGGCACCGGTGGCCAAGCTGCACAAGGAAGATTTCCAGGCCGTTGACATCGCCTCGATCGCCAAGCCGGTGACCAAGATGGCCGTGACCGTGCTGGAGCCGGGTCAGATTCCGGGCACCTTTGCCCGAGCGTTCCACGAGATGCGCACGGGCCGCCCCGGCCCGGTGCTGATTGATCTGCCCTTGGACGTGCAGTTGGCCGAGATCGAGTTCGACATCGACCTCTACGAGCCCCTGCCCGTGGCCAAGCCCGCAGCCACCCGTGCCCAGGCAGAGCGTGCCCTGGACATGCTGTTCGCTTCGGAGCACCCGGTGATCGTGGCCGGTGGTGGCGTGATCAACGCCAACGCATCCGAGAAGCTGGTCGAGCTGGCCGAGGTGCTGGACGTTCCCGTGATCCCCACCCTGATGGGCTGGGGCGCCATTCCGGATGATCACCCGTTGATGGCCGGCATGGTGGGTCTGCAGACTTCGCACCGTTACGGCAACGAGTCGTTCCTGGCCTCGGACTTCGTCCTGGGCATCGGCAACCGCTGGGCCAACCGCCACACCGGTTCCCTCGACAAGTACACCGAGGGCCGCACGTTCGTGCACATCGACATCGAGCCCACCCAGATCGGTCGCGTGTTCTCGCCTGACCTGGGCATCGTGTCCGACGCCGACGCCGCCCTGAGCGTCCTCCTCGAGGTGGCCAAGGAGCGTAAGGAAAAGTTCTCCGTCCCCGATTACGGCGTGTGGGCCAAGGAATGCATCCAGCGCAAGGGTCAGCTGCAGCGCAAGACGCACTTCACCGAGGTACCGATCAAGCCGCAGCGTGTGTACGAGGAGATGAACTCGGCCTTCGGTCAGGACGTCACCTTCGTGTCCACGATCGGTCTGTCGCAGATCGCCGGCGGTCAGTTCCTGCACGTGTACGGTCCACGCAAGTGGATCAACGCGGGTCAGGCCGGCCCCCTGGGTTGGACCGGCCCCGCGGCCCTGGGCGTGGTGCGCGGCAAGCCCGGTGAGACCGTGGTGGCACTGTCCGGTGACTACGACTTCCAGTTCATGATCGAGGAATTGGCCGTGGGCGCGCAGTTCAACCTGCCCTACATCCACGTGGTCGTGAACAACTCCTACCTGGGCCTGATCCGTCAGTCCCAGCGCGGATTCAAGATGGAACAGAACGTGTCGTTGGCCTTCGACAACATCAACTCCCCGGAGACCCAGGGATACGGTGTGGACCACATCAAGGTGGTCGAGGGCCTGGGCTGCAAGGCTGTTCGCGTGACCGATCCGGACAAGCTGCAGGATGCGTTCTCCGAGGCCAACTCGTTGGCTCAGGAGCACCAGGTTCCCGTGGTGGTGGAGGTCATCCTGGAGAAGGTCACCAACATCTCCATGGGCACCGAGTTGGACAACGTGGTGGAGTTCGAGGAGCTGGCGGCCCGCGGCGTGGACGCACCCACCGCCATCGCCCTGCTCGACTAATCACGGACTGTTCTACTTCAGTCCGATACACCGCGGGCCGCTCACGGATTCCGTGTGCGGCCCGCGGTTCATCTCTAGATTTTCGGGAGGTTCTCGTGCGCATTGTGGTGGCACCAGACAAGTTCAAAGGCTCGGTGAGTGCCGAGGAGGCGGCCGAGCACATCGCCGCCGGGATCCGCGAGGCCCAGCCCGACGCCCAGGTCACGATCCTGCCCGTGGCCGACGGCGGTGAGGGCACGTTGGATGCAGCGGTCACCGCCGGTTACACGCGCCACGACCTCACGGTCACCGGCCCCATCGGCGAACCAGTGGCCGCAGCCTGGGCTCGCCTCAACGACACCGCTGTGGTCGAGATGTCCCTGCCCTCCGGGTTGGCAGCACTCCCCCACGACGAGAACGGCGAACCAATCCTTGCCGCTCGCGAAGCCACCAGCCGCGGCACCGGCGAGTTGATTGCCGCCGCTCTGGACGCCGGCTGCACCCAGATCATTCTGGGCGTGGGCGGTAGCGCCAACACGGACGGCGGGGCAGGCATGCTGGCCGGTCTGGGCGCCCGTCTCTTGGACGACCGGGGCAACGAGATTCCCGACGGCGGCGCCGCCCTCGCGCAGTTGGCCTCCGTGGACGTCTCCGGCCTGCACCCCGGCATTTCCTCCGCGCAGTTCGTCCTGGCCGCGGACGTGGACAATCCGCTCACCGGCGAGCGCGGTGCCGCGGCGGTCTTCGGTCCCCAGAAGGGCGCTTCCGAGCAGGACGTGTCCGAGCTCGACGCCGCCCTGGGAACCTTCCGCGACGTCCTCGCCGAGGCCTTGGGTGCCTCGGCACGCTCAGCAGCCGAGGCCCCGGGGGCGGGTGCCGCCGGTGGCGTCGGCTATGCCGCGCTGGCCGTCTTGAATGCGACGCGGAGGCCCGGGATCGACGTCGTCCTCGACCTGGTCAACCTGGACGACGCCGTGACCGGCGCGGACCTGCTGATCACCGGCGAAGGCAGCCTGGACGAACAATCCCTGGGCGGCAAGACCCCGGTGGGCGTGCTCAAGGTCGGCCAGGCCCACGGCGTACCCGTGATTGCCGTGTGCGGCCGCACCACCCTGGACCGCGAGACGCTGGAAGCCACCGGTTTCCGCGCCACTCACGCGCTCTCCGACCTCGCCCCGGACGCCCAAACATCCATGCGTGAAGCACCCCGGTTACTCCGTGAGGTGGGACACACGGTAGCTTCAGAACTAGCCCAGACCTCGAACGGCTGAGCGGCCCGCGCCGCCACCGTTCCAACGCACCTCCGAAAGGAACTCCCCGTCATGAACGCAACCCCTCAACAGGGCAATAAAGACTCCGGTAAGAACTCCGGCAACGCCAAGAACAACCAGCCCGCTGAGGACAAGAACCAGCGCACCACGGACCCGCAGGTCAACGAGGAACGCGCAACGGACAGTGTGAAGGCCAAGGTGGCCGAGGCGGCGTCGAACCCCGAGGTCAACGAATCCCCGCAGGACGTGGCCCAGGAGAACTCGCAGCTGGCCGTGACCGAGGACCGCCGCGAAGAGGTCGAGTCCGCTCGCGCCGAGCAGATCAAGCTCGCCAACGAGGTCAACAGTGCCGAGCGCGTGCGCGAACTGATCCGCGCGTACAAGTCGGAGAACAAGCTCAAGGAATCTGACGAGCCCACCGAGGCTCGCATCACTGGTCAGCACGCAGGGAAGTTCGACCTGGTGGTGCGCGGCAAGCAGGTTTCGTGCGGCGATCATTTCTCCCCGCGTGAGATCGGCGTCAAGGACGGCAAGATCGTGGCGATCGAACCACTCGGTGCGAACCTCGAGGGCGCCAAGGTTGTGGAGCTGGCAGATGACGAGACCCTGATCCCCGGCCTCGTGGACACCCACGTGCACGTCAACGAGCCCGGCCGCACCGAATGGGAGGGCTTCGGCTCAGCAACCCGCGCAGCGGCAGCCGGTGGCGTTACCACCATCGTGGACATGCCGCTGAACTCCGTTCCCGCCACCGTGAACGTTGCCGCGCTGGAGTACAAGCGACTGTTCGCCCAGCAGAACGCCTTTGTGGACGTCGGATTCTGGGGCGGTGCGATCCCCGGCAACAAGAAGGACCTGCGCCCCCTCCACGACGACGGCGTGTTCGGCTTCAAGTGCTTCCTGCTCCACTCCGGCGTGGACGAGTTCCCGCACCTGGAAGCGGACGAAATGGAAGAGGCGCTGGCCGAGGTCAAGACCTTCGACTCGCTACTGATCGTGCACGCTGAGGACTCGCGCACCATCGACAAGGCCCCGCAGCCCAACGGTGACGTGTACGAACACTTCCTCAAGTCCCGTCCGCGCGGTGCCGAAAACATCGCGATCGCCGAGGTCATCGAGCGCACCCGCTGGACCGAGGCGCGCTCGCACGTCCTGCACCTGTCTTCCTCGGATGCGCTGCCCATGATCGCCTCCGCCAAGCGCGACGGTCTGGACATCACCGTGGAGACCTGCCCGCACTACCTGACCCTGCTCTCCGAGGAGATCCCCAACGGTGCCACCGCGTTCAAGTGCTGCCCGCCGGTGCGCGAGGTCTCCAACCGGGAGAAGCTGTGGGAGGGCTTGCTGGACGGGACCATTGACTTCATCGTCTCGGACCACTCGCCGTCGACCCTGGACCTGAAGGACCTGGGCAACGGTGACTTCGGCGTGGCATGGGGCGGCGTCTCATCACTGCAGTTGGGCTTGTCACTGATCTGGACCGAAGCACGACGCCGCGGTGTTGGCCTGGACAGGGTCCTGCAGTGGATGTCCACGCGCCCGGCCGAGCGCGTTGGCCTGCGCTCCAAGGGTCGCCTGTCCCTGGGCTACGACGCCGATATGGCCGTCTTCGCACAGGACGAGAGCTTCGTGGTGGACGCCAAGTCCCTTAACCACAAGAACCCCATCACCCCGTATCAGGGCAAGGTGCTCTCCGGTAAGGTCCGCAAGACCTTTGTGGGCGGCAAGGAAGTCGACTACAAGAAGCCCTCGGGTCGCCTGCTCAACCGCGGCCAGGTGTGATTCACACGCGTTAGTGGCCCGTTGGTCGCTCGTTAGTGGCTTGCCCGGGTTTCACGGTTCATACTGTGAAGCCCGGGCACACTATTGATATTTTCCACGTATGACCCGTCCGGCAGGTTTGGACACGGGAAGGAACGGTTCCGCAGTTAGGAGCGCGCCATGACTGATTTGATCGATACCACCGAGATGTACCTGCGCACCGTGCTGGAGCTCGAAGAGGAGGGCATCCCTGCCCTGCGCGCTCGCATTGTGGAGCGCCTGGGCCACACCGGCCCCACCGTGTCCGAAACCGTTCAGCGACTGTGTCGCAAGGGGCTCACGGAGCTCTCCGAGGGAGACATTCGGACCCGCACCGTGTCCCTGACCGCGGAGGGTCGCGAACAGGCCACATCCGTGATGCGCAAGCACCGGCTGGCCGAGCGCTTGTTGTCTGATGTCATCGGTCTGGAACTGCCCTACGTGCACGAAGAAGCCTGCCGCTGGGAACACGTGATGAGCGACCGCGTGGAAGTCCTGCTCGAGAAGCTGCTGGCCTCCCCCACGACATCCCCCTACGGCACCCCGATCCACGGGGCATTCACGCAGAACCCGGAAGGTGTCTCGTTACTGGATGCGGTGGCACAGGCCAGCGCTACTTCTGATACTGCCGGGTCGGGTACTGCCGGGGCTGATTCGGTTCAGCCCGGGGACCCGGGTGCCGGTGCCGGGGCATCCCGCCCCAACGGCGAGCGCCAGTACACCTTGGAGCTGATCCCGGAGTCGGTACAAACCCATGCGGACGTGCTGCGTTCCCTCTACGACGCCGGGTTGATGCCGGGCGCCACCGTGGTCATCAGTGGCTCAGCTCCCGCTGACACGGATGCCCACTCGGCTCACCCCGGCCCCGTGACCCTGCGCTGCTCGGACCGCTCAGAGTCCGTAGAACTACCCGCCGAGCTGGCGGCGTCGATCTTGGTGTCCTGACCGACATAGGGGCAGGGGCCGACACGACAGCAAGCTTGTCTAGCCGACCGGGTGTCCGTCATGTATCCGTGGCGCAGCCTGATAGCCCGGCCTATCCACTCTGGTGTAAGGAACCTGCAGCACGGGAGTCTCATGTGATGAGAATGCGGAAAACGTGCCCACTTCTTACCTTTCCCTCCCCTGAGACTTCGCTCCTGCTTTTCCCTCACATGAGGCTCCCCGGCCGGCCATCCTGCCCCGCCTCATCCGGTCCGATGTGCCATGACCCGCAACACCCCAACTGCGCGTCAATGTCTCACGCACGCTATTGATCGCGTGACCACCCCGCCTTTCGCACAGATCGCTTGATTGTTGACAATAAGCGGATTTCCTTCAATCATGAACCATGAGCACATGGGACGTGTCTGAGGGTCATCCCTCCCCCGATCCGGCCCCCGCAACGGAGGCCGTGCCCGACCCTGCGGATGTCCGCTCGCCGCTTTTCACGGCCCTGGAGTACGAGCAACGGTTGAGATGCGTCCGCGAGAAGATGGCTCAGCAGGGGTTGTCCGCGCTGATCGTGACGGATCCGGCCAATCTCTTCTACCTGACCGGCTACGACGCCTGGTCGTTCTACGTTCCGCAGATGCTGTTCATCCCCGCCGAGGGAGACATCCTGCTGTTCCTGCGCGAAATGGATGCCCAGGGAGCCTTCCGCACTTCGTGGCTGCCTCCGCATCAAATCATCGGCTACCCGGAACGCTACGTTCAGCGCCCGCACCTGCACCCCTTCGACTGGGTGGCCTTCGCCCTACGACGGCGCGGTCAGGTCGCCCCGGCCGCCCACGGGTGCGTGGGATTGGAAATGGATGCGCACTTCTTCTCGCCCAAGGGCTATCGCTCCTTGATCAACGCCCTCCCCGAATGGCTCCTGGTCGACTGCTTCGAACTGGTCAACTGGGTGCGCTCCGTGAAGTCGGAGGCCGAGATTTACTACATGCGTCTCGCAGCGAGGGTAACCACCGCGGCCATGCAAGCGGCGATCGATGCCATCGAACCCGGTGTCCCCCAGAACAAAGTGGCCGCCCGAATCGCCGCGGCGCAGGCTGAGGGCGACGACGACGCCTGGGGTGACTTCCCGGCGATCGTCCCCATGATGCCCACCGGCGCCTCCGCAGACACACCTCACTTGACGTGGTCGGACAGGATCTTGAAATCCGGCGACGCCGTGGTGGTCGAGTTGAGCGGCGTCCATCGGCGCTACCACGTACCCCTGGCCCGCACCGTGACCCTGGGCGAACCCAGTGCGGAGATGCTCCGGCTGGAAGAAGCAGTGGCCGCAGGTTTGCAGGCCGTCTTGGACGCGATCGCCCCGGGGGTGCCCGTCCGCGAACTGGCCAGTGCCTGGAACTGGAAACTGGCCGCCTACGGGCTCGAGAAACACAGTCGTCTGGGCTACTCCGTGGGCATCGGTTACCCGCCCGACTGGGGCGAACGGACCATCAGCATTCGCTCCGAGGACGAGACCGTCCTCGCGGAAAACATGACCTTCCACCTCATCTGCGGCATGTGGATGACGGGGTACGGCTACGAAGTTTCGGAGACCATCCGAGTGACCAGCACGGGGGTGGAAACGTTCACATCCTTCCCCCGCCAGATCATCAGGAAGTGAGCTCATGACCAGCGCCACGCCACACATCACCACCGTCCGTTCCTTGGACCCCAACCCCACCGCGGGTATCTCCGGCCCGGCCGACGAGGGCTTGTTCCCCCTGGCCTCCCGCGCCGACGGACTCGTGGGGTCTGTGATTGATTCCTCCACGTCCTTGCTCGCGGCACAGACCCACGACATCGTGCGCTTTGCGATGGGCGCGCCCGCCGCGGAAGTGATTCCCACAGAAGAGTTCCGGCAGATCGCTGGCGAGGTACTCACGGACGCGAGCTTCACCTACGGTGCCACCGAGGGAGAACCGGATCTGATCACCACGGTCACCGAGCAGTTCTCGAGTGGGTCCACCGACCCCGAGCGCATCGTGATCACCTCCGGTGGCATGCAGGGACTGGACCTGGCGTTCAAACTGTTCACGGATCCCGGTGACCTGGTGGTCGTGGAGAGCCCCACCTACACCAACGGCTCCGGCACCGCTCTGAGCTACGGCGCGGACGTCCTGGAAGTCCCCGTGGACGACAACGGCATGGACATCGACGCGCTCGAGACCCTGGTCGCGGAGACCGGCCGCACGCCCCGCATGATCTACACGATTCCCAACTTCCAGAACCCGTCCGGCACCACTCTGAGCGAGGACCGGCGACGCCGCTTGCTCGACCTCGCGCACCGATGGGGCGCCATGATTCTCGACGACGATCCGTACGGAGCCCTTCGCTTTTCAGGAGACCCGGTGCCCGGCTTCCGAGAGATCAACCCGGATGACCCCTTGGTCTTCTCGGTGCGGACCTTCTCCAAGATCCTGGCCCCGGGCCTGCGCGTGGGCTGGATCAACGCGGATCCCCGCCTGCGCAATTTGCTGATCGCCGGCAAGCAGGCCATGGACACGTGCGCCAATGTCCCGGCCCAGCACATCATCAACGCCTACATCGCGCGCGGCGGCTACGGCGAGCACCTGGCCGGGCTGCGCACCGAGTACAAGCGGCGCAAGGAAGCCATGGACGCATCCATCGCCAGGCACCTGGGCGATCGCGTGCGCACCACCGATCCCGACGGCGGCTTCTTCCTGTGGGTCACTCTCCAGGGCGACGACGCTCGGGTGTCTTCCTCGCGCTTGTTCGAGATTGCGCTGGCCGAGGGCGTTGCGTTCATCCCCGGTCCCGCGCTCTCGCCTTCGGGACAGTTCGAGGACGCGTTCCGCTTGTGCTTCGCCTCGAGCACCCCGGAACGCACGGAAGAAGGCTTGCAACGACTCGCTCGAGCCCTCGACATCGCCCGCCAGGAGGTCGACGGGTAAACCTGCCCCGACCGCTCACAGGCAAACCGCCGCCGTGACCGGAGCCGAGCGCGCACAGAATCAGGGATCCACGAGACTACGAATCGACGCGGCCCCGGATAGGCACCACATATGAACGGAGATCCTCATGACCAGTGACGATGTTCAGTGCACCCCGCAGGAACGGGCCGTGCTCGATCTCATCGACCCCGATGAGCTGATCGCGCTCACGTGCACCCTGGTGAACACCGCCGGTGAGAATCCCGGGGGCAGTGAGGAACCGACCGCCCAAGCCTTGGAGCGCGCAGCCGAGGAGCGAGGGTTACTGGCCCGCAGCGACGTCGTCGCCCCTGGGCGACCCAATGTGGACGTGGACCTGCCCGTGGGCGGCCCCGTAGCAGATGGGCCAGGGTTGTTGTTCCTGGGCCACTCCGATGTGGTGCCCGCCGGACCCGGGTGGACTCGGCAGCCCTACAACGCGGAGGTCGAGGGCGATCGGCTGTACGGCCGCGGCGCCACGGACATGAAGGGTGGATTGGCTGCGGTACTCGTCGCGATGGACGCGCTGCGCCGTTCGGGTGCGGAGCTCTCCGGGCCGGTGCGGTTGTCGTCCACCGTGGATGAGGAGGATCTGGGCCTCGGAATCCGTCACCTCACCGCGCGCGGGCTGGGCCGTGAATTCCGCGGCTGCATCGTGGCCGAACCGACCGATCTGCAGACCGTGATTGCGTGCCGTGGGGATTCCTACCTCAAGGTCGAGATCACCGGCGTCCCCGCCCATTCGGGGCGTCCCGCCGATGGACGCAACGCGATCGACGCCGCCGCGGCTCTCCTCACGCTGATCAAGCAGGACCACGAGAAACACATCCGCGAGCTGGATCCATTACTGGGATCCCCCACGTGGAACGTGGGCAAGATCGAGGGTGGCCGAGCTACGTCCATGGTGGCGCCGTCGTGCCACGTGTGGCTGGACCGACGGCTCATGCCGGGCGAGGACCCGGAGCAGATCGTCTCCCAACTCCGCACCGCCGTGGACCAGGCCGGAATCACCGGCGACGGGATTTCCATGGACATCGAGATCACCATGTCCATGCCGGGCTTCCGCACCGACCGCGATCATGTGCTGGTCAGCACCGTGCACGGAGCGGTCGCGGACGTGGGCGGAGCGGCGTCGATCGGCGGCTGGACGGCCGCGTGCGACGGCGGATTCATCGCCCGCGACCACGGAGTACCCACGGTGGTCATGGGCCCGGGCGGACTCAACGACCAGGCCCACCAGGTGGATGAGTCCGTGAGCGTTCGCGAGTTAACGCAAGCGGCCAGGGCATACACCCTGGCCGCGTTGCGATTGCTGTCGCGCTGATGTCTCCGCGAGAGCGCTTACCTGTTGACCACGGGCATCTTGCCCGTCTCCGGGATCTCCGTACCGCGCAGTGACGCGCCCACGGTCTCCTTCATGAACTTGGCGGCGATCAAACCGATGACACACGCACCCATCATGTAGAACGCGGGGATCAGCGGGTTGCCGGTGGACTCGATCAGTGCCTCGTTGACCAGCGGTGCGGTGCCGCCGAAGATCGCGGTGGACACGTTGTAGGTGATCGCGAAGCCGGCGTAGCGGACCTGCGTGGGGAACATCGCCGGGAAGGTGGCCGAGATGCAGGCCAGCTGCGGGATGTAGAGCAGACCCAGCACCGCGAAGCCCAGCAGCGCCCACCAGAAGCCGTTGGCCATGAGCATATACATGGGGATCGACATCACGATCAGGCCGATGAGCGAGAAGTACCACATGGGTTTACGGCCGAACTTGTCGGACAGCGTTCCGGCGAACGGAATCACGAGCATCATGGCGAACTGCGCGATGAACATGATGGTCAGCACCGTCTGTGCGGACATCTCCGTCTGCCCCTCCAGGTAGGTGGGCATGTAGCTGAGCAGGGTGTAGTTGACCACGTTCACGGACACGACCAGTCCGGCCATGATCAGCATGGGCTGCCAGTAGGTGGTGATGAGTTCCTTGAGGGCCATGCCCGCGGATTCCTCCGAGTGACCGGCCTCTTCCAGTTCCAGGAACACGGGCGAGTCGGCCAGCTTGGACCGCAGGTACAGACCGATCAGACCCATGGGTCCAGCCAGCAGGAACGGAATGCGCCAGCCCCACTCCATCATGGCCTCGTTGCCGAGGATGACCTCGCCCATCAGCACGATCAGCGAACCAAGGGCGAAGCCACCCAGGGTGCCGAACTCCAGGAAGCTGCCCAGAAAGCCTCGCTTCTTGTCCGGGGCGTACTCGGCCATGAACGTGGCCGCACCGCCGTACTCACCGCCGGTCGAGAAGCCCTGGATCACACGCAGCAGCACCAACAGGATGGGGGCCGCCAGGCCGATGGTCGCGTGAGTGGGCAGGATGCCGATACAGAACGTGGCACCGGCCATCAGGATGATGGTCAGCGCCAGGATCTTCTTGCGGCCCAACCGGTCACCGAGCGGGCCCCAGAACAAACCACCCAGGGGGCGGACCAGGAAGGACAGGGCGAACGTACTCAGCGCCAGCAGGGTGCCGGCTTCACCCGGGAAGAAGTTCTGGGTGATGTAGACGACCGACACTGCATACACGCCGTAGTCGAACCACTCGGTGGCGTTACCGATCGCAGAGGCAGCCACCGCACGGCGAACCGTCTGGGCGTCCGGTTCCGGGTGGTGGGCGGCTCCGTCTGGAGTATTGGCGCCGCGTGGATCGTGCGGCGGATCAGCCTGGTGTTGCGAATTCATGGAACCCTCCATGGTGAATTCAGCGGGCACCTGATGGCGCACCGGCGCTCTACGGCCGTGACGCAAAAGACGCCCAAACCGTTTGATTGTCGACAATCCTACCCCTAGGCTTATCGGTACGTAAGACGTTGACCTGCAAACCCTTGTGTTTGCCCCGGACCGGAGGCCGCCATGCCCGGCAATCTGCTACGACCCGTGGTGCAAGAAACCACACCGTCACTGATCGCCCGGCAACTGCGACGAGCCATCGGTGACGGCGAACTGGCACCCGGCCAGCAGCTCAATGAAATGGAATTGAGCCGCTCCCTGGGCGTGAGCCGCGGCCCACTGCGCGAAGCCATGCAGCGCCTCACACAAGAAGGTCTCCTGCTCAGCGTGCGTAACCGCGGCGTGTTCGTCATCGAGGTCACCGACGACGACGTTCGCGACCTCTATCTCGCTCGGAACGCCGTGGAGCGCGCGGCCGCCGCGCGGGTCATCGCGGGCGACCCCGAGGCCGGTGCGAATCGACTGCTGGAAAAGGTCGACGAGATGTCCGCGGCCATCGAACGCGGAGACACTGCCGCGTTGACCGAGGCGGACGTCGCGTTCCACGAACTGCTCGTGGAGCTGTCCGAAAGTCCCCGTCTGATTCGCATGCACGACACCCTCATGGTGGAAACGCGCATGTGCATGACCGCGCTCGAAACCCGGTACGTGTCCCACAGTTTCCGCCTGGACGAGCACCGAGAGATCACCGAAGCCATCCGCGCGGCGGACGAGGCCCGAGTGGACCTGTTGCTGCTCGATCACATGCGCGACGCCGTGATGCGCCTGACCACCGAGGATGCCTAGCTCGCAAGCCTCGAGGCGCTCACCATGCACAGGAGCTACACCCCATAATCCACGCATGACCCGACGCTGCCCCGCGGTTTCGGGGCCCAGCGCCCCGGAACCGCAGAGCACCAGCCTCAGGTGCGCGGCGCAGCCACGTACTTGTACTCCAGGAACTCTTCGATACCTACACGGCCACCTTCGCGGCCGAGCCCGGAAGCCTTCACACCGCCGAACGGCGCGGCGGGGTTGGAAACGATGCCCGTGTTGAGCCCGACCATACCGACCTCCAGAGCGTCGCTCACGCGGAAGCTGCGGTCCACGTCCTGTGTGAACAGGTAACCCACGAGTCCCCACGGGGTGTCGTTGGCCATCTCAACCACTTCATCCTCTGAGTCGAAGGGGATCATGGGCGCCACGGGGCCGAAGATCTCCTCGGTCATCAACTGCGATCCCGGGTCCACGCCGGAGAGCACGGTGGGGCTGTAGAAGAACCCGGGGCGATCCGGGCGGGAGCCACCACATTCCACGGTGGCTCCCTTGGCCACGGCGTCGTCCACGAGTTCTTGAACCTTGTCGAGCGCCTTGGCTTCGGCCAGGGGCCCCACGTCGGTGCCGTCCTGAGCGCCGTCGCCCACCGACAACCTGCCCAGTCGCTCCGCGAGCTTTCTGGAGAACTCGTCCATGACCGAACTGTGGACGAACAAGCGGTTGGCCGCGGTGCAGGCCTCACCCATGTTCCGCATCTTGGCGGCCACTGCGCCGTCGACCGCGCGATCCAGGTCAGCGTCCTCGAAGACGATGAACGGCGCGTTACCGCCTAGTTCCATGGAGGAGCGCATCACGTGCTGCGCTGCTTGTTCCAGCAGGCGGACGCCCACATCTGTGGAACCCGTGAAACTGACCTTCCGGGCAATGCCGCTGGCCATCCACGGGCTCACCACCGAGGAGGCCTTCTTGGTGCACACCACGTTGAGCACACCGGCCGGAAGCCCCGCCTCGACCAGAATGTCGACCAGCGCCAGAGAGGACAGCGGCGTAAGGTTCGCGGGTTTGAACACCATGGTGCAGCCGGCGGCGATGGCCGGCCCGATCTTGCGCGTACCCATGGCCAGCGGGAAGTTCCACGGCGTGACCAGCACGCACGGACCCACGGGTTGTTTGGACACCATGATGCGATTCTTGCCGTCCCCGGTCATGGTCTGGTCCCCGCCGATGCGCACGGCTTCTTCGGAGAACCAGCGGAAGAACTCGGCGGCGTAGGCCACTTCTCCCTTGGCCTCGGGCAGCGGCTTACCCATTTCCGTGGTCATGATGAGAGCCAGCTCGTCCTGGCGTTCCATGATCAGGTCGTAGGCGCGGCGCAGGATCTCGCTGCGTTCCCGTGGCGGCGTAGCGGCCCATTCCTTCTGGACCCGTCCTGCGGTTTCAATGGCGCGCTGGGCGTCCTCAGGTCCGCCGTCAGCCACGGTGGCGATGACTTCTTCGGTTGCCGGATTGAGCACGTCAAAGCGAGCCCCGGAGGCGGCCTCACCCCACTGGCCGTTGATGAACGTGCCCGTGTTGACCGTGGCTACCGCGTCCAGGGCCGCCTGCGAGGTGCGGTGTTCGGTGGTGTGTGTGCTCATGGGAGTTCCTTCGTTCGAAGATGGCCAGTCATGTCAGGGCGAGCCCGGTGGTTGTGATTCAGTTGCCCCGGAGCTCGTATACCGAGGCTCACCGTCCGCTGCGGCTCGGCTGAAGGACCCGGGGTCCAGGATTTCGGCGATGTGAGTGCCGCGCGCGCTGGGATCCAGCTGGTTCACCTGCATCGCGCACGAAAACCCGTCCGTGAGCACCGCGGTGTCCGGTGCCGCCGCGCGCAGGGCCGGGGCCAGAGACGTTTCCGCGACCTTCATGCTGACCTCGTAGTGTTCGGCCTCGAAACCGAAGTTGCCGGCCACCCCGCAGCACCCGTTCGCCTCGCTTACCTCAGCCACTCCCGCGGCTGCCAGCGCCTTGCGTTGGGTCGCGGGGCCGAACACCGAGTACTCGTGGCAATGGGTCTGCACGACGGCGCGCTGCGGCAGCGGCCGCGCCGGCTCTGCCAGCCTGTCCTGACCCGCCAGAGAAGTAATGTGCGCCGCGAAACTCGTGACCCTGCGCGACACCCGCTGCGCTTGCTCGGTGTGCACGAGTTCCGGCAGGTCCTTACGCAGGGCCGCCGCGCAACTGGGTTCGATGACCACGATGGGGTGGTCAGTTCCGTCATCCAATACCGACGCCGCGCGATTCAACATCTTCTTGGCGATGCCCAACTGTCCCGTGGAGATCCACGTGAGCCCGCAGCACACGTCCGCCGAGCACTCCACCGACTCCCCCGCGCCCGCCAGAACCCGGGCGGCCGCACCCACCACCTCTGGTCGGAATCCACGGGTGAAGGTGTCCACGAACAGCACGGCGCCACGGGAAGGGTCGCCGCCGGTCGAGGAACTACTCGATGTGGCACTGCTGGGAGAGGTGGTGCCGGACGTCCCACCGTCGGACGTGGAATCCGACAGGCCTCCGGAACCGTCGCGTGGAAGGGTGCGAGCGGCGTCGTTGGTCTCGCGGCGCGACCGCCCGGTGCGAGCGGCATCGTCGACCTCGGTGCGCCACTGCCCAGCACGCGCGAACTTCGGCAGCGCGCGGCGCGTGGTGAGACCCCCGAGCCACGCGGCAGCCTTGCCCAGCGGCGTGGTCAGGACGGCATTGACGAGCGGTGCGATCCTGCCCGCGATCTTGAGCCAGCGCGGCAGCCACCCCAGGGAGTAGTGCGAGCGCGGACGGATCCGGCCCGCGTAGTAATGGTCGAAGAATTCGGACTTGTAGGTGGCCATGTCCACGCCCGCGGGGCAGTCCGTGGCGCAGGCCTTGCAGGAGAGGCACAGCTCGAGGGTCTCGCGCACGTCGTCGGACTTCCACCCTTCGGACACGGTGGCGGCTCCGCGCACCATGTCCTGGAGGACTCTGGCCCGCCCGCGCGTCGAGTCTTTCTCGTCATGGGTCGCGCGGAAGCTCGGGCACATCACGCCGCCGCTGTCCGCGCGGCACCGCCCCACACCAATGCAACCTTGGACCGCGTGCACCCAGGGATCGGGTTGGGCAGCGTGCCCGGACTCGCGGGCGGTTTCCGCCGCGCCCGCGGGTTGCAGATCGAAGCTGGTGTGCCATTCCCGGTCCGGCACACCTTGGAGGGCCAGGTGCGCGTCGATGGGTTCCGGATCCACGATCGATCCTGGGTTCAGCAGCCCCGTGGGGTCCCACGCGCGCCGGAACGCAGCAAAGGCCTCGAGTACCTCGGGCGAATACATGATGGGCAACAACGCGGAGCGGGCGCGGCCGTCGCCGTGTTCCCCGGACAAAGAGCCGCCGTGGCGAACCACCAGGTGGGCGGCATCCCGGGTGAACTTCCGGTATACCTCGCGCCCGGCTTCGGTGCGCAGGTCGAACGTGATGCGAATGTGCATGCACCCCGCACCGAAGTGCCCGTACATCACGCCGTCCAGGTCGTAGTCGCCCATGAGAACGCGCAGGTCAGCAAGGTAGTCGGCGAGTTTCTCCGGGGCCACGGCGGAGTCCTCCCAGCCCGGCCAGGATTCACCGCCCGTGGCGAGTCGGGACGAGAGTCCCGCGCCGTCCTCGCGGACCCGCCACAGGTTGGCACGCTCCTCGGGGTCGGGAACCGCGATGCCCTCCACCAGGCGGCCATTCTCGCTCAGCCGCTCCAACAACTCATCCGCCTGCGCCTTGACGGCTTCCTCCGTGTCGCCGTCCAGATCCACGAACAACCAGGCGTTGCCCTCCGGCAGCGCCCTGACGGAGTCCGGCCCGCGCCGCCAGCGCATGGTTTCGACGATGGCCTTGTCGGTCCCCTCGACGGCCGCGGGCGAGAACTCGAGGATCGTGGTCACGTCGCGAGCGGCGTCTACCACCGTGTCGTAGCCCAGGCACACCAGCAGGGCGCTGGCGGGTTTGGCCACCAATCGCATGCGAGCGCCCACGACCAGCGCGCACGTCCCTTCCGAGCCCACGAGCGCGCGGGCCACATTGAAACCCTTCTCGGGGAGCAGATTCTGCAGGTGGTATCCCGAGACCTGGCGCGGAATCTGGCCGAGCTCCAGCCGGAAGGCGGCCAAGTGCTTGTGGGCAAGCGCGCGCAGTTCACGGCTCAATTCCTCCGCACGCATCACCGATGCCCTGTCGGTCGGGTCCGTGGCGCGCAGCTCGCTCGCGGTGGCCGTCAGCCGTGCCCCGTCCGAAGTCACTACGTCGATCTCGATCGTGTGATCGCTGGTCCGTCCGTACCGCACGGAGTGGTTGCCACACGCGTCGTTGCCGATCGCGCCGCCCACGGTAGCGCGATTCTTGGAGGACGGATCCGGGGCGAAGGTCAGCTTGCCGCCCGTCGCGGCCTCGACCTCGCGGGTCAGATTCGCCAGCACCACACCGGGTTCCACCGCGACGGTTCCGGCCTCCCGGTCCACCTCCAGGATCCGGTCCATGTGGCGGGAAAAATCGACGACGACGCCGCGCCCCACCGCATTGCCCGCCATGGACGTTCCGCCGCCCCGGCTGACAACGGGGGTGCGAGTTGCCGCGCAGGCGCGCACGGTAGCGACCACGTCATCCACGGCGCGCGGAAAGACGACGGCGAGGGGTCGCACACGGTAGTTGGAGGCATCGTAGGCGTACTCGGAGGTGCGGCGCTCGGAGGGGTCGACCTCAATTCCCACTTCGCGAAGTCGGGTGACCACCGGAATTGCTGCGGGCGTCATGGGCGCCCTCAGTTCCCGGCAGCCGAGCCAGCAGACGCCGTGACGGCGGCCAGAGCGGCGTCGAACCGTTCGAGGCCCTGCTCGATCTCGCGTTCGGTGACCACGAGCGCGGGGATCAACCGAACCACGTTGCCCGCGGGCCCACAGGTGAGCGTGAGGAGGTCCTGGTCGGTTGTGGCCTGCTGCACCGCAGCTGCGGTGGCGGCATCCGGTGAGCCGTCCGGGGCGGTGAACTCGATGCCCTGCATCAAGCCCACTCCACGCACGTTGCCGATCACCGGATAGCGGGACTGGATATCCAGAAGCCCGGCGTGGAGCTGGTCGCCGCGGACCCTGGAGTTCTCCACCAGACCCTCGTCCTCCACAACCTGGAGTGTCGCCACACCCGCCGCCGCGGAGACCGCGTTGCCTCCGTAGGTGCCGCCCTGCGAACCGGGCCAGCCCTTGGACATGAGCTCGGTCGAGGCTGCGATGGCGGAGATCGGGAAACCCGAGGCAATGCCCTTGGCCATGACCTGAATATCCGGCAGCGCGGTGGAGTGTTGGTGTCCCCAGTACTTTCCGGTGCGCCCCACGCCGGCCTGCACCTCGTCGAAGATCAGGAGGATGCCGTGGCGGTCG
This sequence comes from Kocuria sp. CPCC 205235, assembly GCF_040980905.1. NCBI lineage: Bacteria > Bacillati > Actinomycetota > Actinomycetes > Micrococcales > Micrococcaceae > Kocuria > Kocuria sp. CPCC 205235. Next base: position 129,067 of record NZ_JAVKPR010000002.1, read on the forward strand.
GCTCGTTCGCGCAGTCCCTCGAGGAAGCGCGGGGGCGTGGGGATGTAGCCGCCGTCCCCCAGGGCCGGTTCGATCAGGAACGCCGCGGTGTCATTGGGTGCGGTGCGCGTGGTCAGCAGGTAGTCGAGCTCCTGCAACGCGAAGTCCACGGCGGTCTCCTGATCCCAGCCGTAGCGGTAGGCGTAGGGGAACGCGGACATGTGCACGCCCGACATGAGCGGCGAGAATCCGGCCGAGAACTTGGTTCCGGCGGTCGTCAGGGACGCCGCCGCCACCGTGCGACCGTGGAACCCACCCTGGAACACCACGATGTTGGGGCGGCCCGTGGCCATGCGAGCCAAGCGCACCGCGGCTTCCACAGCCTCCGAGCCGGAGTTGGCGAAGAACAGAGAGTCCAATCCCGCGGGCAGCACCTCACCCAGTTTCTCCGTGAACGCCAACAGCGGCTTGTGCAGCACGGTGGTGTATTGCGCGTGGATCACCTTGCCCACTTGCTCCCGGGCCGCTTCCACCACCTTGGGGTGGCAGTGACCGGTGCTCGTCACCCCGATGCCCGTGGTGAAGTCCAGGTACTCCCGGCCGTCCGTGCCATAGATCCAACTTCCCAGGGCGTGATCGACCACAACGGGAGTTGCCTGCTTCAGGAGAGGACTCAGAGATGTCATGGGTCACATTGTCCCGGCGTAATCGAATGATTGTCAACAATCAGAGGATTGCTCTAGGGTGCAAGTGTGGAGCCGAAAAAAACACCCGAAAACCGCCCGGACAACACATTAGTCAGGGCCGGAGCGCCAGATTTCGCGGCCCAGGGCGCCGGCGATACGAGCCGGGCACCCCAGGCAAGCAACGACGCCGCAGGGACCGAGCGACGTCGTAGCCCCAAACTCGTGGTGCTCACCTCCCCCGGCGCACCCGACCTGCCCAATGCGCGGGAGATCGAGGAGCTCGCCGAGGTGATCTACGCGGACGCCGAGCAACTCTCGGAAGCCTTACCCGGCGCACAGGCACTACTTCTCTGGGATTTCTTCTCCACAGCCTTGCGGGATGCCTGGCAGTCCGCGACCGACCTTGAGTGGATTCACGTGGCGGCGGCGGGTGTGGACTCGCTGTTGTTCGACGAACTGCGGAACTCGGATGTCACGGTGACCAACGCCCACGGCGCCTTCGACGTGCCCATTGCTGAATTCGTGCTCGCCTCGATTCTGGCTCACGACAAGCAACTGCACCGCAGCAAGGAGCTGCAACGCGAGTCGCAGTGGCAGCACCGAGAGCTCCAACAAACCGCCGGTCAGCGCGCACTGGTGGTCGGCACCGGAGGTATCGGGCGAGCTACCGCCCGATTGTTGCGCGCGGCAGGACTGAAGGTCTCGGGCGCCGGACGCACAGCCCGCGAACGCGACGAGGACTTCGGCACGGTGATCGCCAGCTCGGAACTCGCGGAGCACGTGGGCGAGGTCGACCATCTGGTGCTGATCGCGCCCCTGACCGACGCGACGCGGGGCCTGCTGAACAGTGAAGTCCTCCAGCGCATGAAATCGTCAGCGCACGTGATCAACGTGGGCCGCGGGGCGCTCGTGGACGAACCGGCGCTGATTGACGCGTTGCGAGAAGAACGGATCGCGGCGGCGTCGTTGGATGTCTTCGAGCACGAGCCACTCCCCCGGGGCCATCCGTTCTGGGCCATGCCCACCGTGCACATCTCCGCGCACATGAGCGGCGACGTGATCGGCTGGCGCACCACCCTGGCGGAGCAGTTCGAGGACAATCTGGGCCGCTGGTTACGCGGGGAGACCTTGGCGAACGTGGTCGACAAGCACCTGGGCTACGTGCGCGGCCACTAGTCAGATCAATACATCATCAGATCGGCGCGTCATCAGGTCTGTTCATAGTCACGGCAATGCAGATGTGGGCCCCGATCACACCACCACGCGCCCTCCCGGCAGCCTGATGGGAGGAAGCTGCAGCCCCGCAGTCTCATGTGATGAACATGCACAAAAGGTGCACGCTATGTGCGTTTTCCTCCCCTGACACTTCGCGGCTGCTTTTCCCTCACATGAGGCTCCGCTCGTGCAGAAACCTCACGCCACACCGCCCGCACCCTCACGCATTGACCCCTCAGACACCGCTGCCGAACGCGGTCATCTCACCACCTGACACGTACATACCTCCCGGTCACGGCGGCAATGCCGTCCTTCGGGCAGCCAGCCGCGGGGTCGTTTCCGTGCGCCCGCGCAATAGCACGAAATTTTTCGGCAAACCTCTTGACCTGTGACCCAGCTTACAGTATATTTCATATTACGGAAATCAGCTTCCGGATGATGAAAGGAATGAGAAATGTCGAACGCACCTGCCACTGCAGCCCACGTGTCCTACTTCAAGTACACCGGCGATACGCTGGACCCGGATTTCTCCGCCGGTAGCAGCAAGATCGAGAACCGTTCCGCTGAGATGTGGACTCTGGCCGTATCTGCTGCTTGCATCGGAGCAGCACTGTCCCGGATCCTGACCCGCTGATCGCGGATCCCGCCGGAACCACCAAACACCTAGGAGCAACCATGTCCCGCGAACTCGCTACGGGCGACACCGCCCCCGCCCTCAACCTCACCGCACACGACGGCAACACCGTGAATCTCGGTGAACAGAACGAGCGCAGCGCAGTGGTGTACTTCTACCCCAAGGCGTTCACGCCGGGGTGCACCACCGAGGCATGCGACTTCCGCGACAACCTGGCCGCCATCAAGGGCCTGGGTTACGACGTGTACGGAGTCTCCGGGGACAGCCCGGAAGAACTCAACCGTTTCGTGGAGGAGTACCACCTCCCCTACACGCTTCTTTCCGATCCCGATCACGCAGCCGCCAAGGAATGGGGCGCCTGGGGTGAACGCACCATCAACGGTGAAACCTCCGAGGGCCCCCTGCGTTCCACGTTCGTCGTGAACGCAGACGGCACGCTCGCGAACGCCGAATACCGCGTCGATGCGAAGGGACACGTGGGTCGTCTCGTGTCCGAATTATCCAACGGTTCCTGAGAACCGTCACTAATCTCCGCCCGGACAGTGGCCTCCTGGACGGACGGAAATAGCGGCAGCCGCCTTCGGGCGGCTGCCGCCCCTTTTAACCGTTCATCTGTCTTACGACGACGCCGCGCCCTTGGCATTCAGACTCCGCCCTCAGACCCGGGCTGACCCCGGAAAGGTGATGGGAGCTCGGACCCGCGCCGATCAGTCCTCGGCAGTAATGAGGCCTTCGGAAACCATCCAGTCGTAGGCCACGTCCACGGGTTCCTGACCTTCCACATCCACCTTGAGGTTCAACTGGCGCATGGTCTCATCGGTCAACAGCGGTGAGACCTGGTCAAAGACTTCCTGCAGTTGCGGGTACTCCTCCAGAGTCTCCGAGTTGAACACCGGTGCCGCGTTGTACGCCGGGAAGAAGTTGCGATCGTCCTCCAGGACGGTCAGCTCCAGGGCGTCGATGCGACCATCGGTTGTGAAAACTTCACCGAAGTTGCAGTCGCCATCATCGGTCGCCGTGTACACAGCGCCCGTGTCGTACACGCCGATGTTGCCGTCCGGAATGCCGTTGGAGGATCCCCGCGGAATGTCGTAGGTCTCCAGCATGGGATCCAAGCCGTCCTGCCGGGAGTTGAACTCCGCCTCCACGCACAGCGTCCGCTCGGCCACGGGCAGGCTCCCGATCTGTGAGAGCTTGGAAATGTTGCCCAGTTCGGGCACCGCCCCGCTACGCACCGCGAATGCGTACGTGTTGTTCAGCGGCGCGGGCCTGCCCCATGTGAGTCCGTTCTCCAGGTCCGCGTCATGCACAGCCTGCCACTGTTCTTCCTTGTCCGGGATGCCGGTGGCGTTACCCATGTAAGTGATCCACGCGGTTCCCGTGTACTCGTAGGTGAAGTCCCCCTCGCCCGAAACCGTCAGTTCGCGCACCGGCTGGCTTCCGGGCACATTGGTGAAGTCCTCCACCTCGAATCCCGCGGCCTCTGCGGTCATCACGGCGATCTTGCCCAGGATGAGTTGCTCGGTGAAGTTCTTACTCACCACCGTCACCTGGGCGTCCTCGGGCAGTCCCTCCACAGGTTGGATCTCGCCCGGTTGTACCTCCGGCACGAACGACGTGGCCGGTTGCAGCCCACATCCCGCCAACAACATCACAGACAGGGCCGCACCGATTCCGGCAACGGCGCGCGTCGGCTTACTTTTCGACGACGCCGCCCCGGCCACCGGTTGTTGCGCTCCTCGCGTTCGTTTCGACGTTGCCATCACAGTCCCTTCGGGCGCGCGACGTGTTCCACGAAGCGCCCCAGCCAATCCACGAGCAGTGCCAAGAGTGCGACCAGCAGAGAGCCCGCGATCAGCACCTTGATCAAGTTCAGGTTTACGCCCGTGGTAATCAGAATTCCCAGTCCACCGCCGTTGATGAACGTGGCCAGCGTTGCGGTTCCGACCAGCAACACCAGAGCGGTGCGAATACCGGAGAGCATGACCGGCACCGCCAGCGGAAGTTCCACTCTGAAAAGCACAGCCGCCGCGCTCATACCCATTCCGCGTCCGGCCTCCACGAGCCTCTGGTCAACCTGCTGCAGACCCACCATGGTGTTCCGTAGCACCGGCAGGATCGCGTAGGCCACCAGCGCGACGACCGCCGCCGTGAAACCGAATCCCAGCCAGAAGGACAACAGCACCACCAGGCCGATCGCCGGAGCTGCCTGACCGATGTTCGCGACCACCAGTACGGGTCCGGTGAACTTTCGTAGCGGACCGCGAGTCAACAAGATGCCCAACGGAATCGCAATGATCAGGACCAAGGCCGCGGCGACACCGGTGAGTTTCAGGTGCTCCCATGTGTAGCCCCACAGGGCGTCGGGTGCCAGGGTCGCGCGTTCCGTCTCCGTGAGATCGCCGAAGGCCAACCAAGCGAACAACGCAACGATGGCCACGAGGATCACAGCCAGCTGGATCCACAACCCCTTGGACGAGCCACCCGCGACCGCCGAGGTGGTCGAGACGGCATCGGGATTCTGCACTCCGGTTGTTGCGCTCACGGCCGATCCCTCGTCTCCGTCACGTTGTCTCCGCCGACGTCGCCCAGAGACGTTTCGCTCGCGTCGCCTCTGCTCCCGTCCCAGGGTGCGTGCTGACCGTTCGCGGTGGCGCGCCCGTTCGCCGTGTGGCGGTCCGCGACAGGGTGCTCGCGATCATCGTCATGCGGCGGAGAAGCGTTCTCGGAGGTGGCGGCCGCCGTGGAACCGGCCGCGTCGGCGTCGGCATTGTTATCGGACGTCTGTGGGATGGAACCCGTGTTGAGGCCGACCGGAGCATCGCCGCCGCCCTGGGCTGCGGCTTGCCCGGTGGAGATGGCGTCCATCACCGTGTTGACCGTGATCAGGCCGGTGAACACGTCTCGTCGACCAGCGACCAGTGCGGCTCCGGTGCTCGCGACCAGCATCGCGTCCAAGGCATCGTTGAGCGTGGACTGTTCGTTGACGAGAGGCAGGTTGGGGTCCGTAGCGTCCGAGATGACCTGCATGCGTGAGAGCTGGCGCTGCGACAACCATTGAATGGCGCGCCCGCGGGAGTCCAGGATCACCACGTTCTGCTGACTTGCTCCCTCAAGTCGAGCGATGATCGTTTCCGGTGACTCGCCGGGGGTAGCGGTGACGGCTTCCTGCTGCTCGACTTCGTGCACCCGGTTGAGCGTGAGTTGCTTGAGACCCGCACCGGAGCCGATGAAGTTCTCCACGAACTCGTTGTTCGGATTCGCCAGGATACGTTCGGGAGAGTCGTACTGCTCGATCTGGGCGCCCTCGTTGAAGATGGCGATCCAGTCGCCGAGCTTCACGGCCTCGTCAAAGTCGTGGGTTACGCAGACGATGGTTTTCTGCAGCTCCGCCTGGATGTTGAGCAACTCGTTCTGCAGGCGCTGCCGGGTGATGGGGTCCACTGCGCCGAAAGGCTCGTCCATGAGCAGGACGGGCGGATCGGCGGCGAGCGCACGGGCCACGCCAATGCGCTGCTGCTGGCCACCGGAAAGTTCTTTGGGACAGCGGTTGCGGTAGGTTTTCGGGTCCAGGGACACCAGTTCAAGGAGCTCGTCGACGCGGGCGGCAATGCGGTCCTTGTCCCATCCGAGCATTTTGGGGACCAAACCGATGTTGGCCGCCACGCTCATGTGCGGGAACAGGCCGCCGGCCTGGATCACGTAACCGATCTGACGGCGGAGCTTGTCGCCGTTCATGTCCGTGACGTTGTCCCCATTGATCACGATGGACCCGTCCGTGGGCTCGATCAGACGATTGATCATCTTCAGCGTGGTGGTCTTACCGCAACCGGAGGGACCCACGAGCATCACGATGCTGCCCGCGGGGATTTCCATGGTGAGACCGCCCACGGCCGGCTTGGCCTGTCCGGGGTACTGCTTGGTCACCTGATCAAGCAGGATGGACGCGCCGCTGACCTTCTCGGCGGAGTTCTGGATGGTTTGTGTTTCGGACGCGGATACCTCGCGAGGTTGTCAGACGGCTCAGGACCACCAGCAGGAGGTCCAAGATGATGGCCAGCAGGATGACACCGACGACTCCCACCACCACGGATTCGAAGGCGTTGGCCCCGCCCAGGCGGGAGAGACCGGAGAAAATGAAGCCACCCAGGCCGGGGCCCAGGGTGTAGGCGGCCACGGCGGCAATGCCCATGACCATCTGGGCAGACACGCGAATGCCCGCCAGGATGATGGGCCACGCCATGGGCAGTTCCACCGTGGCCAGGGTGCGGAAACGGCTCATGCCAATACCGCGAGCGGATTCGACCACGGAGGCGGGAATGCTGTTCAACCCCACCACCGCGTTACGGAGGATGGGCAGGGTCGCGAAGAACGTGACCACGATGACCGCTGGAACCACACCGAACCCGAACGGCGCGATCAGTAGACCGATCAGAGCGAAGGACGGAATGGTGAGGCCCATGGCCGAGACCCCGTTGGCCAGCGCACTGGCCGTCCTACTCCGGTAGACCAATGCGGACAGCACCACGGCCAGAACGGTGGCCAGCACAAGGCACTGCACCACCAGGCTGAAATGCTGCCACGAGGCGAACAAAATCTGTTGTTGACTATCTCTGACGAAATCCCACACGCGCGTACCGTCCCCACCCTCCCCGCAGGCAGAGGGCTGCATCGTCCATAGTGGTCAGATTGCTGTTGATTCCCACGCAGGTTAGGGCCGATTTAGCGCATTCTTGTGTATTACGACATACGTTCTTCGTATCGTGACCCGTTCGTGACCTTAAGGGCCGGGGTCCTGAATGAGGCCGAGCCTCCTCGACGAGATCGCACCGGCAGACAGCGAGGTCGCCGGCAGCCTTCGCAATCGAGTGTTCTCGGGGCCGGCCGTGTCGCTCATAGCGGACAGCCCGCGAATCTTCTTGCCAACGTCGCCGCGCGGTGGAACCGTAGAACCATAATCACATTGAAAGGAGCCTTACCAATGGCTGACTTGACCGGTAAGAAGATTCTCTCGCTGCAGACCAACCGCGGCGTGGAGCAGGACGAGTTGAAGGTTCCCCTGGAAAAGCTGCGCGAAGCGGGTGCCACCGTCACCGTTGCATCGCAGGAGACCGGCGAGATCCAGAGCCTCGTGGGCGACTGGGATCTGGGTGAGACGTTCCCCGTGGATCAGACCATCGCGGACGTGAACGAGTCCGAGTACGACCTGTTGCTGCTGCCCGGCGGCACGCTCAACGCGGATACCCTGCGCCTTGATGAGGATGCCCAGAAGATCGCCAAGGCGTTCGCTTCCTCTGGCCGCCCCGTCGCGTCCATCTGCCACGGCCCGTGGTTGCTGGTGGAGACCGGCCTGGTGGACGGCAAGACCCTGACCTCCTACGACTCCGTCAAGGTCGACATCACCAACGCCGGCGGCACCTGGGTGGATGAGCCCATGAAGCGCTGCCCCGCCAAGGACTGGGTGCTCATTACCTCGCGTAACCCCGGTGACCTGGAACCGTTCGTCCAGGCCATCAAGGATGAATTGAGCGCCTGAGGTCACTGACCGGATCACCTGGCTGAGCCCTAGTCAGAGTTGATCCAAATCAGAACCAAAGCTGCCCCGGCCGCGTCACGCGACCGGGGCAGCTTTCTTGGTCATGATTGTGCCGGACAGGATCTGGCCGGCAGTCGCCCGCGCTACTTGCCGAGCACGTCCTTCAATGCGCCCAGGATGAGCGCCACGGAATCCGGCGCGGCATTGGGGCCCATCAGTCCGATACGCCACACGGTGCTCGCGAACTCCTTGACGCCGGCACCGATCTCCAGGTTGTACTTCTCGAGGAGCTCCTTACGGACCGCCGCGGAGTCCACGCCTTCCGGAACCTTGACGGTGGTCAGCTCGGGCAGGCGATACCCCTCCGCGGCGAACAGCTCGAGGCCCATGGCCTCGAGTCCGTCCTGGAGCGCCTGGCCTGCGGCGTAGTGACGGTCGCGAACGGCGTCGAGACCCTCACCCAGAATGCGCTGCAGCCCCGCGTCCAGGGACGCGATCATGGCCACCGGAGCGGTGTGGTGGTAAGTGCGCGAGGCGCTGCCGGAGGTTTCCCCCACGTAGCCGCCCAGCATGCCAAGGTCCAAGTACCACGAGCGCGGGTTCTCCACGCGGCGCTCCCACGCACGGTCGGACACTGTGAAGGGCGCCAGACCGGGGGCCACACCCAGGCACTTCTGGGTGCCGGCGTACCCGATATCGATGCCCCATTCATCAGCCTTCAGCTCGATGCCGCCGATCGAGGTTACGGCGTCCACGAGGAGCAACGCGTCGCCCTTGATCGCACCGAGGGCAGCGATGTCAGAACGCGCACCCGTTGAGGTCTCCGCGTGAACGGCGGCGATGATCGCGGGGTTCGGGTGCGCCTCGGCCACCTTCTGAGCGTCCACGGGCTGGCCGAATGGGAAGTCCACCCGAACCACCTCGGCACCACAGCGTGCTGCGACATCGCACATGCGCTCACCGAATAAACCATTGACCGCGACAACCACCACGTCACCGGGGTTCACGAAGTTCACGAACGCCGCTTCCATACCCGCCGAGCCGGTGGCCGAGATCGGCAACGTGCGGCGATTGGAGGTTCCCCACACCTGGCGCAGACCATCGCACGCACGGTCCATGATCTCCAGGAACTGCGGGTCCAAGTGGCCGATGAGCGGCCGGGCGAGGGCCTCGGTGGCTTCCGGGTACGGGTTGGACGGGCCGGGGCCGAACAAGTGGCGAACGGTCAACGTGTTGGTCATGCGGGGCCTCCTCAGGCTGTCCACGTGTGGGTTTTGTCTCGTTCAACCCTAGTCGGCGCTGGGCTGCACGGTTTCCGGTGTGACGGGGCGGCGCAGGAACAGCACGGTCAGCGCGAGCGCCACCACGATCAGCGCGCCCACGAAGGCCACCACACCGTTCCACCCGAAGTTGGTGAGGAACAGCCCGGCCGCGTAACCAAAAACGGAGGAGCCACCGTAATAGAACAGCGTGTACAACGAGGACGCCTGGGCGCGCCCCACGGCGGCTCGCGCGGGCACCCAGCCGTTAGCCACGGAATGGGCGGCGAAGAAGCCCGCGGTGAAAATCAGCAGTCCCACCACCACTGCGGGCAGCCAAGGAATCAGCATCATGAGCAACCCGCCCAGCGTGATCAGGGACGAAATGATCAGGACCTTCCTGCGGCCGTGACGCGCGGCAATCCGCCCCGCCTCGGTCGAGGACCACGTGCCGGACAGATACGACAGGAACAGCACCGACACGATCGACTGGGGTACGTTGTACGGCTCCTCCCCCAGGTGGAAACCGATGAAGTTGTACACGGCCACGAACCCGCCCATGAGCAAGAATCCCTGCATGTACAAGGACACGAGTCCGAGGTCCTTGAGGTTGACCAGCAACCGTTCGAAGAGTCCACCTTGCCCACCGAGGCGAACCGATTGCGGGGTGAACCCTCGTTGCCTGGGTGCTAACAGGATGAAGGCCACAGCGGCCCCGGCGGCATAAATCGCCACGACCATGGTGCCGGCACGCCAGCCCCAGAAGTCAGCGACCGGTGCGGCCACGATACGACCCGAGAGCCCTCCCAGGGTGGTGCCCGAAATGTAGCTGCCCGCCGCAACCGCGGCGTGCAACGGGTTCACTTCCTCCGCCAGATAGGCCATGGCCACGGAGGGAATACCGCCCAGCGCCATGCCCTCCAGGAATCTCATTCCCACGAGCAGTTCGAAGCTCGGCATGAACGTCATGGTTACGCCCAGAATGGTTGCCGCGATGACTGCCGCCACCATGGTGGTCCGGCGGCCGAACCTGTCCGACATCAGCGACCACGGGATCACCGCGACCGCCAAACCCAGTGTGGCCGCCGAAACCGCCAAGGATGCCTGCGCGGCGTCGATGTGCAGTTCTCTGGCCATGATGGGGAGGACCGCCTGCACGGAATACAGCTGCGCGAAGGTTGCGATCCCCGCGCAGAGCAACGCGATCAGAATCCTCTTGTACCCGGAGCTGCCTCGCTCATAGCCTTCCCACACTCCGCCGGCCTGCATGCTGAGGCGCTCCCTTTCACATTGATGCCGCTGCAAACTTCCTGGACCAGGGTACGCCTCGTTCCGTGGGCCCCGGGCGCCCAGCACCGGACAGAGCAACACATCTGTTTCCCTCGGGTAGCCACAGCCCCTACAGTATGAACACATCATCTAGTTCAACTTGGGGGAGTCGAACTCATGAGATCTTCACGGGGACCATTCTGGGCTGTGACAGTCATTCCACTAGTCATGGGCACGGTGCTGTTCACCGCGGTGGGGGCCGCGGTGGCCGCACCCACGACCACACCGGACGTGTCGGACACACCGGATGCGGAGTCTGATCTGGCCTCATCCGCGTCTCCGAGCCAAGACCCCTTGCGGGAACGCACGGGCATCTCGGCCGGGATTCCAATCTGGGGCAACTGGTGCGGACCCGGTCACGGCGGTGGGGAGCCTCAAGGCACCTTCGACACGCTGTGCATGCGCCACGACCGGTGCTACATCGACAGCGGCTACTTCGACTGTCTGTGCGACGCGCACTTCCGCGCCGAAATCCACCGGTTCGGGCCTCAAATGGAAACCGACGAACGCGTGGTCGCCGCGGCCACCACCGTCTGGTTCACGGTCTCACCGTGTGTGCCGCGATGAGCCACTTCGCTGCGCAACCAAACGCGAGGTCTCGTGCCGCTCGAGCCGCTGAACCTCTGTCAGATCAGCCCCGCCCCGCCACGTCCCGGCGAGAAGCCCGCGAAGCATCACGGCAGGCAGCATCCCCGCCCGCATCCCGACCGGCTTCCCGGCGTGCTGCACGGCGTGATTCCGGTTCCGGACCTCGCCACTCGGCGCGTAACCACCGTCCAGCTCACGGCGAGCGCGGTCATTACTCGTCGCGGCTCACGGTGATCATGTTCTTCGTGGCGGTGGGGATCACGTTGATCCTGCCGTTCGGCCAGTACATGGGTCCGTGGTTACCGCTGGTCCTGCTGGGGGTTCCGTTCCTCGCGGGCGGGTGCGGCACGGGGTGCGCCGTTCTTTGCAATCGCCCGGGGTGGGGCATCGCCAATTTGGCCGTCGCGATCCTCTACCTGCCGCTGTTGTTCGTGCTGATCACGGTGATCAGCGGCCCCTAGCCGGGTCGCCCATGGAGACCGGCCCGTGGGTGCTGCGCCTCGCGACGCCCGAGACTTCGCGCGGTCAATGAGCTGAAGCACAAGGACGACGCCGCCCGGCCCCCGCGCTGTGCGGGCGACCGAGCGGCGTCGTCATCTCGTCTCAGGAACTGCGGAAGTGGAGCTTTACTTGTCGCTCACCGCAGCGGCGAGGTTCTCCAGGGATTCCTCGAGTACGGACTCCGGGAACACCGGGAAGCTCAGCTTCTTGAGCAGCTTGTGGTGCACGTCCGACCAGGAGTAGGTCAGCGTGACCTGGGTGGAATCCGGTCCCTGCGGCTGGAGTTCGTACATCCACTCCCAACCGTTGTGCTCGATGGGGGTGCCCTCCTGGCAGGGCTTCCACGCGATCAGCTTGTTGGGATCGAAGCCGGTGACGTGGTTCTCCATTTTGTAGTCACCGCCCATGGCTTCCGCGTTCATGTTCATGACGAACACGTCCCCGGTCTGCTGGATGTGCTGGTCCGTGCCGGACACCACGGTGCCCGATCCATCCACCTGCGGGTGCTTGGCGGGCAGGGAGAGTACTTCGAAGATGTCCTCTGCCGGGGCGTCGATGACCCGGCTGGCGCTGATGCTGGTCTCGCTCATGAAAACCTCTTTCTGCGATGGGTTCTGCGACTAACTGGTTTCAACCCTAGGCGCTGCCCGCCCCGCCACCGCAAGGACTTCAGCGATCGGCGAAGCCCTCCACCGGTCCGCGCTCAAGTGCGTCACGGGTGCCGTCCTGAGCCGCCAGGTTGCGCAAGTGATAGGCAAAGCCCAGGGCGGCCCGGCCCCGCAACCGCCCGGAGGTGATGGCCCGAATGCGGTCCGTGGACTCGACGCGAGCGCCGTGCGCGCGAAGCACACCGACCACCGCCTCGTCCTCGCTGCATTCCACGTTCGGAAAGCCACCGGCCGCTTGGAACGCGCCTGCTCGCACCCCCATGTTCGCGGCATGGATATAAGGGTGCCCCTCGGTCAGATCGTGCTCCAGGTGCCACAGTCGGAACACCTGTTCGGGGCATTCGGCGGGGTCCGGTTCCACGGTACCGAGCACAGCATCCACACCGGCCAGCGAGCGTTCAACCTGATAACTGAGCCAGTTCTGCGGTACCGCAGTGTCCGCGTCCGTGGACGCGATCCAGTCCGCCCCGAGGCGCAGCGCATGGTTTGCGGCGGCTTGTCGCGCTCCGCCGGCGCTCGCCCAGTCACCCTCCAGAACGGTCAGGTCCGCCCACTGTTCCAGGCCCCGTGACGACGGCGCAGCCCAGGCCTCCCGGGTGGCCGCCACCGTGCGGTCGGTGCAGCTGTCAGCGGCCAGGATTACGTCAACGGTGGTCTCCGGTTCGGCACGCACGAGCGTCCGAGCGGCCCCCGCGACCGACTCGATGCACCTGGCCACGCGTTCTTCCTCATTGCAGGCGGGAATCACCACCGCGATCCGTGGACTCATGCGCGGCCGCGCCGAGTGCGTGTGTAGATGTCGATCTCGAAGTCCGCCTCGCGGTGCTCCACCAACCGGGTCAGGGTGCGCCGCCGCCGGGCCTCACGGTGCACGTCGTCCCCGTCCAACGGCCAATCCTTGATGGGGTGGCGCCAGTGGCACAACACCAGGTGGCCGTCCGGTGACAGCGCCTTGGTGCACAGTGTCAGCAGCTCTTTCCACTGTTCGGGCGAGCAGAAGTAGCCCACCTCGCTCACCACGATCAGGTCCAGACCGGTCCACTCCGGATCCCATTGCTCGGGCAGCACCGCGTTGCGCAATTGCACGTTCTTGAGACCCCGCTCGGCGAGGCGCGCGCGGGCCTTGTCCAGGGCGACGTCGCTCGCATCCACCGCCGTCATCACGTCAACACGCGCGGCCAACTGCGCGGTGAGCGCACCGGTGGAGCAGCCGATGTCCAGGGCGCGGGGGTACAACTCCCGCGGGAGGCTGGCGGTGAGCACATCGCGTTTCCGGTGCTCGTAGCGGGAGCTGTCCACGTTCCACGGATCCTCGGATTCGGTGTGGACACGGTTGAAGACCGGAGTCTGATGGGGTGCGGCCAGGATGAAGTATTCGCGGTCCCGTTCAAAATGTTCCAGGATGTGCGGCCCGAGCAGCACCTCGTCCCCAGGCTGGTCCGAGAGCGGGCGCACCTGGGACGCGTGATGTTCCAGCGCCTGTTGTTTGGCGTCCCGGTCCTCGTCAGAGAGCGTTACATGCACCAGCCCGCGCGGCAGTTTGTTCGGGGTGCCCCAGTGCCACCACCAAATGGGGTACTGAACGCAGCGAACGGCGGCCGCACCGGCGGTCTGCCGAACCTGTTCCGCGAGGACCTCGTGATCCGGGTGACCGTCCTTGACCCACGTGACCACGGCCAGGGGCTGGTTCCCGTGAGCCGCCCAGGCCACGGCGTCGTTGATGGGGCCCGCGAGCGCCTCGGCCGTGAGCCCGCCGTCGGGTAGCGCGAGGTACTCGGGGGTGACACACCCGGCGGTGATGGCACCGACCGCTTCCGCCATTTCCTGGTGGCGCACGCGTGACAGCGATTCCTGGGTGTGCGTGGGGGAATCCGGGTGGGACTTCTCCCCCAGCGTGGCCACGATGACGCGTACGGCCGCACCGTTTTGGATCAGTCGGTGCACGGTGCCGCCCGCGCCCAGGGTCTCGTCATCCGGGTGCGCGGCGAAGACGACGGCGCGGTCCACGCCCTCCAAGTCCAGCTCGGGAACTACACGCAGGGCCTTACTGTCGGCCCATTCCTGCTCCGGAGTTCCAGGATCCCGGTGATCGAAGGTCACCACGGTGTTCCCTCCTGAGTCGTGTCACCCACGGGTTCTGCGGTCAGCAGCAGTTCTCCCAGTGCCGCGTTGTCCCGTTCGGCGTGGTCCTGGCGGATGTACACCTGCAACGAGGAGACCCGGCGGATGTGCGCGGCGTCCCCGGTCAGCGGCCCCGGTCCGGTGGCCCGTGAGACTTCTCGGAGCACCGTTTCCGCGGCTTCCGCAACCGTTCTACGAACGCGCAACGCCCACAGCGCGCCTCGCTCCCCCGTTGCCTCACCACGGTCGACGGCGCTCGCGGCCCGATCGAGCACGGCCGAGGCCGCGGTCAGGGCCAGGTCCACGCGACCGAGGTGGGCGCGAGCGGCGTCGTCGAGGGGCTTGCGCAGTTTCTTGGAGCCCTGCCACAGGAGGTCCGCCACGGATTGCGCCCCGCCCAACCAGATCGCGGCCACACCCATGCCACCCCAGGCGAACCCGGGGCGGGTCAGGTACCACTCGTCCTCGCCGAGCGGTTCGGCGGGCACCGAGCGGAAGTTCACCGCGGTAGTGGGGACGTCCGAGAGCCCCTGAGAAACCCACGTGTCGAGGGGCTCGAGCTGGAATCCGGGGTGATCCGTCGAAATCACGAACGCACGGCGGTGACCGGTGCGCTCACCCGACTCGTCCGTGACGTGCGCGGTCACCACGGCGCGGCTCACGAAGTCCGCCAGCGAGCACCACGGCTTGGTGCCGGTCAGTGTCCAGCCGGTCGCGGAAAGTGATGCGGTCAGTGGCGTTCCGGGGCCTTCCGCAGCCCACACGGCCCAGGTGTCTCCATCGGTCAGGAGGTCGCCGCGACCGGCCTGATCGATGATGGCCACGGCATCCAGGTGCGGTTCAATGATGCGTGCGTGGGCGAGATCCTGCCGCCCCAAGTGGCTCAAGGCGGCCCAGAGCTCGCGCGTATCTCCCTGACCCGGCAGGGGAAGCTCACGTGTCAGTTCCCCCGCCCTGTTCAGGCTGTGGCGGACGAACTCCGCCACCTGCCCGGCAACGGGTCGAGGGGCCTGCGGGATCGGCAACATCGACTGATCAAACACAGTAATAAGCCTACGTGTCTTGGGGGCTTGGCCGCGTCCACCCGCAGGGCCGTGACCGGATTTGTATCATGTTTAGTAACACGCGCCTCATTTAACCGTTCGAAGGGGTCCCATCATGTCCACCACCCAGGCAACGTTCGCCGTGGACACCACGTCCCCGGTCCCCGTGTACGAGCAGCTGGTCCAGTGCGTCACGAACGGAATCGCTTCCGGATCGTTGGAGGCCGGCGACCGGATTCCTCCGGTGCGTGCCCTGGCCACCGAATTGGGCCTGGCCGCCGGAACCGTGGCCAAGGCCTACCGCACCATGGAGGCCAGCGGTGTGATCGAAACCCGCGGCCGCAAGGGCACTTTCATCGCGCAGTCCTCCGACGACCGGCACGCTGCGGCGTGCCGCGCTGCCGCCGAGTACCTGGACCGCGCGGCGGGAGACCTGAACTACTCCCCCGAAGAGTGCCTGCAGATCGTGCAGCGGATGCTGGATCAGCGCGCGGCGGACTGAGAACCCGCGCCCCCAGGGGCCCCGAGTCATGCGAAGGTCGCGCATCATGTGTGGCCGCCTTACTGCACAGTAGGGCGGGCTACCTTGCAGTAAACCGGGATGAAATGGCCACGGGCAGCGCTCGACCTACAGATCGGTCCGCCAACCGGACCGGAGCAGATCGTTCAGTTCCTCTCGGGTCGAACCGTCCGCGGACGGGGCGCCCAGCGCCCATGCCATGGACAGGGTTGCGAGATACAGATTCCTCCCGGTGAGGCTCTCGCGCGCATGGCCGTCGCCCTGGGCCGCCTCCAAGAACGCTCCGGTCGTGTCGATGACCTCTTGGCAGGTGAGGCGCAGCGGGGAATCCTGCTCGCCCAATGCGGTCCGCAGGGGTTCGGGCAGACCCTCGTAGGCCCTCATCCACCGGCTCACGGCATCGAGCCAGCGTTCGAGCGCGGCACCGGAGTCGCCGGACTCCTTCTCGATAGCGGCTGCCTCGGCGGACAGATCCGGCTGACGTCCTTCAAGGACTCCCGCGACCAACGCATCTCTGTTGGGGAAATGACGGTAGAGCGTCCCCGCGCCCACCCCCGCCCGCTTGGCGATGGCGTCCATGGACACCTCCAGACCATCCGAAGCGAAGACCTGTTCCGCCACATCCAGGATGTGCGCCCGATTGCGCCGGGCATCGGTGCGGGTGGGGCGCGTGTTCCGAGAGGGGCGCGCTGATGAGGGGCCTCCGCCCACGGCTGAAGTCATGAGGGGAACCACCTTGTCGGTTGATTAACGGAAACTCTCTCCGTATTTTGGTGTTCAAACCGGAGAGTGTCTCCTAATATCTCGCAAAGGACTGCCATGAGCAAGCGCACCATGATCCTCGGAATGCAGCTGGGCAACGGCTACGGTTCCCAGCCAATGGCCTGGAAAGCACCGGGGGTCGATGCCACCAACTACGCCAACTTCGACGCTCACGTTCGATACGCCCAGGCCGCCGAACGGGGAAAGTTCGCGTTCTTGTTCCTCCCCGATTTCGCCGGGATGAGCAAGGCCCCCGAGCAAGAAGCTCCCATGCTCACGTTGGATCCCCTGATAACTCTGGCGGCGATTGCCCGCGGCACCGAGCGCATCGGCCTGGTAGCGACCGGCTCCACGACCTTCAACGAGCCGTACAACACGGCCCGCCAGTTCAAGACCTTGGATGTCATGAGCCACGGTCGCGCCGGGTGGAACGCTGTGACGACCAGTGATCCTCTGGTGGCCGCCAACTACGGTCAGGAGATCGCGGCCCGACCCGAACGGTACGAACGCGCCCACGAAACCATTCAGATTGCCCAGGCGCTGTGGGGCAGCTGGGAAAAGGACGCCTGGATCAAGGACCAGCGGACCGGCCAATTCGCGGACCCGGACAAGATCCAGCCGATCAATCTGCAGGGACGACACGTGGCCTCACGGGGACCGCTGCCGATTCCGCCGTCCGAGCAGGGCCAGCCGGTGGTCTTCCAGGCGGGCGGTGGCGACTACGGACTGGGACTAGCAGGTCGCTACGCCAACGCCGTCATCGGTGCCACGTTCACCATTGAGGATGCCAAGGCTCAGCGGAATGCCGTCCGGAAGGCCGCCGTGGATGCTGGCCGCGATCCCGATGAGATCAAGTACTTCGCCGGGGTCATGCCCGCCATCGCGGGGAGCAAACGGGAGGCCCTGGATCGCCGTGTGGCGCTGGGCCGCGAGGTCTTCCCCGCCCGCGTTCCTTACCTGGGTGCGATGCTCGGTCTGTCACTGGACGTGTCCCAGCTGAACCAGCCCTGACGCGGGAACAGTTGGAAGCCGCCCGTCCCAGCCCGTTCGATCCCCGGTCACAGCGGGCCTACGAAGTCGCGCAAGAGGGCTGGAGCATCCGGGACATCCTGGCCCACGGCGTGATCGACTACCACCCCACCCCCGTGAGTACCGCAGAAGACACCGCGGACCACCATCAGGAATGGTTCGAGGCCGGTGCTGCGGACGGATTCTGGGTCTCCATTGACGTCTACGAGGACGGCATCGACACCTTTGTGGATGAAGTGGTGCCCATTCTGCAAGAACGCGGGCTCTACCCCACCGATTACGAGCGCACCACGCTCCGCGATCACCTGGGCGTCCCCGAACAGTACGGCCAGGATCCGCGCCTCGGCTGAGCGGACGGGATTCACTAACGACGACGGCGCGAGCGGGCTGGGTGCCCGCTCGCGCCGTGTGGTGTGGAGCGCCGTCGTCGATCGCGCGCCGTGGTGAAAACCCGCCGTCGTCCTTTCGTGCATCTTCGTAGGTGAAGCGCGGCGGAACGAATGCGACGGTTACTTGGCCGGCGTCTGCTCGACCGGCTTGTCGTTCTCGTTGGTCTTGCCGCCGTTGCGCACCACGAGGGCCAGTAGAAAAGCCACCGCGGCGAACACAGCCAGCAACGTGAGTCCCACGAAGTACGAGCGGTTGTCCGGGTTGTAGGTGGCGCCCATGACCAGGGGCGGGAAGTAACCGCCCAGGCCACCAGCGGCGGCAATGATGCCACCAATGGTGCCCACGTCCTTGGCGGGAGCCGCGCGGCCCACCCATCCGAACACACCGCCGGTGCCCAGGCCCAAGAACACGGCCATGGCCAGGAACAGCGGGCCGTAGACGTGCTCGGCGTCCGGCTGGAAAGCCACGAACATGGCCAGCACGATGGTGCCGCCGAACGAGGTCAGAGTGACGATCTTGGGTCCGAACTTATCCGCGAGCGTGCCGCCAATGGGGCGGGCGATCACGGCGGCCAGCGCGAACCCGGCGGTGCGGGTGCCGGCCCCGGTGGGGTCGTACTCGTACACGTTGACCAGGTAGGTCGGGAGGTAGTTGGAGAAGGCCACGAAAGCTCCGAAGACCACTGCGTAGAGGAAGCACAGCTGCCACGTAACCTTGAGGGTGAAGGCGTGCTTGAGCTTGGGCATCATCGGCTCGACCTTGCGCCCGGCACGCGCCGGGGAATCACGCAGCATCAACCAGCACAGCAGGGCACTGACGGCCACGATCGCGGCAATGATGATGTGAGTGGCCATGTACCCGGTGGCCTCAACGAGGCGCGGGGTGAAGAACGCGGACACCGCGGTACCCACCATGCCGGCACCGAACACACCGGTCGCGAAGCCCTTGCGATTGGATTCGTACCAGGCGGAGCAGAACGGGATGCCGATCGCGAACACCGTGCCGGCAATACCCAGGAAGAACGCCACCACCACGAGCAGCGGGAAGTTGTTGAGCTGACCCACCAGGCCCGTGAGCAACACGAGCGGGGCAGTGATGCCCAGAATCACGGTGAACATGAGTCGCCCACCGTACTTATCGGTGAGTGCACCCACCGGAACACGGGCGATCGAGCCCACAAAGATGGGCATGGCCACGAGAATGGCCGTCTGCCCCGGGGTCAGCGACATTTCACCCGCATAGCGTTTGGACAGCGGCCCCACGATGGTCCACGCCCAGAAGCCCACCGTGGACGCCAGGGTGGCCAGGACGAGGTTCTTGAGTTGACCCTGTTTCAGGTTCGGTGCCGCTGAGGCGGCTTGAACGGAGGACATGACACTCCTTCTGCGAGGTCTGCAAAAGCTACGAGTTGGTGGGCCTGGCTCGAAAGGCGTTCTTGCGGGAACGCCTTTCGAGCGGAGAGCCGATTACTTGACGCGCGTGGAACCGGAGTGTTCGCGGGGAGGCCGGGTGCGGCGTCGTCCGCTGTCGCGGTCGTGCGTACCGATCGGCTCCCAACCGCGGCGCACCGGAGCGGAACCGGTGCGGGGGCTGGAACCGCGGGTGCGGTACACGATGTACGGGCGGAACAGGTAGTGCAGCGGTGCGGTGAACGCGTGCACCAGGCGGGTGAAGGGCCAGATCGCGAACAGCGCCATGCCCCACAGCACGTGGATGTGGAACGAGGTGGACGCCGCTGCCATGGCCCCAACATCCGGCTGCAGGATCCACAGCGAACGGAACCACGGGGACACGGTCTCGCGGTAGTCCACGGTGTTCGGGTCGAAGACGGCCAGCACGGTGGTGGCCAGGCCAGCCAGAATCGCTCCCAGCAGCATCACGTACATGAATTTGTCGTTACCGGTCGTGGCCATGAAGACCGGGCCGGTGCGGCGTCGGCGAACGATCAGCATGACAATGCCCACGAGCGTTCCCACACCGGCCACCGTGCCGATGGACAGCGCCAGGAAGTGGTACGCGTGCTCGGACATGCCCACGGCCTCGGTCCAGGATTTGGGAATCACCAGGCCCACGATGTGTCCGACGAGCACCGCCAGAATGCCGAAGTGGAACAGCGGTGAGGCAATCCTCAGCAGTCGGGATTCGTAGAGCTGGGACGAACGGGTGGTCCAACCGAACTGGTCGTACTTGTAGCGCCAAATCACCCCGCCAATGAGTACCGCCATCACCACGTAGGGCAGCACTCCCCACAGAAGAGAGTCGAGAACGTTCACTGGTTACCTCCGGTCATGGGCAGGAGTCGGGGGTCGTAGGCATCCAGACCCACGGATTCGGTGGGCGGACCGTAACCCGCCATACGCGCCACCGCTGACTCGTCCTCCGGGGACGGTCCGGGCAGCGTTGAGCACACCAGTTCCACCACGCACGCGTGGGGCAAATTGTCACGCAGCAGCGCCAGTCGCAGTAGCTCGAGCGAGGGTCGGTAACGCTGCAGCAGCTCGAACCCGTCTTCCGGGGAGACGCGCGCCGCGAACTCCAACACGACGGGCAGGTGGTCCGGCAGTTCTTCGTCCCCGAACACGCAACCGTGCGCGCGGTAGACCTGCTTGAACGCTGATAACGCCTCACCTCGACGGCGCGTGTCACCGTCCGTCCAATAGGTCAGGTGCAGGCTGTGACGGCGCGAGAGGTCGTATTCCTGGACGTAGTCGCCTTGGATTTCCCGCAGGTCACCCTCGCGCAGCCAGCGGGTCAGGGGTTCGACGGCGCTCGGGGCCACCCCGACCTCGGTCAGGGCGTCCTCGAGCACGGGTAGCTGGTCGATGAGTTCCCGGTCCGGATAGCCCAGAAGCACCGCCGCAGCCTGGCGGATGACCGCCGAGCGTTGCGGATGACGGTCCCGGTACTCGGGAACATCCACGGTGCCTTTGGCGGCCTTACCCAGCAGGGTGGAGAGCAGACCCATCATCGCCCCCCGCTGGCACCGGCGGTGCCCTGATCAGGACGAGAACCCGAGTTCTCCGCGGTGGTCGACATAGTCGCCGCGTCCTCCTGATTCCGGGCGGGGAACAACCCGTCCGGGCTGCCGTTGCCGTCCCAGTTGAGCAGGTTCACGCGCCCGGCCAGTTGCTCGTTACCCGTGGGGTCATCCCCCATTTGGCGCGAGCGCAGCGCCTGGAAGTTCTCCACGGCCACCGGCATCGGGCGGCCCGAGGCCTCACCGAACACACCGGTCTGACCCATGCCGGGCCCGCCGTCCACATCCAGCGAGCAGCCGATCTCTTCCAGGTTGTGGGCGTCCTCCACGTGGGCCGCGGGAATCACGTAGCGCTCGTCGTACTTGGCGATCGCCATGAGACGGTACATCTGCTGGATTTCGGAACCGGTCATGCCCACGGCCTCCGCAATGGACTCGTCAGGTTCGTCACCCAGGGTGATGTTGCGCATGTAGGCGCGCATCGCGGCCAGCTTGCGCAGCACGTTGGTCACGAGCTCGGTGTCACCGGCGGTGAACAGCTCGGCGAGGTACTCCACCGGGATGCGCAGACTCTCGATGGCACCGAACAAGTTCTCCGGGTCCTCGCCGTCGTGGCCCTGTTCCTTGAGCAGATCCACGATGGGAGACAGCGGCGGCACGTACCAGACCATGGGCATGGTGCGGTACTCGGGGTGCAGCGGCAGCGCCACGCGCAGTGTCTTGGCCAGCGCGTACACCGGTGACTTGCGAGCGGCGTCGAGCCAGTCCTCCGGGATGCCCTCCTGACGAGCGGCGGCAACGACCTCGGGGTCGTTGGGATCGAGCATGAGGTCCAACTGGGCCTCGTACAGATCCTGCTCGTTGGGGGTCGCGGCGGCCTGGGTGACCTTATCGGCGTCGTACAGGAAGATGCCGATGTAACGCATGCGGCCCACGCACGTCTCCGCGCACACGGTGGGGATACCCACTTCGATACGGGGGTAGCAGAACGTGCATTTCTCGGCTTTACCGGACTTGTGGTTGTAGTAGATCTTCTTGTACGGGCAGCCCGTCACGCACTGACGCCAGCCGCGGCACTGGTCCTGGTCCACCAGCACAATGCCGTCCTCGGCGCGCTTGTAAATGGCGCCGGATGGGCAGGCCGCCATGCAGGACGGGTTCAAGCAGTGCTCGCACAACCGCGGCAGGTAGAACATGAAGGTCTGTTCGAACTCGAACTTGATCCGGTCGTTGGCTTCCTTGTGAAGCTTCTGGATGATCGGATCCAGGTGACCCATTTCCGTGGCGCCGCCGAGATCGTCGTCCCAGTTGGCCGACCATTCGACCTTGGTGTCCTCACCCGTGATCAGGGACTTGGGGCGAGCCACCGGGAAGTCATCACCGGCGGGTGCGTTGACCAGGTTCTCGTAATCGTAGGTCCAAGGCTCGTAGTAGTCCTTCAACTCCGGCTGAACCGGGGAAGCGAACAACTGGGCGAGCTTTTTGAGCTTGCCGCCGGACTTCAACTTGAGGTTGCCGCGCTTGTTGAGTTCCCAGCCACCCTTCCAGGTTTCTTGGTCCTCGTAACGGCGCGGGTACCCCTGACCCGGGCGGGTCTCCACGTTGTTGAACCACACGTACTCGGTACCGGCACGGTTGGTCCATGCTTGTTTACACGTCACCGAACAGGTGTGACACCCGATGCACTTGTCGAGAGTCATCACCATGGCGACTTGAGCCATGACACGCATCAGTACTGAACCTCCTGCGAGCGCTTGCGGACAACGGAGACGATGTCTCGCTGGTTTCCGGTGGGGCCCATGTAGTTGAAGGCCCAGGACAGATGGGCGTAGCCGCCGATCATGTGGGTGGGTTTGACCAGGATTCGCGTGACGGAGTTGTGAATGCCGCCGCGTTTACCCGTGGCCTCGGACTTGGGAACGTCAATGGTGCGTTCCTGTGCGTGGTGCACGTACACCACCCCTTCGGGCATGCGGTGGGAGACCACTGCGCGTCCGACGAACACGCCGTTGGTGTTCACGCACTCGACCCAGTCGTTGTCGGAGACCTCGATGGCCGTGGCGTCCTGCGGGGACATCCACACCGAGGTGCCACCGCGGGACAGCGACAACATGAACAGGTTGTCCTGGTACTCCGAGTGGATCGACCACTTGTTGTGCGGGGTCAGGTAGCGGACCGCGATGGACAGCTCACCCTTCTCACCGAGCTTGGGCTCCCCGAACAGCCGGTGCATGTCCAGCGGTGGCCGGTAGGTGGGCAACATCTCGCCCATGTCCTTGAGCCAGTCGTGATCCAGGAAGAAGTGCATGCGGCCACTCAGGGTGTGGAACGGCTTGAGCCGCTCGATGTTCACCGTGAACGGTGCGTACCGGCGGCCTCCGGTTTCCGAACCGGACCACTCCGGTGAGGTGATCACCGGGACGGGTGCCTGCTGGGTGTCCTTGAACGTGATGCGCTTTTCTTCCGAGCCGCGCGCCAAATCGGAGAGTTCCTTACCCACGCGCTTCTCGAGCGTTTCGAAGCCCTGCGTGGCCAGCTCGCCGTTGGTGGTGCCGGACAGCATCAGGATGGCCTCGGCCATGCGCTGATCGGTATCCAGCGCGGGACGTCCCTCCGCGGCGCCCGAATCGAACACACCGTGCAGGCGACCCAGCTGGTCCACCTGGTGCTTGACATCGAAAGTGACGTTCTTGGTGGTCAGCCCCAGCTTGTCGGCCAACGGGCCGAGTGCCACGAACTTGTCACCGATGGCGGTGTAGTCGCGTTCCACGATCTTCAGGTTGGGCATGTTCTTTCCCGGAATAGCGGGAAGGTCCGTGCCCTTCCATTCCGGTGCGTGACCGCCCGGTTGGGCGATCTCCCCCGGGGTGTCGTGGGTGAGCGCGGTGGCCACAACGTCCTTGCGCACGCCCAGGTGGTCACGGGACTGCCGTGCGACCTCGTCGGCCAGCAGCTGGAACAGCTTCCAGTCCGTCTTGGCTTCCCAGGGCGGGGAGATCGCCGGGGTGAACGCGTGCACGAACGGGTGCATATCGGTGGAGGAGAGGTCGTACTTCTCGTACCAGGTGGCCGCCGGGAACACGATGTCCGACAGCAGCGTGGATGAGGTCATACGGAAGTCCGCCGAGACCAGCAGGTCCAACTTTCCTTCCGGAGCGTCCTCGTGCCAGCGCACGTCGCGCGGTTTGGCGGCCTCGTGGTCCTCGCCCATCACGCTGTTGTGGGTTCCCAGCAGGTGCTTGAGGAAGTACTCCTCACCCTTGGCCGACGACCCGAACAG
This sequence comes from Kocuria sp. CPCC 205235, assembly GCF_040980905.1. NCBI lineage: Bacteria > Bacillati > Actinomycetota > Actinomycetes > Micrococcales > Micrococcaceae > Kocuria > Kocuria sp. CPCC 205235. Next base: position 153,584 of record NZ_JAVKPR010000002.1, read on the forward strand.
GTTGGAGCGCCACAGCACCAGCGTGCGCGGCCAGTTCTCCGGGGCGTCCGGGTCCTCCACGGCAAAGCTCAGTTCGCCGTTCTTGAGCTTGCTCGCGATCCACTCGGGTTCGCTGCCGGCCTCACCGCGTTCGACGGCGCTCGTGGCAGCATCGGCCACATCGAGCGAGTTCTCGTGGAATTGCGGGTAGAACGGCATCCAGCCCAGGCGGGTGGACTGTGCGATCACGTCCGCGGTGTGCATGCCCTTGAGGTGACCGTCCGCGAGTGGGGACTGCAGCGAGTCCGATGAGTAACCGTCGGAACGGAACTGGTCGGTGTGCATGTACCAGAAGGCCGTGCCGATCATGAAGCGCGGCGGACGCACCCAGTCGCTACCGGAGGCCATGGTGGCCCAGCCGGTGATGGGGCGCGCCTTTTCCTGGCCCACGTAGTGGGCCCAACCGCCGCCGTTTCGGCCCTGGCAGCCGCACAGCATGAGCATGGCCAGGATGGCGCGGTAGGTCGCATCACCGTGGTACCACTGGCAAATACCGGCGCCCAGGATGATCATCGACCGGCCCTCGGACTTCTCCGCGTTGGCGGAGAACTCGCGGGCGGTGCGGATCACGGCCTCGGCAGGGACGGAGGTGACCTCTTCCTGCCAAGCGGGAGTGTAAGCGGTATCGACGTCGTCGTAACCGGTGGCCCACTCCCCCGGCAGACCCTCGCGGCCCACGCCGTACTGGGCCAGCATGATGTCGAACACCGTAGTGACGGTGCGACCCGCAATCTCGGTCACGGGTACGCCCCGGCGGATCACCGAGCCCACACCGGTGGGGTCGGTGAAGGCCGGCAGCGCCAGATCGCTCACCTCACCTTGGTAACCGGAAGCGTCCGCGATCGACAACGACGGCGTGACACCCTCCAGATCGAGGTTCCACTTGCCCTCGTCGTGCTCGTTGTAGCGGAAGCCCATGGAGCCGTTGGGAACCACCGGCTGATTGGTGTCCCGGTCCAGCAGAACAGTCTTGAACGCGGGATCAGCCTGCGAAGCGGCGTCGTCCCCGGCCTTGCCCAGATCCTCGGCGGTGAGGAACTTGTCCGCGACCACCGTGCCGTCCTCGCGGCGCGACAGCGAGACGAGGAACGGAAGGTCCGTGTACTGCGAGACGTAATTCTCGAAGAACGGGACGCGGCGGTCCACGAAGTTCTCCTTGAGGATCACATGACCCATGGCCATTGCCAGGGCCGAGTCGGTGCCGGCCTGGGCGGGCAGCCACTCATCCGCGAACTTGGTGTTGTCCGCGTAGTCAGGGCTGACCGAGACCACCTTGGTGCCTCGGTAGCGCACCTCGGCCAACCAGTGGGCGTCCGGGGTACGGGTCACGGGAATGTTGGAGCCCCACATCATGAGGTAGGTGGCATCCCACCAGTCACCGGATTCGGGAACGTCCGTCTGGTCTCCGAACACCTGGGGCGAGGCCACCGGGAGGTCCGCGTACCAGTCGTAGAAGCTGTTCATCACACCACCGATGAGGTTGATGAACCGGGCACCAGCTGCATGCGAAACCATGGACATCGCGGGAATCGGCGAGAACCCGATGCAGCGGTCCGGGCCGTACGCCTTGATGGTGTGCACGTGAGCGGCGGCCGACATTTCCACGGCTTCCTGCCAACTGGAGCGCACCAGTCCGCCCTTACCGCGGGCCTTCTGGAAGGCCTCACGCTTGACGGGGTCATTGACAATGGACTCCCACGCGAGCACCGGATCCGAGTGGATCTGCTTGGCCTCGCGATACATCTCCAACAGCACGCCGCGCACGTACGGGTAGCGGACGCGGGTGGGTGAATAGGTGTACCAGGAGAATGCGGCGCCGCGAGGGCAACCGCGCGGTTCGTATTCGGGGCGATCCGGGCCCACCGACGGGTAGTCCGTCTCCTGGGCCTCCCACGTGATGATGCCGTCCTTGACGTACACCTTCCACGAGCAGGATCCGGTGCAGTTCACGCCGTGGGTGGAACGGACAACTTTGTCGTGACTCCAGCGGTTGCGGTAGAAGGCGTCGCCCGCGCGACCACCCTCCCGGAACACGGCGCGGCCGTCCTCCGTCTCGTCCCAGCGGGAGAAGAATTTCCCGAGTTTCAATAACGCGTTCGACGCCGGGCCATCGACCCCGGCGGGGGTTTCGGTGGTAGCCATGGAGCCACCGTACCCCTAATTCACATTCAAAATGCCGATTTAACGCGGCAGTAACCAAAAATCCATCTTTCCGGGCCTGACCTGGGAATATGGTCAGATATTCGTGCGCTAATCGACCGTTTGGTTGGCACTAGTGGGATGACCTGGGGTGGCGCATCAATTGGTCGGACCTTACTGTCCGGTAGGGGGCCATACCGGGCCGCACCTCCTCAAGAAACCGCTCCGTTCCCACCACGACACCCGGTTCGTACGACACGCCGTACCCGACCTAGACTGGTGCCCCATGAAGTCCATGATTGCGCCGATCCTGCTTGTCGCCACCGCCCTGATTCAGTCAATGGGCCTGTTCCCCTATCACGGTGACGGCATCACGCTGGCGGGGCAGCTGTTGTTCCCCATCCTGTTCGCGCTCATGGCCATGTACCTGTCGACCAAGGGGTTGCCGGGCGCCTTCGCCACGGTGCACCTGGTCATCCTGATCGGGTCCGTGATCCTGCTGATCCTCTCGTTGGTGGGGATGAGCATGAGCCTCCCGCAGCTCTACCCGACCATGATCCTGTACTACATCGCGTTCGTGCTGGTGGCTGTGGAGTGCGGTCTGCGGATCGCCGGAATGCCCAAGAAACGCCGCGCGAATGACCCTGCTGAGCTCAACGATTCCGAGACCACGGTCTAGGTGCTGCGCTTCGACAGCGTGATCGTTGCCGGCGGCAGATCTTCCCGCTTGGGCGGCACACCCAAAGCCGGACTTCGCCGGGGCGCAGAAAGTCTGCTGGAGATCACGGTGCGCGCCGTGAACGAGGCTGGGTGCGCCGTCGTCGTGGGGCCCGACGACCTGGCCGTACCGCCCGCGACCCTGCGGACCCGCGAGGATCCACCGTTCTCGGGTCCCGCCGCCGCGATTGCCGCGGGCCTGGATCATCTGGCGCGGCAACCGTCCCGCGCGGCATGGACGGCGGTCTTGGCCTGCGACATGCCCGACGTGGCCGCGGCCGTCCAATCACTCGCCGACGCCGCGGCAAACCTGCCGTCCGACACCCAAGGGTTGATCGCAACGGCGCCCGACGGCCACCGCGAGAACTTGGCCGTCATGATCCGGACCGAACCGCTCACCACCGTCTTCTCCGAGTACCCCTCGCGAGACCGCTCCGTCCGGTCATTTTGGAAACACTTGCGTCTGATCGAGGTAGCAGTTCCGGCGGGCAGCACCCAGGACGTGGATACATGGGAAGATGTGACCAGGTTCGATCTGCACTGAATCCACACGTCGAGGAGATGGCATGCCCGGACTTCCCACCACGCACGAACACTTCAACCAGGACGCGGACCAGACTCCCCCGGAAACCGAGGGCCAGGAACCCACGCGCCGTTGGGTTGACTGGGATGAAGCCCGCGAGATCGCCCACCGCATCCCCGAACCGCTGCCCAGCAGGTTGCTGCCGCTGACCGACGCCCTGGGTGAGACCCTCGCGGAGACCATCACCGCGATCATGCCGGTCCCCCACTACGCGTCCGCAGCAATCGATGGCTGGGCCGTAGCAGGCGAGGGCCCGTGGCGAATCCGCACTCCCCAGCCCGCCGAGACCGATGAGCGACTCCTCCTGACCCTGCCGCCGGATGAGCGCATCCTGCCGGTAGTTGAGCTCCGCCCGGGTGAGGCCACGCAGGTGAGCGTGGGTTCGGCCGTGCCGGTGCACACCAAGGCCGTGCTGTCCAACCACCGCGGCCACGTGGTGCCCACTCAGGCGCCGGTTGACCACATGGAGGACTACCAGCCCGTGGAGGGCGACATGCTGGAGGATGCCACTCCGGCTGCGTCGCTGATCCAGAATCAGGACGTGCGCGCCCTGGGGCAGGAAATCTCCGACGGCGACGAGTTGCTGCGCATCGGCTGCCATCTCAATCCCGCTCACATCGGCCTGGCCGCAAGCGCCGGTCACGACATGCTCCCGGTGCTGCGCCGTCCGCGCGTCACCGTGCTGCTGGGTTTCGCGCACGTCGTGGAGGACGGCATTCCCGGACCCGGTGAAGTCCGGGACGTTCTGGGGCCCCAGATTCCGGCCATTTTGCAGGACCTGGGCGCCAATGTGGATCAGGTTCGCCGCGTTCCAGACGGTGCGCAGGGCGTACTCACCGCCCTTACGGAGTCGCCTTCGGGTGCAGGCTCCCTGCTGGACGCCCGCGCGGAGATCGTCGTGACCACCGGCGGCACCGGCCACGGCGAGGATGATCACGTGCGTGAAGCGCTCACCGAGTTGGACGCTCACCTGATCATCGACGGTCTGGCCCAAGAACCCGCGCACGGCGTGATCGTGGCGCAGTTGCCGGAGGACGGTCCCGTGGTGCTGGCGCTGCCCGGTAGTCCGTTGTCCGCGGTCACGGGCTTACTGAGTGTTGGACACGCCTTGATCGCCGGTGCCACGGGTCAGCCGCTGCCCCAGGCTCGTTCGGCCACCTCCGGCGCCGAGATCGAGCAGACCGGCAGTGTGCGCGTGATTCCCGCCTATTACCAGGAGGGCCGTGTCCTGCCCGAGCCCGCGGTGGGCCCCGCCATGCTGTCCGGCATGGCTCACGCTGACGTGCTCATGGTGGTCCCGGCCGAGGGCCTGCGCCCGGGCCAGGACCTCAAGGTACTGGGTCTGCCCTGGCGCCGATGACCGGACTTTAACCGCCGACGACGCCGCTCCGGTTGGAGCGGCGTCGTCGCGGTTTAAGAGTGGCTCGGTGAGGCGCCGGCCGGTCGAGGCGGTGGGGCGGAACCGCCCACCCGGGGCAGGAAGCGTACGTCAGGCGGCCGTGACGAAGAAGACGATGGCCCCGATGATGAACACGCTCGCCGCCAGTAGCGCGCAGGTCAGCTCCAGAATGATGCCGATACCCGCGGCCTTAAGAGCGACCCATGAGGTGTCCAGGGCTGTGCGGAAGTTACGGTTGCGCACGGTTTCAGACGCCAGTAGCCCCACGATGAAGCCGATCACCAAGCCCACCACGGGAATCACGAACATGCCGATCACGGCACCTATGACACCGAACAGCAGCGTGCGGTTGGGGATGGCGCGGCGTTTCAAACGCGTCCCGGTGAGCACCAAGCTCGCGGACATGCCCGCCAGCAGCAATGTGCCGCCGAGGGCGAGGACGACCCAGCCCTCCACGGACTGCACAACCACCGCCCAAATGATCAGACCGATCAGTGCGGTGATGGACCCCGGCAACACGGGGATGATGATGCCCAGGCACCCGATGATGATGAGTACCGAGGTCGCAATGGTGGCAATAATCTCTGGGGTCACCGTCACATCGTACGGGTACCGCGGGCGAACTATACTTGCATCTAAAGTGCCAATATTTGTGGATCGGATGGACGGTGCCCACTCTCAGCAAGCCCCAGGACCCAGCGCCCGCCACGAAGAAGCACGGGAGGTCGTGGCACCGCACCGCCGGTAAGCCCGTGCGCTGGTGGATGACCGCGCTGATCCTGGTGCTCGGCTTCCACCGGTGGATCCCCGACACCCGCTGGCTCATGGTGCACATGGTCACGCTGGGGCTGATCACCACCTCGATCATGGTGTGGTCCCAGCACTTCACCGAGGCGCTACTGCATCACCGGCTCCCCGACCACGAGCGCCCTCGCCAGATCCTGCGCATTTACGGGGTCACAGCGGGCACCGTGCTACTCATGGTGGGCATGCTCGCGGACTGGTGGTGGCTCACCCTGGTGTCCGCAACGATCATCGGCGGCCTACTCACGTGGCACGGGTTGTCGCTCCTTTCTCAGTTGCGCACCGCGTTGCCCGCCCGGTTCGGCATCACCGTGCGTTGGTATGCGGTAGCGGCATTCTTCCTGCCGGTGGGCGCAATATTCGGGGCGATTCTGGCCCTGGATCTGGCTGACCCCTGGCATTCTCGGTTACTCCTGACCCACCAGGCAGTCAACGTTCTGGGGTTCGTGGGTCTCACGGTGTCCGCGACACTGCTGACCCTGTGGCCGACCATGGTGCGCACGCGCATGGAAGAGACAGCCACGGCCCTGTCCCGCATCGCCCTGCCCGCCATGGCCGCGGGAAGTTTGGTGGCTGCCGGTGGTGCCTTGGGTGGCTGGGTTCCCGTGGTGGTCCTCGGGTTGTTCGGTTACGCGGTGGGCGTGGGCCTGGTCGGCCGCATCATGATCCGCACGGGCATGCGCAAGCTGCCCGAGGGCTACATGGGATGGTCCGTGGCCTCCGGCATCGCCTGGCTGTTCGTCACCGTGGTGATCGCGCTGATTCTGGTGGCGGTCCAGGGCATTCAGACAAGTGTGATGGGCGCACTGACCATTCCGTTCGTGGCCGGATTCCTGTTGCAGACCCTGCTGGGCGCCATGAGTTACATCCTCCCGTCCACGATGGGCGGCGGGCCCGCCACGGTGCGCGCTTCGCTGGCAGCCATCAACCGCGGTGGCGTCTACCGGGTCACGGTCTTGAACCTCTGCATTGCACTGTTCGCGCTACCCGCCGGCATGCTGCCTTCGTGGGTGCGCGCCGTGGTCTCGATCGTGGGCGCGGTTGCGTTCGCGGCGTTCATCCCATTGATGATCTCCTCCGCCAAGGTTTCCGTTGCCGGACGGCGCCGCCTCATGGCACAGCGCGCGGCTGGCCAAGCTCCCGCAACAGATACGGCCGGCGGTTCCAGCTCTGCGGCAGCCAGCACTGGGGCACCCGACCGAAAGCCCAACCCCCTGCGGCAAATCGTGGCGGGGGTGCTCACGGTCTTACTGGCGGTGGGGGCGGGCATTGCCGTGGCACCGCAGTCAGCGGGGATCGGTCTGAGTTCTGGTACAGAGAACACAGTGCAGGCCACCGGTAACACCACCGAGATCACGATGCATGCCAACCAGGACATGCGTTTCGACCCCGGAGACATCGAAGTCCCCGTGGGCGATCGCTTGGTGATCACGCTGATCAACGACGACCCCACCAACGTGCACGACCTGGTCTTCGCCAACGGTGCGACATCCGGTCGAGTTGGCCCCGGCGATTCCGCCGTGGTGGATGCCGGCATCATTACGGAACCGCTTGAGGGCTGGTGTTCCGTGATCGGTCACCGCTCCATGGGCATGACGGTCACCGTGATTCCGGTGGACGAACAAGGCAACCCCGTGGGTACTGCAGGCCATGAGGAACACGGGGCGGGTGGGGCGCCCCCGGCGATCGACTCGCAGGATCCTGCCGCGGACGTGGACTTCAATGCCGCGCCTGGCGAGGCCTTCGAGGCCCGTGACCCAGCGCTGGATCCGGCACCGAACGAGACGGTGCACGAACTGACCCTGGACGTTCAGGAGGTCGCCCGGGAAGTCGCACCCGGTGTAACCCTGGACGCGTGGACCTTCAACGGCGATTACACCGGGCCCACGCTGCGCGGAAAAGTGGGCGACGTGTTCGAGGTGACGCTGACCAACAGCGGCAGCATGGGCCACTCGGTCGATTTCCACGCGGGAGACGTGTCGCCGGACGAGACCATGCGGACCATTGCCCCGGGAGAGTCCCTCGTCTACCGCTTCGAGGCGGTACGGTCCGGGATCTGGTTGTACCACTGCGCCACCGCCCCCATGAGCACACATGTCGCTGCGGGAATGTTCGGCGCGGTGATCATCGATCCGCCCGACTTGCCCGAGGTGGACCGCGAGTACCTACTGGTGCAGAACGAAACCTACGTGACAGTCCCGCCCGCGGAGCAACCGGACCTGCCGGACGGCGTGAACGCGGTGGTGGATCCCGCGGCGATTGCGGCTGGAACGCCGTCGTTGACCATGTTCAACGGACATGCGACTCAGTACATGCACGATAAACTGCCCGCGCGAACTAACGAGCGCGTTCGGATCTGGGTGCTCGCGGCCGGCCCGTCCAAGGGCACGAGTTTCCATGTGGTGGGCGGGCAGTTCGACACCGTGTACAAGGAGGGTGCGTACCTGTTGTCGCCCTCCAGCCCCGGCAATCCGAGTGGCACCGGCGGAGCACAGGCCCTCGATCTTGCGCCGGCGCAGGGTGGCTTCGTAGAAATGTCATTCCCGGAGGCCGGCACGTACACGTTCGTGAACCACTCGTTTGCAGAGGCTGAGCGCGGGGCGAGGGGTCAGATCGAGGTGACGGAGTAATTCCGGAACTGCAAACCCGGGTGACTCGTTTCAAGTGCATCCTGGTCGACAGCACGACCGACCCTGCCAAACACCGTGCACTCTGATGGACGCTGGGGCCTTCGTACCGAGGCCCGACGTAGATCAGTCGACGTTGCGTCCCAGGAACGGGGATTTCCGGGTTGCAACGTCGACTGATGTGCAGAGTTGGCTGGGCCTGGGGCGGACCGTCGACGAGACTGCAGACTCCGCTCGACCAGGTCCCGCCGGGTCAGCGCTGGGGGATCGTGATGCTCTGACCCGCGCGAATCAGGTGCAGTTGAACCTTGTCGCGATTGGCTGCGTAGAGCTCATCGACCGTCACGCCGGAACGCTGAGCGATGGAACCGAGGGTGTCACCTGACTGAACCGTGTATTCACCGGCGGGGATGATTCCCGTGCCGTTGTCGATCGGCTGGAAATCGGAGTTGCCACCAGCGCCAGCACCACCGCCGGCTCCCGCGCCCGCCCCGGCACCGGCCTCAGCCGACCCGGAGCTGTCGCCGCCGGAGCCCGAACCTCCACCGGCTGCGCCACCCGAGCTATCAGCACCTGCACCGGAGCCGTCAGCGCCGGCTTCACCTGAACCGCCACCACCAGTCGCGTTACCCGCACCGAAGCCGCCGGCCGAGCCATCCGTTCCGTCACCGGCACCGCCAGTGCCTTCAGTCCCGGAGCCACCGGAGCCGTCACCACCCGCTCCGGCTCCTTCGCCAGAGCCGGATCCTTCTTCCGAGCCTGCTTCTCCCGCGGCCGCGCCACCGGCACCGCCCGCGGCAGCACCCTCGGCTCCTGCGGTGGCATCGTTGCCCGCGCCCTCGCCCGAACCGTCGGCCGCACTCTCCGACGCCCCGTTACCGGCACCTTCAGAGGCACCGCCCGTGGCGCCACCAGTAGCCTCGGCGGTCGCAGCGGCGCCGGTGTTCGTGTCCTCCGCGTTCTCCCCGCTGCCACCGCACGCGGTCAGTGCCAATGCTGTGGCGAGCGCAAGTGGTGCCAAGCCCTTGTAAACCTTCTTCTGCATGATGTCTCCTATCCCTCGATCGAGGGGTCATCAGTACCAGTTGTGATGCAACTCACGCTACCGGAGAATCAAAGAAAAACCCGGGCCGACGCACACGCGCCAGCCCGGGTCTCTCTGGTTATGAACTACTCTGTCAGCGCACTGCGCATGGTGCGCAGGGCCACCGAGAGCGCCGCGAGTTCGGCCCCGGCATCCCCGCCGGAGGACATCCCCTCGATCTCTCCCAGCACGTCACGCAGGCGTTCCAAGCGATCCTGGTTCTCGCGCTCCCACGCAACGACCTTCTCCTCGGCGTTCTCACCGGGGGACTCGAGCGCCTGTGCCGCGAGAGCAACCAGCGTGGAGTACAGGTCCTCACGCATTGAGATCCTGGCCATGTTCTCCCACCGAGTGGTCTGCGGAAGCGCGGTGATGCGATCCAGCAGGTTTTCCAACCCGTACCGGTCGAACAGGGCAAAGTAGACCTTGGCAATGGTCTCGACGGTCACGTGCTCTTCGCTCTCGGTCGACGACGCCGCGTGCTCGCCGGCCCGCTCTCCTGCTACCTGCACTCCGCCGGCCTGAGCCAAGCGTGCGACGTCCAGCAGTGCGAAAGCGTCCAGCAACTCTGCCCATTCGACGGCCAGGTCCTTGGGCACCGACTGACGCTCGGCCAGCTCGGTGTCCGCGCTGACGCGTTCCTGGGACTGGGCACTCATGAGCTGCTGTTCGCCGAAGCGCAGCTGCACGGTGGGCTTGTAAGCATCCACGAGTTCCTGAATGGTCGCCTCGGATTCACTGCGATTGAGGAACCAACGCACCACTCGGTCCAACAGACGCCGCATGCGCAGGGTCAACTTGTTCCACATCTCCAGCGGAACATCCGTACCCAGCTGAGCGTGACGAGCCACGTAGGGCTCCAGGTCGAAGATCTCCACGGCCGCCGTGAAGACCGCCGCCAGATCCGCCAGATCCGCACCCGAATCATCCACCACGCGATATGCAAATGCGATGCCGCCGTAGTTGATGATCTTATTGGCCACCATGGTGGCGATGATCTGCTTACGCAGCGGGTGGGACTGAATATCCTCGCCGAACTTCTCACGAATCTGCGTGGGGAAGTAGTGCTCCAGCGTGGCATCGAACCATGGGTCATCCGCCAGGTCGCTGTGGGTCAGCGCCCCGGTCAGCTGAATCTTGGTGTACGCGGTGAGCACCGACAGCTCCGGCCCGGTCAAGGACTCACCGTTCTCCGCACGCTCACGCAGTTCCTCGTCCGTGGGCAAGAACTCGAGCTCCCGGTCCAGGTCGGCCTCTTCCTCGAGCCAGTGCATCAGCCGGATGAATGTTTCCGCGAACTCCGGGCCGCGAGCGCGCTCGGTCGTGAGCAGCACGTTCTGCGCCACGTTGGTGCGCAGCACAAGGTCCGCAACCTCGTCCGTCATGGATTCAATGAAGTCAGCACGTTCGTCCCGGTCCAACTTGCCGGCCTCGACCATGCGGTCGACCAGGATCTTGATGTTCACCTCGCGGTCGGAGGACTCCACACCGCCGGAGTTGTCGATCGCGTCCGTGTTGACCAGGATCCCGTTGCGCGCTGCTTCGATACGTCCCAGCTGAGTAGCGCCCAGGTTGCCGCCCTCGCCGATGACCCTGACCCGCAGGTCTTCACCGTTGACTCGGATCGGATCATTGGCCTTGTCGCCCACGTCCTGGTTGGTTTCCAGCGAGGACTTGACGTACGTGCCGATGCCACCGTTGTAGAGCAGATCCGCCGGGGCGAGCAGGATAGCGCGCACCAGTTCCTGCGGAGCCATGGACTCCACACCTTCATCGAGCCCCAGTGCCTCGCGCACCTGCGGGGTAATCGGGATGGACTTCTCCCGGCGCGAGTAGACACCGCCACCTTCAGAAATCACTGATGCGTCGAAATCCTGCCAGGACGTACGCCCGGCGTTGAACAGTCGCTCTCGTTCCTTGTACGACGCCGCTGTGTCCGGGGCCGGGTCCAGGAACACGTCGCGGTGATCGAACGCCGCAACCAGCTTGATGTACTCGGACAGCAACATGCCGTTACCGAACACGTCACCGGACATGTCACCAATGCCCACCGCGGTGAACGCCTCGGATTGGGTGTCCACGCCCAGCTCGAAGAAGTGCCGCTTGACCGATTCCCACGCACCGCGGGCCGTGATACCCATGGCCTTGTGGTCGTAACCGACCGAGCCGCCGGAAGCGAAGGCATCGCCCAGCCAGAAGTTCCGATCCAGGGAGATGGCGTTGGCGGTATCGGAGAACGCAGCCGTTCCCTTGTCCGCGGCGACCACCAGATATGAATCGTCCTCATCACGACGGATCACTCGATCCGGGTGCAACACCGTGTCTCCCTGGGGAGTCTCGGGTGCCTCGGCGGCGTCCTTGGAGCCGTCATCCGAGACCTCCGCGTTCGGCTCGGCGTTGGACTCATGGGTGATGTTGTCAGTGACATCCAGCAGCGAAGCGATGAACAGCTTGTACGCCTCACGGCCTTCCTCCAACCAGCCCTCACGATCCTGCTGCGGATCCGGAAGCTGCTTGGGGAAGAAGCCGCCCTTGGCGCCGTCCGGGACGATCACTGCATTCTTGACCATCTGAGCCTTGACCAGGCCGAGCACCTCGGTGCGGAAGTCTTCCCGGCGATCCGACCAGCGCAAGCCACCGCGTGCCACATGTCCGAACCGCAAGTGCGTTCCCTCCACGCGCGGGGACCACACCCAGATCTCGAACTTGGGTCGAGGGTAGGGAGCCGCATCGATTGACTGCGGGTCCAGCTTGAACGCCATGGTGGGGCGCTCCTGGTACACGTTGGTGCGAAGCGTTGCCCCCACCACGTTGGCCAGCGCCCGGAAGAGACGGTCCGCGTCCAGGGAGGGGACCTCGTCCAAGACTTTGTCGAGGCGTTCCCGGGCGGCATCACGCGCTTGAGAGCGTTCCTCACGGCCCTGCTCCGTGTCCTCGAACCGCTCCGGGTCGAAACTCGAACGGAAGAACTCCGAGAGTTCCCGAGTGGCCTCCGGGTAGTCGAGCAAGGTATCGGCAATGAACTCGAACGAGTTCGCGTAGCCCAACTGCAACAGGTAGCGAACGTAGGAACGCAACACGACAACCCCACGCCAGCTCAGGCGTTCGGTCAGCACCAAGCGGTCCAGCGAGTCGGATTCCGATCGCCCGGAGAGGATGGCACAGAGCGTGTCCTCGATGAGGTCCTCGGTCTTGGCGCTATCAGGCCCCTGAGCATCCACCCCGGTGGGGAGTTCCACACCGAAGTCGTACAGCTGGAATTCGCGGCCGTCAGACGGGGTCACCGTGTACGGACGCTGGTCCAACACGGTGAGTCCCATGTTGTGCAACAGCGGCAACAGCTCGGTCAGAGACAGCGCTTGGGTCAGGTAAATATTGAGGCGTACCTGCCCGTCGTGTTCGGCCACGCGGACCTCTGCCGGCAGATTCGGGTCGCGGCCCCATAGTTCCTCGCAGCGCTGCAGGTCCTCCACTGCCTCTTCGATTTCGTAGTCCTCGCGGTAGGCACCCGGGAAGGCGTGGGTCCACAGCGGGGTGAGGCGAGCGGCGTCGTCGGAATCGAAACCCAACCGAATGGCGCGCGCCAGAGTGTCCGGCCACGAGCGAACCGCTGCGCGCAACCGGTGCTCGAGGTCTGCCTGGTCGAATTCGCGCACTTCGCCCGTGTACGGCAAGCGGATGCGGAAGAACAGTCGTGCCAGGGAGGAGGATGTCAGGCGCACCTCGAAGTCGATGGCCTCGGAGTCGAAGACGTCCTGGAGTTGTTCTTCAATGCGCTGGCGTACCGAAGTGTTGTAGCGGTCGCGCGGCAAGAACACCACGGCCGACATGAAACGTCCGAAGGTGTCCTGCCGGAGGAACAACCGCGTTTGACGGCGTTCGTTCAGGCCCAGCACACCGCTGGCTGTGTCGTAGAGTTCGTCGGCTGTCATGTGGAACAACTCGTCGCGCGGGTAATCCTCGATGATCCCCAGGAGATCGCGCGCGGAGTGGCTGTCCGGCAAGAAACCGAAGCGCTCCACCACGGCATTCACCTTTTCGCGCACCAGCGGAGTCTGGTGGGCGGGCACGGAATGAGCCCTACGCGAGAACAACCCGAGGATCAGATACTCGCCGGTGACCGTACCGTCCTGCGCGAAGGTTCTGATGCCGATGTAATCGAGGTACTCACGCCGGTGAATCGAGGAACGGCGATTGGCCTTGGTCACGAACACCACTTCGCGGTCCCTGGCGTGCAGACTGCCCAGGCCGGTGAGGCGTTGTGTGTGCCCTTCTGTGCCCGCTTCTCGCAGCAATCCCAACCCGGTTTGCGGGCGGGAATGCAGTGCGGCGTCCTCGCCTTCATCGGTGAGGTCGTAGCGCTTGATACCCATGAACACGAAGTTGCCTCCGCGCAGCCAATCCAGGAATTCTGCGGCGGAATCCACATCAGGTAGCTGGGAACCGTCCTCGAAACGAATCTGATGCAAGCCGTTCAGGGAACGGGCCAGCTCATCCGCCACGGAGTGCATCTGATCCTGGTCCTCGTCCACGCGGCGGACATCCGGAATCAGCCTCTCACCGAGGTAGCTCTTCAGCTCTTCCCGCTCTTCATCACTCAGGCTGCGGTGCAGGACGATCCGGATCCACGATTCGATCACGGATTCAGTGCGGCCTCCCCCACCGCTGGAACGCGGGGTGGCATTGGGGCTGAGCGGCACCAGTGGGATGGCAGTGGTGTCACCGGATGAAGCGGTAGAAATATTGGGGACCTGCGCCAGCGATTCCAGTTCATGCGTTTCGGCATCCCGAGTGGCCAGCAACAACGGGTGCAACACCAACTCGGCACCGCCCCACTTGGCGGCGATTTCCGTGTTCAACGTGGATACCAAGAACGGCATGTCGTCAGTGACCACGTAGAGGACGGTGTTGTCCTGATCCTCCCGAACGTCCACGCACACGTCACCCTTGGAGCGGGTCTTGCCCACCTCTCGATGCGCCTGAGCTCTGCACGTGAGCCGCTCCTCCTTGGCTGCGGCAACATCCGCATCCGGGACAGACCGGTAGTACTCGTTGATCCACTCTTGCTCGCCGCTCCATTGGGGGCGTTGCCACGTTACGGGTATGACCTGGGTGTCGGTCGCATCGGGAGGGGTCACGTCTGCATCACGCCTTTGCTCGCAGTCGATTCGAGATAGGAACGCACGGCCACCGAAAACCCAAACGCGCGCCTGCCCTGTGTGGCGGCAGTACGCGCGGTCGGCCACGTTGCCGAGTCTGCCCCCAGCCTATGACTCCCCGTGAGCAAGAGCCACCATTCGGGTTGAGCGGGGAGTGAACGCCAGAAATCCTCCCGTCGCTCCCCTCCAATTCCTAAGGGAAACTAATTAACTATCGAGTAACATTTCTTAACGCAAAAAGATTTATTGATAATTGATCGTGAGTTATACATGCAATCAAGAATGCATGGTTAGGTATCCCAATTTTCCGCTCATTACGCGGGATAGGTCACCTTATGTCGTAGCTCCGCCGAGAGGCGCCGATGCCGCCGCAACCACCTCATCCGCGGTCAGGGTCACCACTTCCCCGTTCTCCAAGCTGCGGAGCTTCCGGTTCAGAATGTGCCCCGCAGTGAGACGAATAAGGAACCGTGGCTGACGATCATCACGTTCTGTCCCGGGTAGTCGGCGAGGATCTGCTGTAACAGCGCCACACCTCGAGCCACGAGATCCGCAGTGTGTTCGCCGTGCTGTTCCATGAACGCATGGCGCTCTTCCTCGGTCATGTGGCTGCAGTCGTAGCCTTCGATCTCTCCGAAGCTGCGCTCGATCAGATCGTCGTAGGTGCGCGACAGTTCCAGACCGACTTCTTCACCAATGATGACCGCGGTTTCGCGGGCACGGGACAGCGGTGAGGAAACGAGGACGTCCCAGTGCTCCCCAGACGCCGCCAGCTCGCGCCCCACTTCACGGGCCTGTTCGCGCCCGGTCGAGTTGAGGGGGATGTCGGTGCGGCCCTGGAGCCGGCGAGCGAAGTTCCAGTCGGTCTGCCCGTGGCGGATGAGGGAAAGAGAAGAGTCAGTCACGCTTCAACGCTACCCGCAGTCACGCAGTTCTTCTGTCGTGGTGCCCGCCACCCGCGGGCAGCACCGCACACACGCATTTCAATGCGTCCATCCCCCGCCATGCGCGGAAAGGTTCAGAAATGAGTGAGGCCCGGAACCTCCGATATTCGGAGGCTCCGGGCCGCTCAAGAAGGCCAAAGGTTATGCGCGGTTCTCATCCGTCTGGATGTCGACGCGCTCCTTGCGGAGGGTGTCCTCGATGACTTCGGTGCGCTCGGTGCGCTGAGCCACCAGACGGACACGCTGGTAAGGAACGCGCACGGTCTGGACCACGGCTTCGGTGCGGTACAGGATCATTTCGTCGTCGCCCACGGGCAACTCGCTGCCGTCGAGGAAAGCCTGGCGTTCCTCTTCGGTGATGGGGGTGTGGACCACGTCGGGCTCATCGTGGCCCACGGTCACTTCCTGACGGACTGGCTCTTCAACCACGTATTTGCGGAGCCGGAGCCTTCCGGTTTCCTCCTGTTGACGGTTGATCACCAGACGCTCTTCATGACGAACCACGGATGCGGCCTGGTCATCGAGCATTTCTTCACGTTGCGGATCACGCGGGCCCTGCCCGGGAGCGCTGTTCTGTACTGCCATCCTGACCTCCTGAAAGAGTGTGTTCTAGAGATTATCAGCCGGGTTATGTTGCAACCTACCGTGTAGCATTTGGAGCTACCCCGGTGGGTCCCGAAAGGATGAGCTGATGAGCTATTCGGATGATGGCAACGGTTATTTCACACGTGCCCTGGACGCCGAGGATCGGGGTGAACTCTCCCAGGCCGAGACCGCTTATCGACAGGCGATCGAGTTGTTCAAAGAGACCCAGCAGACTCAGCGCGAACTCGCGGCGTGCCACTACAACTTGGGTCACCTGTACGTGGTCATGAACGCGCGGGACAAGGCGATCACCGAGTACCAGCGCTGCTTGGAGTACTTCGGACAGATCCCGGACAGCAGTAAGCCCAAGGGCCGCGCCCACCTGATCGTCGGTTCATTGCTCGTGGAGGACCGCGACTACCCGCGTGCGGAGTCCCATTTGCTGGATGCGCTCGGGCAGTATTTGGACGCCCCGCACGAGCCCAAAGATCAGGCCGAGTGCTACATCAATCTGGCGCGCGTTTACAACGCCACCAAACGCCGGGCCCAGGCCATCACGGCCTATAACCGAGCGTTGGATTTTTACCAGGAGACCCCTGGTTCTCAGCGTGACCAGTCCGATTGCTACACCGAGTTGGGCATCGTCTACCAGTACCTGGGCAAACTGGACGAGTCCGCTGCCGCCTATGGTGAGGCCGCACGCTTGCGCCAACAGGTCTCCCACCACCGCCACCACAAACACAAGGGTTCCGAATCATGAGTTCACCGCTGATCTACGGTTGCATGGCCCTGGGTGGGGCCTGGGACCGTTCCGAGATCACCAGCGCCCAGTTCGACGCCGCTCACACCGCCGTGCGCGCGGCTCACGACGCCGGGTTCGACCTTTTCGACCACGCTGACATTTACGCGGCGGGTAAGTCGGAGACGGTCTTCGGTCGCATCCTGGCCGAAGATCCGGAACTCCGCCAAGGGATCAAGCTGCAGACAAAGTGCGGCATCCGTATCCCGGGTAATACCGGACCCGACAATTCCCCGGTGCACTACCGGTTGGACCGGGACACCATCCGCGCGAGCCTCGAGGGCTCTCTGCAGCGCTTGGGCGTGGACAGCGTGGAACGACTGATTCTGCACCGCCCGGACCCGTTGACCACCCTGGGTGAAACAGGCCAAACCCTGGACGACCTGCGTTCTGAAGGGTTGATCAACTCCGTGGGGTTGTCCAATATGACTCTGCGCCATGTGGCAGCGTTCCAGCAGGTGTTGTGCACCCCGCTGACCGCCGTTCAGATTCAGATGAGCCTGGCCCACCGTGACTTCGTTGAAGCCCAGGTGCTGGGTAACCAGACCGAGGGCACCGAGTACAACTTCCCCGAGGGTTTGCTCACCCATTGCGCGGCGGACGAGATCGAGGTTCAGGCATGGGGCGCCATGGCGGACGGCATCTACTCCGGTCGCCAGGCACCCGAAGGTGACACGACCGCGGAGGCCACGAGCGGCGTCGTCGATCGGCTGGCGGAACGCATGAATGTCACCCGTGAGGCCGTGGTGGTCAGCTGGTTGCTGCGCCATCCATACGGCATTCGCCCAGTGGTCGGCACTATGAATCCGGAGCGCATCCGTGCGTGCGCCCAGGCACCCCAAGCCGCCGAGCTCATGACCCACACGGATTGGTACGAGCTCTGGACCGCCGCGCGCGGGCATTCATTGCCCTGAGCGCCATCACCGCGAGAATGCCTGCAAAAGAGTATTCTCCGAAGTGAGTCCTGACTAGGGCACTAGGTGATCGTCACCAAACGGTGACCTTCATAAGCTTGCTCCGGACCGCCCACATGGCTATTTTCTTTTGTAAAGAAACCGTCGCGGGCTGCGACGGTGGACAGGGAGAGTAACCATGAACCGACCTTGGCTTACACGCACGCCCGGGCACGTGGTGTGCCAGCCGGACGAGTTCAGTTATCGCACCGACCTACCCGTGGTTGAGGCCACGGCTACCAGGTCACTCGCGATCGACGAACTCACCATCGTTGAATTGCGGGTCACCCCCGGCCAGCATCAATTGGTGATTCAGTACGGCGACGACCATTGGGTGGAGACGATCGGTCTTTTCGACGACGCCGCCCCGGACTTGCCGATTCTTCGGCGCCTTCCCAACCCCACGGGCTTTGCCACCGATTTCGAAGTGGGCTGTACCGTGACTTCACATTCGCCGCGAGGACTTGTGAAGACACTGCAGCATTTGCTGGACCGGCTGGATAACGCACCGCTAGCGTTGTGCGTCCAGGATCCCGAGGAGCCCTCCGCAATCACCGCGGCCTGCTGTCACATGGACCCGGTGGAGAACACGCTCATGTGGTGGACGTGGCGAACGCTTCCGGAGTCCGGTTGCGTGGTCCGCACGCGCGCGCAATTACACCTCACGGCCGTGCCACAGAGCATTGCGGCATAGCTAGCAGCCACCGTAAACCAGCGCGGCAAATAATTGCGGGCCCTGTCCCACGGACCGGACCGCAGAGGAGCAGCACGACAAGTAGTCGCGCGTGCTCAGAACGGCGACGGCGCGGTGTACGGCTCCAGCAGTTCGCGCTGGTCCTTGGTGATGCGCAGAACCGTCTGCGTTTCCGGGACGAACAACGCGAGCTGGGTCTGCGCGCGAACGCAGGGCGCGCCGTCGGCGGCGTCGACGATTTCAAAGCCGAGTTCCAACGTGGCTGCCTTGGCCGAGACGACCCACACGCGAACCTCCGTGGGGACGTTGCGGTAGGCCAGCGGGCGCAGGTACTTGACGCGGTGTTCGGCAATGAGCGCCTGGGTGCCGTTCGGGAGAACCGAGAACAGCGGGATCTTGGCCGGGGCAATTTGCTCGCCCGTGCCCACGGGCACACCGAAGGTCGCGATTCGAGCCTCTTCAAGAACGCGGATGACCTCCACGTTGTTCACGTGCCCGTACGGGTCCATGTCGCCCCAACGCAACGGGACCTGACAGGTGACGGAGCGTTCCAGGTACTCGTTCGATCGCATATCGGCGCTCCTCACGTGCAGATTTGTCATGGTCGCCGGCAGCTCACGGGATTGCCGGGGATGAATGAGATGATATCCGCGTCCATGTTCTGATGGGGGTATTTGGGTGACGGTTCAGGAGCCTGCCGAGACCAAGCGGCATCGTTGGCTCACCCTGCTGGTTGCGGCGTTAGCAGTGGCCGTGGCCGGATGGCTAGCCGTCTGCTGGGCCGTGCTGGAGCACCCCCGCACGGAGGAACCCGCGATGTCCGATGCGCTGCTGGTGCTCGGCCCTCCGGATACCCAACGCATGGCCACAGCGCAGGGATTGATGGAGCGTGGCATCGCGCCCGTGCTGGTCATTGCGACCCCCGACGCTCAGCCCGATGATCCGCCCGCCATGGTGCAGTACTACGAGGATAAGGATTTCTGCACCCCGCGCACCGATTACGAGGTCATCTGCTTCCAGCCCAATCCCTCCACCACCCAGGGCGAGGCCATGCAGTTGCGCGACCTGGCCGCTGAGCGCGGTTGGGACACCGTGACTGCCGTGACGTTCAAACAGCACGTGCCGCGGGCGCGCATGATCCTGGAGCGCTGCTATCACGGTGAGTTACGGATGGCCGCGACCGACTACGAGTTCACACCACTGCGCACCCTGCGGCAGTATGTGTATCAGAGCGGCGGATACGTGAAGGCCTGGCTCACTCCCGGTTGCGAACAGCAGTTGCCAGGCAACCCGAAAGAGTTGGATTGAGGTTCTCGTGAGTGATCTCCAGTGCCCCGCAACGATAGTTTTCGTCGCCGACGCCGCCGCGGCCGATTCCCTGCCCACCTCGCGTTTTCGTGTGGCCCAGGTGATGTCTCCGTATGTCCGCACGCCTATGGATTTGGTAGGCGCCGTCGAGAACGCAGCAGATGAGTACCGCGGCGAATGCGTGGCAGTGGTGGCCCCGCGATCGCTGGTGATCGAGGCCTTGGATGAGGTCTCCGCTGGTGGGTCTTCAGCAACTCCGTCCCCGGATGACCCGTGGGTCGCGGTGGACGTGGATTCCGCCGGCTGGACGCTGTTGCCCACCGAGCCCTGAGGGTCCTTATGCGTGTCTGACCACGTTCCTAACGTGGGGCTTTATGACTAGCGAGCCCGCGATCGGAGAGTGCGTGTTGACCGTGATGTCCCGGTGATGGGGCCGAGCCATGCTGCGTGTGGTGCCGCTGCATGGGTGGCGCTGACCGCCGACTACACCCTGCAATTTTCCGACTTTTCTGTGCCGATCGGCTTCGGTGTACTCCCCGTGGGTGACGCGGGGGTGGTGACCGGCGCCCTGATCTGCGCGGGCGCCGCGCTGTTGCCGGATATCGATCACCCCAACGGAACCGTGGCGCGCTCTCTGCCGCCATTCTCGGGATGGTTAGCGCGGATCGTCTCTCGGTTGTCGGGCGGCCATCGACGAGGAACTCACTCTCTGATCGGGCTACTCGTGTTCGCCCTGCTGGCCTGGTTGTCACAAAACGCCGCCCTTCCCGTGGGCGACGGGCTGCGCTGGTTGGCGGAGTCGAGTGGCGATGATTCTGCACCCGCCGTTGTTGCGGCGCTACCCGGGCAGGTGTGGCCGTTGGCCGCGGTGCTCTCGGTGTTGATGATCGCGTTCGCGGTGAAGGTCCTGGCGTTTCTTCCGGACCGGATTTCGCATGCCAACTGGCTGGTGGCCATCGGCCTGGGAATCGTGGTGGCCACCAATCCCCCGGACCATCCGTGGTGGTTCGTGATTGCCGTGGCTTTGGGGTGTGCGGTGCACATGATCGGCGACATGGTGACCACGCAGGGGATTCACTTGCTGTGGCCGTTGCGCCCTCGTTTACCGGTGCCGTCCACGTTTTACCGGGGCAGATCCTTCGTGCGATTTCCCGTTCTGGGAAAGGCCGGGTCCGGCATGGAACTGGCTGTGCTGACGCCCATCAGCGTGTACGCGATGGTCGGTCTGGCGTGCGCCTTGGCAGCATGGGGTGGCATGACTCTGGGGTGATGCAGTTGCGACGGGAGGCCGTGCACGGCGATTCGCCAAACGCATCAGGCATCGGGTAGGCTACTCAACGTTGTTCACCGGCGGAAGCCGAGTGAATAAACAAGCGCGAGTGGCGGAATAGGCAGACGCGCACGGTTCAGGTCCGTGTGCCCGAGAGGGCGTGGGGGTTCAACTCCCCCCTCGCGCACCACACTGTAACCGGCTGTTGACAAGGTAAAACACCTTATCGACAGCCGGTTTTTCGTTGTCTGCCTACGTGTACGGACCCGGGTGGGAGAATCGTGCCATGAACACACTCGATGACGCCTTGGGCCTGGCCGCCTCTCATGGTCTGCGCCTATCCGCTGATGGCGCCACCGTGGTGGAGGCCGGCTTGGACTACCGCGTCATCATGGCAGCTGACGAAACCGCACACCGCTGGGTGCTGCGGATCCCGCGCCGCCCGGACGTCTCCGAAGGCATGGCCGCCGAGGTCCGCATCCTCGATTTCGTTGCGCCCGCGCTCCGCGCGGAGAAAGTTTCGGTTCCGGACTGGCAGATTCGCACTCCGGAGCTGATTGCTTACCCGGCCCTCCCTGGCACTCCGGGCCTGACCCTGTCTGATTCCGGAGAACCCATCTGGCATATGGACCCGGCCAGTCCGCAGTACGCCGCCCGCTTGGGACACCTGCCGGCACGCCTGCACTCACTCAATGCCGCGGATGCCAAGGCTGCTGGCATGGAGGTCCGGTCGCGCGATCAAGTCCGTCAGACCTGGCAGGACGACATCAACCGGGTGACCAACGAGTTCACCGTGGCTCCCACTCTCGCCAACGCTTGGCGGGCCTGGATAGATGATGACATTTGCTGGCCCGACCGGACGGTGATGACTCACGGGGAGATTTACCCCGCTCACGTCCTCCTCGACAACGGCGGAGCGATTACCGGCATCCTGGACTGGACAACCGCCCGTGTGGACGATCCCGCCCGCGACTTCGCCTTCCAATACGGCGCCGCCGGTGACGAGATTCTGCAGGCCACCCTGGACGCCTACGAACAGGCCGGTGGTCATGTACATCCGGGCCTGGCCGCTCAGGCCCGCCACCTATGGGAGGCTTCACCGCTCGGTTACGCGATCTATGCTCTGACCACTGGCTCCGAGACCGATCGCGCCACTGCCGCAGCGATGCTCAATCCGAAGGCCTGATCCTTCCAATGATGTCGACGAGATCGAACAACCAGGCCCCGATCAATCGAGGGAGATCCTGGCGAGCACCCCTGATCTTCCTCGTGGTCATTGCATTGATCATTGGAGCACTGGTCTGGCTGGGGCCCACCATCGCGAAGAACGTACGTGTCGGAGAGGGCCGGCTTTACGTCGGTGCAGAATGCGGTGTTGAGGCCCCGGACGGCACCATCAACCTCGAGCGTGATGAGGCCAAACTCGCCACCACGGCGGTTGCGCTATCCGCTCGCCGCGCCGAAACCCCGGATACGTCCGGCATCGACCCGGCGGTCATCCAGCGTCTCGCGGATGGGCCTGCCGACGACGCCGGGCCAAGCCTTCGTTGCGAAGGCACCGCTGCTGATGACTTACCCGAACAAGAGCTAACGCCAACCGGCCTCACGCCGCGCGCCCAGCAACTACGTGACGAAATGACCGAGGTGTTCGGTGATCAGCCACTGGGTGGGTTCGCACCCGGAGGTGTCAGCCAAGGCCATGGAGCCGAATCGACCCATTACAGCGGCCGCGGCATCGACGTCTTCTTCCGCCCGATCACCGAAGAGAACCGCCGCGAGGGGTGGGTTCTCGCCCAGTGGCTGATCGCCCACGCAGATGACCTGGACATCCAGTACGTGATCTTCGATGACAAGATCTGGAGCGCCCACAGCTCCCGTGGTCATTGGCAAACCTACGATGCCCCCGAGCCTGCCAACGACATCTTGCGCCACCGCGATCACGTGCACGTGGATGTTCTCCGGGGCGAACCCCGGTAGCGAATTTCCATGTTGTGCGAGCTCCGGTTCAACCTCTGGCACGTCAGTTCGAGGAAGTATGGACATCACGTTCGTCTTACATCTATCGAGTGATAGAACCCTTGACTTTCCGGTCGTTATTAAATCGTAACCCTCTTACTTAGTCCGCTAATCGAATCGAAACCTGGTCGATCTAGGCATCGTTCCTAGTCAGACACGTTCTTCCTGTGTAGTTTGAGTCTCGCTCAGATCAGGGGGTTGGCATCCCCACCTACACGAGAAGGAGCTATCGACATGAAAACCTCCCTTTTCCAGAAGATCGGCATCGCGTTATTCGCATCCGCCGCACTGGCCACACCGATGACGGCGCAGGCCGCACCCGCGGCGGAAGAAACCAACGAGTACATCGTGGGCGGTGAACCCGCGCAGAACCGCGCGGTGGTCCAACTCAAGTTCACACAGAACGGCGGCCAGTATGGCTGCTCGGGCTCGCTCATCAGTGAGGAATGGGTCCTGACCGCCCGGCACTGCACCGAAGACGCGAGCAACATGAACGTGTTCACGTCCAACTCCACTCAGAACCCGGGCCAGCCCGTGCGTGCGGCGCAACTCGCGAACTCGCCGCGCGGCGACGTCGGCCTGGTGCGCTTGTCCCAACCGGTGAACGTGGGCGAGACCATGGACCTCACCGACAGCACCATTCCGCAGCGCGGACAGCAAGGAACGGTTCAGGGCTACGGACTGCGCGCCAATTCGACGCCGTCCACCGGTTTGTTCCAAGCGGACGTACTAGTCACCGGCCCCAGCCGCGACCTCCACGGTGGCCCCGCAAGCAACATTCGCGGCATCACGGGTGCAGCCAACCGGGGCGACTCAGGTGGTCCGCTCATCATCAATGGCCAGGTAGTGGGTGTCTGCTCCACCGGCGATACGCCCGATCCCGGCGCGAACATCAACTCGGGCTCGAACTACTCCAACGTGGCCGCCCACCGGGACTGGATCAGACAGACCGCGGGGATCTGATTCACTGAAATGAGACCGTGGATCGCGGGACGCGTCGTCACCTGACAAGGGCCGGCGCGTCCCGCACTGCACGTCCCAAATTTCGACGGCGTGGATTGCTGCCCCCGGCCAGCGACCTCTTCCATTCAAAGCTCATCAGGCGTTGACTGAGTCGTAGCAGGAACAGCCGAAACACCTCTTCAGGAGATCGGTCATGAACCGCGAAGACCCGGAACGCCTTGCCGCCCAACCCAAACTGAACCAGCCCGATGCCGCGCCTCCAGTGGTGGGCCGGGACGCTTTCGACGCCGCACTCGCGCAACAAGTCGCCCGCGAGAAGGAAGTGACGCGACACAACGATCGGGTCTCGGCCGAGCGGCGTCGGCTCCCGATGGTCGAGGTCGAGAACTATACGTTCGAGGGCCCGGGCGGGCCCGTGAAGCTGACCGACTTGTTCGGTGAGCACTACCTGTTACTCGTGCAGAACGTGATGTTCAGCCCCGACTGGGAGGCCGGCTGCCCCAGTTGCACGTGGGCCGTGGACAATCTGCCGGCCAACATGGGCCGGCTGACGGAGAACGGGATCGCGTTCGCACTGATCTCCCAGGCGCCCATCGACAAGCTCGAGGCCTGGCGGGAAAAGAACGGCTGGCCGCACCTGTGGGTCTCCTCGCATGACACCAGCTACCACTATGACTGGGGCTGGACCCGCACGAATGACCAGGGCGAGGAAGGGCAACTACCCGGGTATTCGTACTACCTCCTCAAGGACAGCGTGCCGTACCTGACCTACATGACGACGGCGCGCGGCACGGAAGCCATCCTGCCCACCGCCCACATCATGGACCGCACGATTTACGGACGACAGCAAGACTGGGAGGACAGTCCCGAGGGCTGGCCGCAATACCCGACCTACGGCTGACTCTGAGCGGCAGCGACCGATTCACGGGATTACCAGGACAGGAATTGTTCGCGACTTATAGTTGTCCCGTGGCTCCCCTCCCCCGCGCGCTCCGATTCCTGATCAGCCCCAATCGTGGTTTACCCATACTGGTGGCCCTGGTAGCCATATTGCTGTGGGTGGTTTTCAACGCAGAGGTTGCTCTGCTCTGGGTTTCCGCCGCGCTATTCGTGCTGTTGATCGCGTTTATCCTGATCAGCGCGGTACTGCCGCCGCCCAAGCCGTTTCGCGAGAGCCGAATTCTCACCAAGTTCATTTATCAGATCCTGCTGACCACGTGGAAGGGCCTGATGGTGGGTGTGGCCGCGTACCTGGGCGCGTTGGTGAGCATTGAGATTCAGCAAGCCTCGTCAAAACCCGAAAATACGCTGGAGGCATTCGCCACGAGCATCACCGGCACCCTGCCTCTGGTGTTGACCATTGCCCTCACCGGCGGCCTTTTGACCTTCCTGCTCGCCGCCTCATTCGATGTGCACCGCACACCGCGCGGCGTTAAGCGTCAGGCCATGACAGCTGCTGCGAACAAGGCGCGGGGCATGTTCGTGCGTGGTCGATCCGGGGCCATACCCGAGAATTCGCTCGCCATTCGGTGGTGGGATGCCGCCACCTCCGGGTTGTGTTTGGCTATCACGGCTTTTCTGACCGCTCCTGTGTTTCTGTTCACATCGCTCTACCGGTTGGATGTCTTTTCCTAGCCGCCGCACCATCAGGCAGTAGCCAACCAATTCCCAGCAACTTGAAAGTTTCAATGCTCGGGGCCATCCTGAAAGACGGGTAATGCCGTTCGATCCAGACTCAGTACCGACTTTGAGGGAAATTGATGACTCCACCAGAAGACAAGACGACATTGCATTCAGAAGACGGGGGCCCTGCCTCCTCGAGCCCCGAATCTAGCTCTGTGGACCACCCGGAACAGGACTCCGGGCCTTCCGCTGAAGAACTGCGCGCTCCCAAGAGCAAGCGAGTCGATGACCAAGACAGCGACCGCGAGATCACCGAAAAGCTCCGTGCGCAGGGTGTACGTATTGGTAAAGGCGGCATAGCGCCCGCCGTCTTCTGGCCGTCACTTGTGATTATCGTGGCCGTGGGCCTACTGGGTGTGCTTGCACCGGACTTCACCGGTGAAGTTTTTGAAGGCACTCAGAGCTGGATCGTCACCAACTTCGGTTGGTACTACATGCTGGTCATCGGCGGTTTCGTGGCGTTTACCCTGATCTTGGGGCTCTCCCGATTCGGCAAGGTGAAGCTGGGCCGTGACACGGATGAACCTGAGTTCGGAATCTTCTCCTGGTTCGCCATGCTTTTCGCCGCGGGCATGGGCATCGGCCTGGTGTTCTACGGCGTGGGCGAACCGCTCATGTACGCCACGGTGAGCCAGAAACCGGGCTTCGAGAATCTCTCCGAGTCTGAGCTGCAGGGCATGGCCATGGCCCAGACCTTCGTGCACTGGGGCTTGCACCCCTGGTCCGTGTACGCGGTGGTCGGCCTGTCGGTGGCTTACGCGGTGCACCGCCGCGGCCGCCCCGTCTCCATCCGCTGGGCACTCGAGCCCGTTTTCGGCGATCGGGTCAAGGGTTGGATCGGCGACGTCATTGATATCTTGGCGATCTTCGGCACCGTCTTTGGTGTGGCCACCTCGCTGGGCCTGGGTGTTCAGCAGATCTCCACGGGCATGCAGTCCATCGGAATCGTGGACAGCGTGGACAACACCCTGCTGGTCATCCTGATCATCGTGATCACATTCTTGGCGCTTTTATCCGTCCTGTCCGGTCTGGGCAAGGGCATCCGTTGGCTCTCCAACGCGAACCTGTCGCTGGCAGGAATCCTTCTGATCGCGGTTCTCTTGCTCGGCCCCACGATCTTCTTGCTGGACAACTTCGTCCAGTCCCTGGGCACGTACCTGGCCAACATCATGAACATGACCTTTGACGTGGGCGCCTACACGCGTACCGAAGATGCCACGTCCTGGTACTCCAGCTGGACCCTCTTCTACTGGGGCTGGTGGATCGCTTGGTCCCCGTTCGTGGGTGTGTTCATCGCCCGCATTTCGCGAGGCCGCACCGTTCGTCAGTTCATTGCCGGTGTGCTCCTGGTCCCCACCCTGGTGGGCTTCCTCTGGTTCGCCGTCATGGGCGGTTCCGGTTTGTTCCGCCAGTTCTTCGGCGAGGGCGACATGGTGCAGGACGGCTCCGTTGGCGCGGAGGCAGCCCTGTTCCAGGTCCTCTCCGATCTGCCGCTGGGTTCGATTCTCTCCGTGGCAGCCATCCTGCTGGTGGCCATCTTCTTCATCACCTCGTCCGACTCCGGATCGTTGGTCGTGGACATGCTGGCCTCGGGTGGCCACCCGAACCCGCCGTCGTGGTCCCGTGCTCTGTGGGCCATTGTCGAGGGTCTGCTGGCCATCGGCCTGCTCCTCGCGGGCGGTCTGACGGCGCTTCAAGCGGGTTCTTTGATCACCGCGCTTCCGTTCAGCGTGGTCATGATCCTGATGTGCGTGGCCACCGTGCGCGGACTCTCCAAGGACACCCGCGAGCTCGAGGCACGCCGCCGCGAACTCGCGCTCAGCGAGGTGCGCCAAGGCATCACCGGCGACATCACGCACAGCCCCGAGTTCGAGGAGTACGTGGACAACCGCATCGACTACCGGATTTCCCGGACCAAGGGTGTCTTCAGCCAAGATCGCGAACGCTGACTTGAGTAGTGCAGCTCCTGTACTGAGCTGCGACTGATTCGGAACTTTCAGGTCCCTCTCGTCTCACTATTGGTGAGACGAGAGGGACCTGAAGTCATTCTGGACAACCCCGGCACGCATCGGCTGGCGTACGTTATCGGCTCTCCCAATTCAACCTTTCGAAACAGTCACTCGACCGGTGCTGCGATCCCACGTGGCCACGCGTCCATTGGAGAATTTCTGCTGGACACCGCGCGCCACGGTGTATTCGTTGGTCACCGGGTAACCCCAGTTCCGTTCGTAGCCGGCGGCCCGCCAAGCCGCGCCGATACCGCCAGTCATCTTTACAACCCGGGCGCCGGTCTTGGGGGACCACATCGCACGATTGACGACGCCGCCGCGGCGGTAATCTTGATAGGCACCGCCCGTCACAGACCGTTCCGCATGCGCGGGGTAGCCCCACCCTCGTTCGTATCCGGCGTTCTTGAAGGACGCCCCGATGGCACCGCCCCATTTCACGGGATCCGCAGCGGTCTGCGGACTCCAGTAGTAGGTGTATCCGCGGGTAAACCCTTGGTACACGCCACGGAGGAAGCCGGTCTTGCGTTCCGCCGAGGTGGGCTGACCGTACTTGGCGGACCCACCGGTGTTCAGGTAACTGGTGCGGATAGCACCTTTCAGAAGAGAACTGGTCTGAGTCCCTGCCGCGGTACCGCTCACGTTGGGCGCGGCTTTGAGGTCTTGGCCGATCAGGGCAGGCTGGTTGTAGCCGTAGTGATCCACCCCTTGCAGCGTGTGCAGGGCTGCCCGGCCAAAGCCTGCATTTTTGTAAACCTTCTGGCCTTGGGCTGCGGCTGCCTTGGCAGACCATTCCGGTGGGTTGGTATCGCCCACCACGTCCTTGGATCCGGCGTGCCACGTCAAGGGCATCTTCCGGACGGCTGCGTTGGGAGCTGTCTGCATCCCGTTCGCGCCGCCACCACCGATGATCGTGGCACCGCCACCGCGGATCCAGTTCTGCTGATCGGCCAACACCTCGTAGGTGATGAACTCGGCACCGCCGGAGTAACCGGCCAGCCACACGCGAGTCGTGTCCAGGCCATAGCTGTTGACCAGCGAATCCTTGAGCGAACGGAAGTACTGACCGTTCTTGTCGATGTCCTCCCACCAGGTGATGCCATCGCCGGTGGTTTTCTTATCGGGAGAGATCGGGACCACCAGAATCATGTTCTTCTTCCGAGCCTCGGAGGCCATGGCTTTCAACTGGGATCCACCGGGGTTGTGAACCCAGGTTTCCGAAGTTTTCCAGTAGTCACCGCCAAAGTAGAACATCACGCCAACGGGTTTGGAGCGATCAATGCCGTCCGTGTAGATGTGGTAGCTGGACTTCATGCCGTGGGCGGAGAAGGGTTTGAAATACGTGGTGGCCGGTGGATTGGCTGTGGCCACCTGCACCACGGGAGCCTCCGCGATGTGCGGAGAGGCGGGAGCTGCAGTCGCTGCGGGGGCCAGCGAGACCACGAGACCCAAAGACAAGGCTGCAGAGGGCAGCACAAAAGAGCGTAAGAAGCGCATGGGGGAGATGCTTTCTAACGAAGGGATATGAAGTTGTAACGGACCACGTGCCCCGGGGGAGGACACACTGGTGGCAAGGCGTTATCAGGGGGAATCGGCCGAGCCAAGAGCAAATCTTGCCAGGTCAGAGGCCCCCTGAGAAGAGGTTGAACGAACTTTAATTACCATTCAGTAAGTAATCTCACAGCGAACACCGCGCCCGGGTCCTGTCAGCCCCTGAGCCGCGCCACAATCTGAATCAGCTGCTCCGCTTCCTGGTCGGTCAGCGCGACTCCCAAAGCGCGCACGTTTACCACCACCTGGCCCGGTTCTAACGACTCCTGAACCGTGGGTTTTCCGGGTACTCGGACAGTCATGCCCGTCTCGGTGACCGTCACGTGTCCCTCCGGCGTGTGCTTCATGACCATTAGGTGGTTGAGGAACACCGATTCCGGGTCCGTGGAGGTTTTCAGATGCCCCATACTCACGTCAGCGGCATGAACGGTGGATTCATCCAGCACGTGCTCCATCTCGCCATCTCGTTGGAAGGCCCACAGTGGCCAGCCCTCATCCTCAATCCGACCGATGGAGAACTCCCGGTCCCCTTCGTCGCGCACCGCCCCTTCGACCAGTGGAATTGGGCCGGTCACGCTGAACCCGAACCCTGGGTCGCACAGGTAGCGAACGCCGTCGACGTCCACGAGCACGGTCATGTGCGTGCGCGGGCTCGCCAAGGCGCGCACGCGGCCGAGCGCGCGCCGCACGCTGAATCCCAGCGTTTCGAGCGCGGCGGCGAATAACTGGGAGTGCTCGAAGCAGTAGCCCCCACGACGCCGCTCCACGAGTTGGGTGCCCACGGTCGCCGGCTTCACGCCCGGGTGGTCACCGAGCAGGACTTCCACGTTGCTGAACGGGAACGTGAACATGTGGGCGCGGTGCAGTTGCTCGAGTAGGCCCAGGCTCGGTGGCCCCGGGGTGATGTCAAGAGCGCTGAGATAGCCGGGAATGTCGAACTCGTCGATTTCCCAGTCTGAGTTCGTGGCGCTGCTCTTCGACATTGGAATCTCCTCGTTGAATCGTCCCGACTGCACATTTGCCCAACCCCTGACCAGACCCATTTTGTGGCCATATGTGCGCTCCCCTGGCCCTGCTCTGCGTGTCCCCCAGACCCTAAAATTCATGTGGGCAGTTTGATCCGCTGCCAATTCTGGGGGAGAAACTACAGCACTGATTGGGGAGGGGCTTTCTCATGGAATTGTCTCGTCGCTTGTTCTTCAAATCCACCGCGGCCGGTGGTTTGGCGCTTTACGTGTATGGCGCCAACGGTATGCCGGAAGCTGTGGGCGCGGAGATTCCGGGAGGCAGCCTGCCCGCTACGAACATCCGGCAATTCGTGAACCGGTTGACGGTTCCGCAGATCCTGCCTCGTAAGGGCACCCGGTCCACTCCGTACGGAACGGCCGATTACTACGAGATCTCGATGAAACAAACGACACAGCAGATGCTTCCGACCGGAATGCCCAAGACCACCGTGTGGGCCTATGGGCCGACAGGTGGTTCCGATTCCGCTTTCACGTCACCTGGTCTGAGCATCTCGGCGCTGCAGAACCGGCCCGTACAGATCAAGTGGACCAACGAACTGGTCGATCGCTACGGCCGTTACCTGCCGCATCTCTTTGCCGTGGACCGTTCCCTGCACTGGGCCAACGTGCCGCAGGAGCCCGGCCACGAGGGCCTGGTCAGCACGGACATCAAGCCCACGCTCGAGGGCCGCCGCTATGTCACGCCGGACAAGTACACGGACCCGGAAACCCAGTACACGGACTACACCGGGCCGGTCCCGATCGTGACCCACTTGCACGGTGCGTTGGCGGTCAAGGACCACTCCGACGGCTATTCGGAGGCCTGGTACCTTCCCCGTGCCAATAACATTCCCGCTGGCCACGCAAAGTACGGCCGGTGGTGGGACTTCCTGAAGGAAAAGCACCGCCGCGAAACCGGCGTGGACTGGGGCGAGGGACACCAGACGGTGACCTACCCCAACACCAACCGCGCCACCAGCCTGTGGTTCCACGACCACGCGCTGGGCCTCACCCGTCTCACCGTCTACGCGGGTGCTGCAAGCTTCTACCTGATGCGCGGTCTGGAGTACGAGGTGCTGGATTCCCGCACCGGACGCACCGCCCGCGCACCAGCCGGCCCCAGCAACGTGTACGGACAGAACTCGCCGAACCCCGGTGCGGACCTCGCCCTGGCCATTCAGGACCGTTCGTTCAACAACGACGGCTCCCTGTTCTACCCGTCTTCCAGGTCGTTCTTCGACGGCTACCAGGGACCCTTCTACCCGGAGGAGCCGGGCATCCCGCCCAACTGGGTGCCCGAGTTCTTCGGCAACACCATGGTGGTCAACGGTCAGACGTGGCCGTACCAACGTGTGGAGCGGCGTCGTTATCGCATGCGTTTTCTGAACGCGTGTGGTTCGCGCACCCTGTACCTGGATTTCCGGGGCATCCCGGGCGTGGAGGTGTGGCAGGTCGCCAACGACGGCGGTTACCTGGACGAGAAGGTCAACATCATGCAGCTCGAGGGCTGGCGCCGCGGCCGCGTGATTCTGGCCCCGGCCGAGCGCAACGAGCTGCTCGTTGACTTCACCAACGTGCGCACCGGTCGCTACACGCTGCGCAACGTTGGGCCCGACGCGTTCTTCCCGGGCGGTCGCCCCGCGGAGAACGGTGAGGAACCGCGAGTCAAGCTGTACCCGTTCGAGGAGCGCGACGTGGTGTTCCCACCGGCAGATCCGAACACCACCGGCAAGGTCATGGCCTTCGATGTGGTTCCGTACTGGGGTGTCGACACGTCCACGCCAGGTCGTTACCTCAAGATGAAGCCTCAGCCCAAGCTCCCGGCGCCCGTGCGCACGCGGCGCCTGGCCACGACCATGAGCTTCCACAACGTCAACGAGGACCCCGCACCCTACGCCTCGCACACCATGCTGGGGGTGCTGCACGGTGAACCCGGCGGCAAAATGCACATCCAGGACACCATGTGGAGTGATCCCGTCACGGAGAACCCGCAGCCCGGTGACGTGGAGGATTGGGAGATCTACAACCTGGTCCAGGACGCCCCGGTACCCCACCCCATCCACATTCATGAGACCGCTTTCGAGATCCTCGAGCGCCGCATGATTTGGTACAACTGGGACACCGGCCTCATGGAAATGGGACCCGAGACCCCGCTGCTGCCGGGTGAAACCGGTCGCAAGGACACCGTGTTCGTCTACCCGGGCGAAATGATCCGGCTGCGCATGCGCTTCACCACCCCGGGCCAGTACATGTGGCACTGTCACCTGCTGGAGCACGAGGACAACGAGATGATGCGCCCGTTCCGAGTCGGCCCCGAACAGCCCGGCCAGCCCGAGGACCTGCCGAGTCACGACATGCCCCACGCGCACTAGGATCGACCTTCACGACGACGCCGCCCGGCCCACCTCGCGCTCCCTCGCGCGGGTGGGCCGGGCGGTTTCGTTGCCGGTGGTGACCGCGGTTGAGCCCGGGTGCACTCTGATTGACGCTACGACCCGCCTTTTTGGGCCACCGTAATCTGATAGACGTTGCGACCAAGATCTTCGATCTTTTCGACATTACCGTCGATCAGGTTGCAGCCCACAGTCAGGGATGGCTTTACCGTGCAGAAGACTGCACGATCCGGAGGGAGTTGCGTTCAGCGCCCGGCGTTCTGCTCGTAGTCGGTAAATGCCGCGATGAGTTCCTTCCAGATCCGCTCGGCAACCTCAGGGTCCAGGCCTGCATCGAGTGCCTGTTCGCGGCGTGCTCGCAGAATCGACTCCACGCGTTCAGGGTCGTGGGCGTCCTGAATGCCCTGACCGGCTTTGACTTCTCCGGCGCGAGTCACGAAGGACTGCCGCTCGGCGAGAAGTGAGATCAGCTGCGCGTCGATGTTGTCGATCGCGGCGCGGACCTGTTCGATGTTGTGAGGCATTTGAGCGTCCATAAAGCCACACTAACGGCTCTCCCACGTGCTCGAACAGAACTGTTTCAAGCGGAATTGGCTCCAGTTAACTGGGGAACCGCTACGCTCCTTTGCGTGAACACTCTCTCGGCTGATCTGCCCACCCAACTGATCGTGACGCTCATCAGCATGGGCAACGAACGGGATGCCCAAGCCAAGGCGAAGTACCTCCAGGCAGTGCCCGGCGGCTACGGCGAAGGTGACCAGTTCGTAGGAGTCCGAGTTCCCGCCATCCGATCACTGGCCAGGGAGGCTAGGAAGCAAGCCACCTTGGACGACGCCGCTGTCCTCCTCGATCATGAGATTCACGACGTGCGCCTGCTGGGCGCGGTCCTGCTCGTTGAGCTGTTCAAGCCCACGCGGGCCGACAAGAACGCCGTCATCCAACTGCTTCTGGCCAAGGCTGATCGCCTCAACAACTGGGATCTAGTGGACACAGTGGTTCCGTACACGTTGGGTCCCTGGCTACTCGCGCAGCCGGCAGACAAGGCGACTGCGATTCTCGACGACTTAGCAGACTCTCCCGTTCTCTGGCGACGTCGCATGGCCATGGTCTCCACGCTCGGCCAGATCCGCTTGGGCCACCACGACCAGGCCCTCAGGTTGGCGACCAAACTCCAGACCGACCCGCACCACCTCATGCACAAGGCTGTCGGTTGGATGCTGCGGGAGGTGGGCAACAAGAACCACTCTCTCCTAGACGCATTCCTTGACGACCATGCCGCCACTTTGCCTCGCACCGCCCTTCGCTACGCGCTGAAAAAGCACGACGACGCCGCCCGCACCTACTACCTGGCCGTGGCCCAGGAAAGGTGACGAGCGGCGTCGTCGACATGCGGGACCGCTACTTCCCCACCCGCGAGGCCAACGCGGTGACCGCTGCCTTGACCCCGGTGGACAGCGTGGGCTCCATGACCGGCGCGAAGAACGGCGAGTGGTTCACGGGAACGGGACCGTCGCCCTCCATGACCTCAGCGGGGTGGCCGCCGAACATCCAGAACACGGAGGGTACGTCGATGGCCTCGGCCAGCGCGCCGAAGTCCTCTGAGCCCATCATCGGCTCCACCTCGACCACGTTGTCCTCACCGAGCTCGCGCTTGAAATCGCCAATTACCGCAGTGGTGGCCTCGGGATTGTTGTAATTACGAGGAAATTGCGACAGCACCTCAATGGTGGGCTCGGGAGCACCGGATGCCGCAGCCTCCGCGGAGATGATGCGCCGCAAGGATGCCAGCACCTTCTCGCGAATCGCCGGATCGAATGTACGCACGTTCAGGGTGAACTCCGCGGACGCCGGGATGATGTTCTCTTTCAACCCGCCGTGGAACGTGGCGATCGTGACCACCGCGGCCCGGCGCGGGTCGATCTCGCGCGAGACCACGGTTTGGATGCGGGTAATCATGTGCGCGCCCAACACGATGGGATCGGTGGAATCCTGCGGCTGCGACGCGTGCGCACCCTGCCCGTGAATCGTGATCTTCCACGAATCCGCCAGGGCCATGGCGTCGCCCACCGAGTAGTTGATGGTTCCCGCCAGAATGGGCATCACGTGCTGGCCGTAAACCACCTCGGGCTTGGGTGCCTTGTCTCACAGCCCGTCATCGAGCATTGCCTTGGCGCCGGCCGCAGTTTCCTCCCCCGGCTGGAAGATCCACACGATGGTCCCGGACCATGCGTCCGTGGCGCCAGCGAAGATCTCTGCCGCCGCGAGTGCCGCGGACATGTGCGTATCGTGCCCGCACGCGTGCATCACCGGCACCTCGGTGCCGTCGTCAAGCTGGCCCGTTGCCGTGCTCGCGTACTCCACGCCGGTGTCCTCGGCCAGGGGCAGGGCGTCCGTGTCCGCGCGGAAAGCGACCACGGGCCCGTCCCCGTTCTTCAGCACGCCGACGACGCCGCTCCCGCCACAGCGGAAATTCTCGATTCCCAGCGCGGTCAAGCGCTCCTCGATCAACTCCGCGGTGCGGTGTTCTTGCATGGACAGCTCCGGGGCCGCGTGAAGTTCGCGGTAGAGCTCATGCATGCGGTTCCGGAGGTCATCGGTGAGTTCGAGTGACTGGCTGGTCATAAGGTGCACTTCCTAACGATTACGGGGTTCCGCGGGTTCGGTGCCCTCGGGATCCTTCACGAGGCGCGCGGACTTTTCCCTCAGGAACCAAGCCAACACGGCAGTGGCGATCACGGCAATGGCCGTGCTGAAGAACGCCAGCGCCGGGATGGCCGGAATCAGGAGGAACACGACCGAGGCCGACACCACGATGGCGATGATGGTCGCCCTCAGCTGCTTGAGCGAGACGATGGCCTGGACGACCACGGCACCCAGCACGGAGGCCAAGATGTAGGTCTGTACCACCTTGGTGACGTCCTGCGGGATCACGCTCACGAGCCATGTACCCATGAAGCCAACAAAGATCAGCAGCGAGAACAAGTGCACCATGGCCGCACCGCTGATGGCCATAACCGCGGCCAACTCGCCCCGGCGGGTACCCGGCTTGGCGTTCACCGCGGACTGCGCGATCAGCGCGGAGGGCAGCAACTTGTTGGAGATGTTGCCGATCATGAAGGCCTGGTACATCGAGGCCTGCCCGAGGATCGGGTAATAGGTCAGCGGTTCCACGATCCAGATCACCGCGAACGTTCCGGCAATCGCCAGGAAGGCGGTGAGGATCTTGGTCTGGTCCACTTCCAAACCGCTGAAAAACACCAGATAAACCGGGCCGGCGAGCGAGAAGATGAGTCCCACGATCATCGTGAGGCGACCCCACCGGGAGGTGGTGCGGTCGAAAGTCTGGAGAGCGGCGTCGTGGCCGGTCACTGTAGTCATGAGTTAGTCCTTTGGGATCTCAGAAACCGGTTCAGGCCGCGAACAGCCCGGATGAGACAGCCACGTAAGTCAGCACAAGGGCCGTCAGGATGGCGATGCCCAGGGCCCATTCGCGCAGCCACTTGAGATTGAGCTGCTTGGCCAGGAACAGGCACGCACCCATCACGGCCGCCGAGGAGAAGAACGCGACCACGTGATAGCCGGACTTGGGCAGCTCGGCGAATCCGAGGGCGAAGAACGCGGCGAGCATGGCCGCACCGGGAACCACAGTCATCACGGCCGGGTTCACGCTGCGCAGCTTGGCGTCACCGCGCTTGAGGATGGGCGTGAAAATCAGTGTGGCGAGCATCCACATGGCGCCGCCCAAGCTCATGGCCATGAATGCCATGGCGAACACGCTCTGCGTGTAGGTGGGCCCGCCCAGCTCGGCCTCCAATGTTCCTGCGGCGATACTGGCGGCGGCGGTTTCGTAGGAGACGGAGCCGATCAGGCCGATGCGTACCAGGACAGCGGGCGTGCCGAACACGGTCAGCAACGCAACCGCCACGAGTACCACGGCCAGCGACGGCCCGATGGCCGAGACCGCGCCGGCGCGGAACGAGGTCTTGAGTTCGTCAGAGGCCATGCCCACCGCGGGTGCGGCCTGCCGGACCGCACGGACGTAAATCAGGGTCTGAACGATGATGACCGCAAAGACACCCAGGGCGCAGATCCACAAGATAGGTGTGTTGGCTGCGGCCAGGATGTCCGTTGAACCGCTGTCGAAAGCAGTGGGGATGTGCATGGGGACTCCGAAGATCGGGCAAGTTGAACGCCCCCATCAAAACACAAGGCGTGACCCGTGTCACGAAGAATCTCATGTTTTCGTTCTACGGGCCACGCCTTGCGTGGAGTTTTTTACATGACCGCGGTGTTCTACGTGATCAATCCTTCACGGGCCGGTCCCCGCCCGAATCCGCACGATAGGCGCTCGAGCCGGCGCCAGCGGCGTCGTCGTTGATCGTGTCGACCTTGGGTGCGTCCTCAGTGTGCGAATCCGCGTGCTTGTCGGAATCCTCGTGGCTGTTCGCGTGGCCGTGGCCCTTCTTGCCGAAGGGCAGCAGGTGCATGATCACCACGATGATGGCGCCCCAGATGAGGCCCAGCAGGAGCGAGAAGAACGTCTCGATCAGCCACGCGAGCGCGCCGCCGATGCCCGCGACGTGATGGGCCGGCTCCGCCAGGTGGTGAACCCACTCGTAGGGGGCGGTGAGGCCCAGCTCGTCCATGCCCACCAAGATGATGTGGCCGCCCACCCACAGCATGGCGAAGACGCCCACAATGGAAATCACCTTGAGCACAATGGGCATGGCCTTGACCAGCGCCATGCCGAATTTCTGCGCACCTTGGGATTCGCGCTCGGCCATGGACAGGCCGATGTCGTCCATCTTCACGATCAGCGCGACAAAGCCGTACACGGCCACGGTGATGCCGATGGCCACGACAATCAGGATCGCGGCGCGCGCCCAGATGCTTTCGGCGGCGACCTCGTTGAGGGCGATCACCATGATCTCCGCGCTGAGGATGAAGTCCGTGCGGATCGCGCCGGACGTGACTTCCTTCTCCGCTTCTTTACCGCGCTTGACCGCCGGTTCATCCGGGGCGTGGTCCTTCTTCGAGAAGTGCTCGTAAACCTTTTCCGCGCCCTCGAAGCACAGGTACGTGCCGCCGAGCATCAGCAGGGGCGTGAGCAGGAACGGCGCGAACTGGCTCAACAGCAGCAATGCCGGAAGGATGAAGAGTAGTTTGTTGCGCAGCGAACCCTTGGTGATCGTCCAGATGATCGGGAGTTCCCGCTTGGGATCCACGCCGTGCACGTAGCGCGGGGTCACCGCAGCATCGTCCACGACGACGCCCGCGGCCTTCGCGCTCGCGCGACCGGCCGCCGCAGCGACGTCGTCAACGCTTGCCGCCGACAACTTCACGAGAGCGGCAATATCATCCAGTAATGCGGCCAACCCAACAGCCATGACCGTTCCTCAATTCGGTGGGAAGCAATGTGTCTGGAGTAAGGGTAAGGCCAGATCAGCCTGCCCGCTTACCCAACACCGCCACCAAGAACTCGCTGTCATCACTGAACGGACGCAGGTCCCAGGTCGACAACCGGAGCTGCGGCTGGAGACCGGCCGCGGCGGCGTCGTCGAAGAATTCTTGGAACGGATAGCCGCGGCCCGCGCCGAAGCCGATCACCGCGCGACCGTCCTCGGCCAAGTGGGATGCGAAGCGACGCAGCACCTCGACTCGCGTGCTCGGGGCGAGGAACGTCATCACGTTGCCCGCGCAGAGGATCGCGTCCACGGGTTCGGTGATGCCGTGGGTCGGCAGGTCCATTTCCGCGAGGTCGGAGACCACGTAGTCGGGGCCAGGATAGTCCTCACGCGCGGCCTCGATCAGTGCCGGGTCCACGTCCACGCCGACGACGCTGTGCCCCACCGCATGCAGGTAACCCGCGTTGCGTCCGGGGCCGCATCCAGCGTCCAGAACCCGGGAGCCGCGGTCCACCATGGCGTCGATCAACCGGGCCTCGCCCACGATGTCGTCACCGGCGGCAGCCATCTGCCGGAACCGCTCGATGTACCACTGTGAGTGCCCGGGGTTGGCCTCGACCTGTTTCATCCACTGACTCTGTTCAACCACACGGCCAGCGTACCGATCGGGAGGGCCCGCTGCTGCATCCCCTATTGAAGGACCGGCCGCCTTTTAACACGCACGAAACACAACGGTGCTTTTCCTGACTCACGGGTCTAACAACATGGTCATCGAACCGAGCGGTAGGTGGAGCTCACAACGTGAGCTCGCCGCGCTCGACCCTTAAACCACGGATGAACCACGGAGCCACCATGCACCTGCTACCGCGCGAGCACGAGAAACTCATGATCGTCGTGGCCGCGGACCTCGCCCGACGCCGCCAAGCGCGCGGTCTCAAACTGAACCACCCCGAGGCCGTGGCGGTCATCAGCTACGAGCTGCTCGAGGGCGCACGTGACGGCCGCACGGTGGCGGACCTCATGAGCTGGGGAACCACCATCCTGACCCGCGAAGACGTCATGGAGGGCATCCCGGAGATGATCCACGACGTCCAAGTGGAGGCCACGTTCCCGGACGGCACCAAGCTCGTGACCGTCCACCACCCCATCCGATAAGGACTCCCCCGTGATCCCCGGCGAATACCTGCTCTCCGACGAACCCATCCAGTACAATCCGGACCGCCCCACCGTGGACCTGGAGGTCACCAACACCGGTAACCGCCCGGTGCAAGTGGGTTCGCACTTCCACTTCTACGAGGCCAATCCGGCGCTGGACTTCGACCGCGAGGCCGCTCGCGGTTTCCACTTGGACATTCCCTCCGGCACCGCCGTGCGCTTCGAACCCGGCGATCAGAAAACCGTGCGCCTGGTGACCATGGCGGGCGCACGCGCCGTCCACGGTTTCCGCAATGCGGTCAACGGCCCCCTCGACTAGGCAAGGATCCCCATGAGTTTCGAGATGTCCCGGCAGCAGTACGCCGGGTTGTACGGCCCCACCACCGGGGATGCCATCCGCCTGGCTGACACCGAGTTGTTCCTGGAGATCGAGGCGGATCACACGGTCCGCGGCGACGAAACGATCTTCGGTGGCGGCAAGGTCATGCGCGAGGGTATGGGTCTGAACGGCCAGGCCACGCGCGACGGCGCTCCCGGCGACCATCCCGTGGTCGACACCGTGATCACCAACGCGATCGTGCTCGATTACACCGGTATCTACAAGGCGGACATCGGCCTGCGGGACGGCCACATCATGGCCATCGGCAAGGCCGGGAACTCCAACATCATGGACGGGGTGGACTTCACGATCGGCCCCGCCACGGAAGCCATTTCCGGCGAGGGGAAGATCCTCACCGCGGGCGGGATCGATTCGCACATCCACTTCATCAGTCCGGAGCAATTCGGCACGGCGCTGAATTCCGGGATCACCACCATGATCGGTGGCGGCACGGGCCCGGCAGAAGGCACCAAGGCCACGACCGTCACACCGGGCGCGTGGCACTTGGCCAACATGCTGCGGGCAGTGGAGAACTTTCCCATGAACGTGGGCTTCCTGGGGAAGGGGCACGCGAGCGCCGTCGAACCCCTGGCGGAACAGATCGAGGCCGGGGCGATCGGACTGAAGGTGCACGAGGACTGGGGTTCCACGCCGGCGGCGATCGACAACTCGCTGCGCGTGGCGGACGAATACGACGTTCAGGTGGCCATCCACACGGACACCCTCAACGAGGCCGGGTTCGTGGAGCACACCATCAACGCCATTGCCGGGCGCGTGATCCACACCTACCACACGGAGGGCGCGGGCGGCGGGCATGCCCCGGACATCATCAAGATCGCGGGCATGCCCAACGTGTTGCCCGCGTCCACCAACCCCACGCTGCCGTTCACGCGCAACACCGAGGAAGAGCACCTGGACATGCTCATGGTGTGCCACCACCTCAACCCGGACATCCCGGAGGACGTGGCCTTCGCGGACTCTCGGATCCGCCCTGAGACCATTGCCGCGGAAGACGTCCTGCAGGACATGGGCGTTTTCTCCATCACCAGTTCTGACTCACAGGCCATGGGTCGGGTGGGCGAGGTGGTGCTACGGACATGGCAGGTCGCGGACAAGATGAAGAAGCAGCGCGGCAAGCTCCCCGGTGACAGCGAGCGCGGGGACAACGCTCGGCTCAAGCGCTACATCGCCAAGTACACGATCAACCCGGCGCTCACCCACGGGATTTCGGAGCACGTGGGCAGCGTGGAAGTCGGCAAGCTGGCGGATCTGGTGCTGTGGGAACCCGCTTTCTTCGGGGTGAAACCCACCCTGATTCTCAAGGGCGGTCAGATCGCGAGTTCGGTCATGGGCGATCCGAACGCCTCGATCCCCACGCCGCAGCCGCAGCTGATGCGCAACGCCTTTGGCGCGTTGGGCTCGGCGGTGTATTCCTCGTCGATCACGTTCATGTCCCAAGCTGCCATGGACGCTGGTCTGCCCGAACGGTTGGGGCTGCGGAAGATGGTGGAGCCCGTGCACGGGATTCGATCTCTGCAGAAAGCGGACCTCCCCTTCAACGGCGAAACCCCGCAGCTCGAGGTGGACCCGGAAACCTACGAAGTGCGCGTGGACGGCCAGATCATCACGTGCGAAGCATCGGACGAGTTGCCCATGGCGCAGCGCTATTTCCTCTTCTAGCCCCTCCTTCCAGCCCTACTTTTCAAGCCTCTTCCCTCCTACTTTCGAAAGGAACCATCCATGATCGTTGAACATGTAATCGGCAACGTGGCCGACCTGCCACCCGCCGAACACGAGACCCTCCACGTGGAGAAAGTGGTCCTCCCCAGCGCCGACCTGGTCAAGCGCATCCAACGCGTCACCACGGATCACGGCCGCACCCTGGGGCTGCGTTTGAACTCCCCACACGGCCGGGACGGTGACCTGAAGGATGGCGACATTCTGCTCCGGGACGAGTCCGGCGTGGTCGCGGTGTCCGTGGAAGCCACGGATGTGCTGGTCATCGCGCCGCGCTCCATCACCGAAATGGGCGTGACCGCCCACGCGCTGGGCAACCGCCACTTGCAGGCCCAGTTCTTCGACGCCTCATCGGAGTACGGCGCCCAGGTCATGGTCGTCCAGTTCGATCACACCGTGGCCGACTACCTGGACGCCCAGCAGGTCCCCTATCAGCGCCAGGACCGCGTGATGCCCGTTCCGTTCCGGCACGCCGAGCACACGCACTAGGACTTTTCATGCTCAGTTCGACGACGCCGCACGAGCCCTTACTCACGCTCCTCCAGTTGTGCGATTCCGCCCTCCCCACGGGCGCGTTCGCGCACACCTTTGGCATGGAGACGTATCTGCAGCGCGGCACCGTGCACGACGAGGCCACGTTCCAGGAGTGGCTCGCGCAGTTCGTGGATCACCAGTTGGTCTACGCGGACGGGCTGGCCGTGCGATTGACGGCGGAGGCGTGCGCTGCGCCTGGCACTGGCACTGGCGAGGATGCTCAAAGTGGCATCGACTTTCTGAT
Organism: Kocuria sp. CPCC 205235; assembly: GCF_040980905.1. Classification (NCBI taxonomy): domain Bacteria; kingdom Bacillati; phylum Actinomycetota; class Actinomycetes; order Micrococcales; family Micrococcaceae; genus Kocuria; species Kocuria sp. CPCC 205235. The sequence goes on from NZ_JAVKPR010000002.1 coordinate 195,761, forward strand.
CGAACTGGACGACCTCATGTACGCCCAGGCCCTGCCCTCACAGGTCAGGCAGGCCGGACTGACCATGGGTAAGCGGCTGCTCGACATCGGCCGGCTGTCCCTGCCCGGTCCCTGCCTGGAGAAATACGCCGCACTGGTCGACGCCGGACCATGCCACGGTCACCAGGCCATTGCATTCGGGCTGATTGGCACGGACCACGGCGTTCCCGCTACGTCACTGGTGAGCGCCTATTTGTTCTCCACGGTCACTGCATTGATGCAGAACGCAGTGCGCGGAATCCCCATCGGCCAGAACGCAGGGCAGCGGGTCCTGGGGGTCATGCGTAGTCATGTCACCCGAGCGGAGGCCCGGATTGCCCAGCTCACGCTCGACGATCTGGGGGCCGTCTCCCCCGGACTGGAGATCGCCCAGATGCAGCACGAGACCCAGCGAGCCCGCATGTTCATGAGCTGATCACCGACTCACCACCCACCCAGCACTTCGCAGACCCATCGCAAGGAGATTTTCACCATGAACGCCATCAAAGTCGGCATCGGCGGACCCGTCGGAGCGGGTAAGACTCAGCTGATCGAACGCCTGACCCGTGCCCTGAGCGATGAGATGTCCTTGGCCGCGATCACCAACGACATCTACACGATCGAGGACGCCAAGATCCTCTCGCAGAACAGCGTGCTGCCCCTGGACCGCATCATCGGTCTGGAAACCGGCGGCTGCCCACACACCGCTATCCGCGAAGACACCTCCATGAACCAGGCGGCCATCGACAAGCTGGAGGCCGAGCACCCTGACCTGGACGTGATTTTCGTGGAGTCCGGCGGCGACAACCTCTCCGCCACGTTCAGCCCCGAGCTGGTGGATTTCTCCATCTACATCATCGACGTGGCCCAGGGTGAAAAGATCCCCCGCAAGGCCGGCCAGGGCATGATCAAGTCCGACCTGTTCATCATCAACAAGACGGACCTGGCACCCCATGTGGGCGCGGATCTGTCCGTCATGGAGTCGGATTCCAAAGACTTCCGCGGTGACAAGGCCTTCTGCTTCACCAATCTCAAGACCGACGAAGGTCTGGAGCATGTCATCCAGTGGCTGCGTCACGACGTACTCATGCTGGATTTGGCATGAGTTCCCCGACTCTTGCCGAAGATCTGAACGCACCGCCCACGGACCGGAACGAACCCGAGGACCCGGCGCGAGCGGCGTCGTCGTCCGTGGAAAATGGCACCTGGCGTGGCGAGCTGGACTTGACCGTGGCCCCGCGAGCCGGGCGATCCGTGGCCGTGCGGCAGTTCCACCGGGGCTCGCTGCGGGTGCTGCGGCCGCACTATCTGGACGCGTCCGGGCAGGTCACCTACGCGGTGGTCAATCCCGGTGGCGGGTACCTGGACGGCGACCGCTACCGCACGACCCTGGTTCTCGAGCCGGGCGCGGACCTGCTGCTGACCACGCAATCGGCGACCAAGGTTTATCGCTCGCCGCACGACCACACCCTGCAGGAAACGGACGTGCGGCTCAGTCCCGACAGCCGGCTCGAATACCTGCCGGACCAGCTGATCGCCTATCGGGAGACGCGCTACGACCAGATCACGCGGGTGGCCATGGAGCCGTCGGCGAGCCTCGTTCTCGCGGACGTGGTCACGCCCGGCTGGTCCCCCACCGGCGAGCCGTTCCGCTACGACCGCGTCCGCCTGCGCACCCGCGTGAGCATGGCGGGGCGGCCCGTGGCGGTCGACAACTTGGTGCTGGAACCCGGCGCTCAGGGGCTCGACGGTCTCGGATTCTTCGAGGGCTACACGCACGTCGGCTCGCTTTTGGTGATCGATCCCCGCGCCGACGACGCCGCTCTGGCCGACGTCCGCACCCTGCTCACCGAACGCTCCGGCCACCTTCGAGCCGGTGCCACCGCAACGCCCGTGCCCGGTATGGCCGTGCGTGTCCTGGGCCGTTCAACGCCCGAGGTCTCCGAGGCCATCGAGGCCGTGGGCAATCTGCTGCGCGAGCGCTGGTTCGGGCAGGGCGCCGTCAATCTTCGTAAGTACTGAACAGGAGAATTCCGTGTCTGCACTCTCGACTTTGAACCCCGCTGTGGGCCGCCCATCGGTGGACGATTGGCCGTTCCGCACGCGTGTGCTGTGCACTATGGGTGCCGTGGCGCTGCTTCATTTGGTAGCGCTGGGGCTATGGGGGTTGGGAAGCCTGGGCGGCTCGGTGCCCCTGGCCATCGGCCTGGTCATCACCTGTTACCTGACCGGCGTGAAGCACAGCTACGACTGGGACCACATTGCCGCGATCGACAACTCCACGCGGCGCTTCGTCGGTCAGGGAAAACGGCCCGCGAGCGTGGGCCTGGCCTTCAGCATGGGGCACAGTTCCGTGGTGATTCTGGCCGGAATTCTGGTGGTGCTCGGCGCGACGTTCGTGTCCTCGTTCATTTCCGAGGGGACCGCGGCGAACACGGCTCTGGGGATCATCGGCGGCACGGTGTCCGGGGTGTTCCTGCTGCTGATCGGCCTGTACAACGCGGGTGCGTGCGTTCACAGCTGGCGGCTGGGGCGGCGGGTTCGCGACGGATTCGCGGTGGGGGAGGAGGATCTGCAGGCTCAGGGCCTGGTCTCGCGGGTGATGGCCAAACCGCTGGCCCGGGTGCAGCGGCCGCGCAACATCTTCACGCTGGGGTTCTTGTTCGGACTCGGTTTCGATACCGCCAGCACCATTTCACTCTTAGTCCTGACAGTCTCCGCGTCCGTGGCGGGAGTGTCCGGGTGGACGCTGTTGTCGCTGCCGTTCTTCTTCGCCGCGGGCATGTGCCTGTGCGACTCGCTCAACGGGCTGGCGGTGCTGCGCATGTACCGGTCGGCCTGGCGGGATCCAGCCCGCAAGCTGGGCTTCAACACCGCCATCACGGGACTCTCTGCGGCCGCCGCGCTGTTCATTTCGGTCATCACACTGGGCGGGGTGCTCAACACTGCGTTCGGGCTGAGCGACCCGGTCACCTCGTGGCTCGCGGACATCGACTTGGGCGACGCCGGACTGCTGCTGGTTGCCTCGCTGCTAGCTGTTTGGGGTGGGTTCGTCCTGGTGCGGAAGGCACGGAGCGGCGCAAACTCAGATGTAGGCTCGAAGCAGCCGATTCACCCGTAGAAAGTGCCCCATGCTCATCCTCACCGCCGCACTGATCGCTGTCCTGGTGGGCAGCATCCTGCAACGGGTCTCGGGTATGGGCGTGGGGTTGGTCGTGGCTCCGGTGTTGTCCCTGCTGATGGGTCCGGCCACGGGCGTGCTGGTGACCAACGCGGCCACGGTGTGTTCGGGGTTCATGATCACGTTGTCCGTGCGGCGGATGGTCGAATGGAAGCACGCGGCCATCCTGATCGCTGCGGCCCTGCCCGGAGTCATCCTCGGGGCGCTCGTGGTCAGTTGGGTCTCTGCAGAGTGGCTTCAGATCGGAGTGGGCGCAGTGGTTCTGCTGGCCCTGGCCATCACCAAGTTCTCCCGGAGCACCGGTGACGTGCAACAGCGCAAAGCCGTGGTACCGGCCGGCCTGATCGGTGGATTCTTCAACTCTACGGCGGGCGTCGCCGCTCCGGCAATGGTCGTGTACTCACGCATCACCAATTGGGATCAGCTGCGATTCGCCGCCACCATGCAACCCGTGTTCATGTCCCTGGGCGCATTGTCCGTGGGTTCCAAACTGATCGCGGGGGTGCCGTTTGTGCTCCCGGTCCCGGTGTTTGTGGCCTTCGGCTCCCTCATTGCCACGATCTTCGTGGGCATCACCGTTGGCACGTGGCTTTCATGTCGCTTGGACAAGGCCGTGGCCTCCAAACTGGCGATGACGCTGGCGGCGGTGGGCGGCGTCGTCGTCATGGCGCGAGGCGCGTTGGCTCTGATTCTGGCGTGAGGATTTAGGGTTCCCTATTACCGAATCCGAGACGGAAATCAGTAATAGGGAACCACAAATCACCCCGCTACCGCCGGGCGGGCAACTCCCGCACCTCATGGCGCTTGCCGTACGCCATGATGCCCAGGCAGACGACGGCGATAACCGCGCCGGAGAGGAACAGCCACGGGTAGGTGGTGACCTCGGAGATCACGGCGAGGACCATGGGCACGAAGAAACCGATGTAGGTCAGTGAGTAGAAGACGGCGGTGAGCCCGGCCAGGTCGTCCACGCGCGCGATGCGCTGGACTTCCTGCAGGCCGGAGACCAGCACCAGGCCATAGCCGCAGCCCAGGATGGCCGCGGAAATCAGCACGACCGGCAGGGACAGCGTGGCGGATGCGAAGACGGCGCTGAGCATGCCGATGACCACGGCGATCATGCCGACCACCAGGGAACGGATGGAGCCGTCGCGGTCCAGTCGCTTGCCCAGCGGCTGGATGAAGAAGCCGAAGGTCAGGCACACCAGGCACAACAGGCCCGAGAAGGCGATGCCGTAGTCCGGCCCCACGACCTCCGCCATGAGGGCCGGAAGGATCGCGTAGCCAGAGGCCGCACAGCCAAAGACCCACGGGGCCGACGGTGCCACCACGAACCAGAAGCGATGCTGTTTGGCCGCCGGGATCTTCAAGTCGGACCACAGGGAACCGATGTGGCGGCCCGTAGTACGCGTCTCCGGCGCACCGGCCACAAGGAACACCGTGGGGATGCAGATCAAAATGTTGATCAGATAGGGCAGCACCGTTTGCAGCGGAGCGAACTGGGCCAGCGTGGCAGCCACTGCGGCACCCAGGGCAAAGCCCGCGGTCAAGGACAGCGAGGCTCGGCGCGCGCCGGACACCTTTTCAGGGTGAGGTTCGTACGGGCGCCCGGAGAGTTCCTTGACCCACGATGTGCCCACGGCCATTCCCAAGCCGAGAGCCACGCCTGACAGAACCCGGCCGATGAACAACAGGGTGAGGCTGCCCGATCCCAGCGCCAACAGGCCGCTGCCCAGCATGGCGATAATGGGCGCGGGGATCATCAGTGCCCGGCGTCCGTGGCGGTCCGACAGTGGCCCGCCGATCAGCAGCGCCGGAACGATGCCCAGCACGTATGCTGCCAAAAGCATATCCACGGCGACCTGGTCGAACCCCTCCACATGGCGATACATGACCAGTAGCGGCGTGAATTCATTGCCGCCCCAGGCCACCGCGAACAATCCGGCGGCCACCCGCGTCCAGGGTTTGATCCTCATTCGACAATTCCTTCGTAGACGTGGCGCAGGTGTTCTGACAGCAGCGCTCGCACTTGCTCCGCGTCACCGTTTTCAACGGCGCGAACGATGTCGCGGTGCTGATCCAGAATCTCGGAGGCTTTTTCATCCACGGTGCGAACGGCCGTGGCGATCAGCCGCATCTGTCGGTCACGCAGCCCCGAGTAGAAGGAGCTGAGCAGTGAGTTCTCAGCGGCCTCGACGATGGCCGTGTGGAAGGCGGCGTCCAGCTCGGTGAACCGTTCCGTGCCGACCGCGTTGGATTGCTTTTCCAGTAGCTCATTCAGGGTGGCCGGCAACGCAGGGTCCCGCAGTGCCGCGGCCACGCAACCGCATTCGACGACCCGGCGGGCTTCGATCACTTCGCGCGCCTCGGACGGACCCACCGGAACCACCAAGGCACCCCGCTTGGGGTAGAGGCGCATGAGATTTTCCGCCTGAAGCCGGAGGAAGGCTTCGCGGACAGGCGTGCGTGAAACACCCAGTTCCTGCGCGACGATTCCCTCGGACAGGAGTTCGCCGTCCAGTTCTCCGGACAGGATGCGCGCTTTCGCGTGCGCATACGCGCGTTCTGCTGCGTTGGTCGGCACGGTTCTCCCCGGTCATCGGCGCTTAGATACAAGATGCATGCTAAGTGCGGATAAGGTGGATCACCAATTCATCGGCCCGCCGCAGGCGGTTCAGGTGGCAACGGCGGCAGCCGGTCCTCCTCCGCAGCCGCAATGCGGCGAGCGCGAACCACGGCCATGTGGCGGCGTCGTGCGGCCGGACGCACCAATGGATAACAGGCGAAACCCAGGAGTGCGGCGATGGCGTGCCCCAGTGCGGTGCCGTCGAAGAACCAGGCCAGGTTCGCGGCAACCACCAGGACGACCACCGCGGCCCAGATGAAGCGACGTCGGCGAGAGCCCAGGTACGTGAACAAGGCCGCGAGGGCGGCGAACCCGTAGCTGGCCCCCACGTCGATACCGCCGGCCGCGGATTCACCGACCTGGCCCGTGGAGATAGCGCCCCAGGTCAGCAGAGCGACCGCCAAGGAAGCCCCCACGTGTCCTATGGCGAAGCCAGCCATGATCCGCGCACTGCCGAAGCTGTGCTCCAACCTGGCCGCGACCAGCGTGAACAGCACCCACCACACGATCAGCTCCAACGGGGAGACGTACAGGGCGCTGCGGATCAACACCGTCACCGGTGAAGTGGCCAGTTCGCGCAGAGTCGTGGATTGCTCCGAGAGGAAGGCCACGCGCAGGCGACCGTTGGCATTGGAAAGCAGCCACGTGGTGAAGGTCAGCAACCCCAGGTACAGGTAGGTCGCGGGGGCGCCTTTGAGCCACGCCCGCACCTTGTACCCGTGTGCTTCTCGCCACCGGGTGAACCATGCGGTTCCGGGCCAATGATGTTCCACGGCGTACCACAGCACTATCACCAGCACTATGGCTGCCAGAGTGATCACGGAGTCATTGTTCTCCGCCCAACCTGAATTCAGCCTGTGCACACACGGGCGATCTCTTTGACACTGTGCCTGACCACTCCCGTCTATCGGCCTCTGGGGAGTCGATGCACTGACTGCGGAGTGAGATATGCGCTCAGCCCTTCAACACCAAATTCCACCCCCAACCCCGAATCACCCCGTCCGCCGAACGGTGCCGAATGATTGGATGCGAAGAAGTTAATGCCCACGGAGCCCGTGTTCATCCGCCGGGCAACTTTGCGAGCCTTTTCCTCATCCGCGGAAAAAACGATTCCACCGAGCCCGAACGGCGTATTGTTGGCCAACTCCAGTGCGTGATCCACATCTCTGTAACGCAAAATGGTGATGATCGGCCCGAAAATTTCCTCTCGCGCAACCGTCATTTCCGGGGTCACATCGGACAAGACTGTGGGTTGAACGAAGAACCCGGAGTCCATCTCTGCGCGGTGGCCGCCGGTCGCAATGGTAGCGCCCTCCTGGTGAGCTGATTCGAGATACTTCAAGACCGTCTCGTACTGCGGGCGGTTAGCCATCGGGCCGAATACGGTAGCTTTATCCAGAGGGTCCCCCTGCGGGGCTTCCCCCACGGTGCGAGCGACCATTTTCACCACGTCCTCGTACCGAGACTCCGGGGCCAGGATCCGCGTTGAGATGTAGCACGTCTGCCCGGTATTTCGCATACACGAGCGGATCAGCACGGATGACATGTGGTCGAGGTCTGCATCGTCGAGGACTATGGCTGACGATTTGCCGCCCAGCTCCAACGTGACCGGCTTGAGGCTCTCACCACAAGCTGCGGCAATTTTTCGACCAACGGGCGTAGAACCTGTGAAGGCGACTTTTCGCACCTTGGGGTGTCGCACCAACTGGTCCCCCATCCGGCCGCTGCCCGTCAGAACGTTGACCGCGCCGGCCGGAACACCTGCTGCCGCGAGGGCATCCACAATGAACCGAACCGACAATGGAGTCGGTGAGGCCGGTTTGATGACCACGGTGCATCCGGCCAGAAGCGCCGGGGCCAATTTGGCCACAACCAGATTGATGGGAAAATTCCATGGAGCGATCAGCGCGCAGACCCCTACCGGATCCATGTAGACGGAGGTTTCACCCACACCGTTGGGGAACGGGCGAGTATCCTCCTGATCCATCCAATCTGCAAGTCCGGCAAAGTAGCGGAAAATGCCGGCGGCGTTGGAAGCAGCGTTCATGGTTTCGGAAACAGGGGAGCCATTCTCCCGGGTGTTCGTGAACCCCAGTGGTTCACGCCGAGCCTCGATCTCGTCCGCGGCCCTGAGCAAGATCGATGCACGCTCGTGCGCTGTCAATTCAGCCCAGCCCGGGAAGGCGTTGTCTGCCGCTTCGACTGCGCGTTCAAGATCCTCCGGGGTCGCATCAGGTACAGAGGCCCAAATTTTTTCCGTGACCGGGTCCACGACCTTGATGCGCCGGTCGCCCGTGGACGGTACATATGCGCCATTGATGAAGTGGTCATCCTGGTGCGAATACGGAAGGTTCAGCCCCTCCCGCGCATCATTCACTTGGCTCATCTGGAGTTTCATACCAGGATGCTTCCCTTCAGCAAGGCTCGCGAACGAGCCAGATCCGCTTCCGCCATGAGCCTCGCGGCAGTGGTCTGGAGTTCAGGAACGATCTCTTCTTCAAGCCGGTCCATATATGCCGCGGGAGTCAATTTGAACCACGTCGATGCCAAGGCAATTCCCACGTGATCAAAACGCCATAGCCGGTCGGCATCCCGAACCAAGGCGTCCTCGAGCGACTTGGCGTCCGGGCGGGTGTCATGGCCGTCGATGATCTCGGTGATACGGCGAATGAAGTCATCCCCGTAACCAAGTTCGGGAAGTACTTCTTCTGCTATGAGACACCCTTGCCGCTCATGCTCAAATCGGATGTCGGCCTTTCTCCAATCACCCGAGAATCCCTCGGTCAGGATCCGTTCCTCATCAACACGACCCCATCCCGTGTCATGCAACAGGATGGCCACACGGACAATAAGGTCGTCCGCATCCGGATACACGTCGCAGAGTCGCTCCGCGTAAGCCAGCGAAATAGGCAAATGAATGTCATTTCCGCGGGCCCGTGTTTCCGGGATGACTCGTTTCCAAATCGGATCCAGGTCGGTCAATTCCGAAGGGGTGGTGCTGATGGGCGCGGTGTTAACTTTCAATTCGGTCTCAATGGTCATGGATTCAGTTCCTGTTCTGTGATGCGAACGGCTGATTCTTTGAGCCGTTTCTCGGTATCAGCTGCCTGGTCTGCCCCAATGGTCAGTCCCTTGGACAGGGCGGATTTCACATCCATAAAATCCACAGGGGAGTTCACGCAGTCTGCGGCAATGAGACGCCCTCCCCGGTAATAGAGCACAGAGAATTTACCGTCAGAACCATCCCGACGCACAACAGTGTGATCGTGCCCCGTGGATAGTCCCGCAATCTGCAATTTATGTGAACCTTGGTTTGACCAGAACCACGGAATCGATTGATATTCCTCACGACGGCCTGCTAACGAATAGGCCGCCACCTTTGCGTGTTCGACTGCGTTGTTGACGCTTTCCAGCCGGAGCCGTTCGCCTTCCGGAGAGCCGGGTATCGGGTTGGGTATGTTCGCGCAATCGCCTATAGCCACGGTGTGACCATCAGACGCCAGCGCGTACTCATCCACGTGAATACCGTTGTCGCAGTGCAATCCCATGGTTTCCGCCAGTTCGGTGTTCGGAATGACCCCGATACCAACCAGCACAATGTCTGCTGGCACAACGTCACCGTTGTCCAGGCGAACTCCTGTGACGCGACCCTTTTCGCCGTCGATACGCTCCAGACTCACGCTCAACCGCACATCTATTCCCTGCTCACGGTGGGCCGTGAGGAAGAACTCTGATGTAGCCTCGCCCACTGCTCGACCGATCAGGCGGGGCCCCACCTCCAGCACGGTGACGTTCTTACCCATTCCGTGCGCACTCGCGGCGGCCTCGAGCCCGATGAACCCACCACCGATGACCACCAGATTCTGTGCTTCCGGCATTCGGGCCTTCAGGTCCAGCGCATCATCTGCATTGCGCAGATACAGAACCCCGTCAAGATCGGTACCATCCAGGGGAAGACGACGGGCCCGCGCACCCACTGTCAGCGCGAGTTGTTGGAACGGGAAGTTCTCTCCCGAAGTGGAGACTGCGATCCCAGAGCCATCAAGGTTCTTCTCGATGTTCCCGATCCGCTGACCTTTAACCACGTTGATGTTGTGCTCTTTCCAGTATTCGGGCGCGCGGAAGATCAGCTTTTCCTTGGAGATCTTGTCCTGCATGAATTCTTTCGAGAGTGCAGGGCGTTGATACGGGCGGTGGTCCTCCTCCCCCAACAAGGTGATCGGGTCCGAATACCCCAGAGCGCGTAATGATCCTGCGAGTGCCACCCCGGATTGGCTGGTGCCGACTATCAGAAGTCCGTGATTGTTCTCCATAGCCATGTTTACACCTGCGTCTCAGGAGTGGTCACGTGCAAGTCCGTGTCTTCCTCGATCGGCAACTGGCAAGAGAGCCTGGAGTTTGGCTGGCGATCTTCGGTTGTCCCATAGAGCATCTCGTCCTCCATGTCCTCCATCTCCGGAAGCTTGTCCAGGTCCTCGTTGTCCACGAACACATGGCACGTGGCACAGGAGAGCGAACCTCCGCACTCTGCGACGATCCCCGTCACACCGTTGCGAACAGCAGTCTCCATTACGGAGTCTCCCGCGGTTGCATCCACGGTGCGCTGGGCGCCTTCTGAATCGGTGAAAGTAACGGTGGGCATGAGTTGGTCCTTTCTGCTGTCACCCGTGGGTGATGCGGAATTTGTTAAATGAACTGTCGTCCGCCGTCCACGACGAGCGTTTGTCCGGTGATGTAGTCGGAGTCCTGGCCCGCCAGGAAGAGCGCGGCGCCCACGATGTCCTGTGGCTGACTCGCCCGCTTGATGGCACCACGATCAACCCCGTACGTAGCGGCGTCGGACATCAGCCCGTAGCTTGCTTCGGTGAGGGTGAACCCCGGGGCGATGGCATTGACGGTCACACCCCGCCGCCCCAATTCTTTTGCCATGACTCGGGTCATTCCGATTACGCCGGATTTGGAAGCCACGTAGTGCATCCAGTTCTCCGAACCTGAATAGACCGTGGCGGAGGACAGGTTGATCACGCTGGACCCCTCGTTCAGGAGGGCGCTGCACGCCCGGACACAGAGCCAGGGACCCTTGAGGTTCACGGCCATCACCGCGTCCCATTCCATTGGGTCGATCTCTTCCATAAGTGACCTGGTAACCGTGGCGTAGATCGCAGCGTTGTTGATCAGGACGTCGAGAGCTCCTTCGCCAAAGTCACTCACTTCCTTGGCCATGGCTTCCGTAGAAGACACCGAGGTGACGTCCACTGTCGTCGCCATTGCCCGAACGTCCTCGTCCTCGACGAGTCGAGCCGTTTCCTGGGCGCCTTCGAGATTGAGGTCCGCCACAGCCACGTCGTACCCACGACTCGCGAATCCGAGCGCGAAAGCGCGGCCTAAACCTCCGGCTCCACCGGTGACGAGAACAGTGGGTCGATGCGCTTTCTCGTTCATGCAACTGCGTCCTCAACTTTGGGGGCCGCCGCGCTCGAGTTCCCTGCGTCGTCCAGGACGGTGACCGTTCCGTTGGTACCGTCCACGCGCAGAATCTGACCCGTACGGATCTCGCGGGAGGCCGAGCCGGCACCGGTCACCGCGGGAAGACCGTATTCGCGGCAGACGATCGCCGCGTGGCTCATCATGCCGCCGATGTCCGTCACAGTGGCGGAAATCTTGCCAAAGACAGGGCCCCAGGACGGCGCGGTATTGGGTGCTACGAGGATTTCGCCGTCCTTGAGCGTGCCCAGCTCTGACGCAGAGGTCACGACTCGCGCAACACCTTCAACCACGCCGGGTGATGCAGCCATGCCCTTGAACACGCCCTCGATCTCTTCGCCATCGCCCAACCACTGAGCCACCTGCTCGGTCGTGATGCCGTAAAGCATGGTAGTGAACGGCTCGGTGATGAACTCCGGCGGTGTATTGAATGCAGGCTCGGCACGGCTCGATTTCAGGGCGTCAATGATGCCAGCACGACGTTCGATCTCGACCGGCCAGTAGTCAGGGCCGATTGCTCTGGAACCGATGCCCCACCCGTTGACTAGGTCGAAGATCACTGAGCGGACTTCATCACGACCCAGATACAAGATGTCTGAAGGGTCCTTCCAGAAGCCCGCGTCCACGAACAACTGGGACAGTTCGCGGACCTTACGCCAGAAGGTTCCCATGGTCCAATGCTCGATGTAGAAGTTGTGGTTTTCCACATACGGGTACGCGAGCCGGGCCAAGGCGATTTTGGCGTCGAAGATCTCCTGCATCTCTTCGTCCAGTAAGTCCCGGTATTCCCCGATGATGCGCTCTCGCTCCGCCACGAGTTCATCCACGGAGCGAGCCAGTTGCGCACCGTCCTTGGCGCGTCGAATGTAATCCGCAATAAAGCTGAGCGGGATCTCCATGTGCTCGATCCAGTACTGGTCGTGCCCGTAGAAACCGTTGCCCGTGGTGAAGTTGAACCACGGATCCTTGGACTCCTCCAGCGCATCCAGCCACTTCTGACCGTTCTCAGCCGCACCGATGCGGGACAGCGTCAGTTCAGCATCATTCGACTGGTCAAAGAGCTGATCCAGGCCCAGCTCAATAGCGAGAAGCGAAAGTTTTTTGAGCTCGTCATCTGGGCGGAACAGTTCCATGTCCTCGCCCTGAACCATAGTCGCAATGTTTTGGTCCGGAATGCTGGGGAACGCTTCCTTGCAGAACCCAAAGAAATCCAGGTAAGCGATATAACCCAGGTTCAAGAACTCGAAATGGTATTGCCAGTTCTGATAGGCCAGGTCGATGAGCTTGTCGTAAGAGCGGAAGAGTTCCTCCGAACCGTCACGCCCCTTGCCCGAGGTGATGTCTTCGAGAGGCACCACGTCAGGTAAAGTCCGGAATTCGATCTTTTCCATGTCCCGGATGGTTCCCTTGACCTTGGTGTACCAGTTCGCAAGCAGGCTTTCCCAGTTCTCGAAGTAGTAACCGGCGCGCTCCTCGAACTGCCCAACGCGGTCGGCCACCTCGTCCTCGGGAACTGCAATAGGACTCATGTAGAGGTAACCCTGGTGAATTCTGTAGTCGATTCCGTTGGCGGTCGGAATCATCAGGTGCCGTGAGTTAAATTGTCCGAGCTGTCGGATCGCGAATTCGCAACCAATGGTCTCGAAGGGTTTGACCACCACCGGCCATTGCTGGGAGTTCTGGAACCAGAATTCCTGGCCGTCCACGTGCTGACGGTTCTCCTGGAAGGTGAGGTAGTACGGGTAAAGCTTCTCCCAGCCGTCGGCTCCCTGGGGAGTTTCAACGCTGAACGGGCTAGGGAATGACTTGATCTCGGGGGTGTTATCCACGTGAATGTTCCTTCGTTTATACTCCGTGCGGTGCACGGAGGTGGATGGATCTACTTGGAGTTCTTCGACAGAAGAGCTGCGGTCAGACCGCCCATCCCGGTGGCGTGTTTCTTCTTAGCGGGTGCGGCACCGTCCTTCTTGGACGAGTGCACGGTTTCGGGGCGTGACTGCAACAGCAGGAGGTTCTCCCCGTCCGGGAGGTCCTTGTCGAAGGCCCATTCAATGTCCTGCGGGCACTTGTAGTGCTTCTCGGCGAGCTTCGCCATCTGCGCTACGGCCTGCAGTTGATCGTCGTTCAAACAGCGACGCGAGCGACGTTCTTCGTCTACTTCTACTTCCTTGAGAGCAGCGGCCTCAGGATCGGGGATCAACTCCGCGTGCTTGTCGCCGATGTGTTCACTCACAACCACCAACGTGACCTTGTCGAGTTGGAGATTGTCCGGCGTGACTTGTCCGGAGACGACCATCTCGCCCACGCCGTACGACGCGTCGATAGTGATCTTGGAACGGTCGCCCGTTGCGGGGTCCATGGTGATGGCCACACCGGAGGTTTCCGAATTGACCATCTTCTGGACAGCCACCGCCATTGAGAGATCATCCTCGGGAATGTTGTTCTTAAGGCGGTAGAGGATCGCCCGGGATGTGTAGAGGGACGCCCAACACTTGCGAATGTGCTCCAGGACCGTGTGCTGGCCCGTTAGCCAGAGGTAAGTGTCTTGCTGCCCAGCGAAACTCGCGTCCGGCAAATCTTCGGCGGTCGCCGAGGAACGCACAGCCACGGGAGCGGGCCGTTCGAAACCTGATTGCAGGGCTTCGTACGCGTTGATGGTCTGCTGCCTCAGATCCTCCGGCACCGGTCGGGAACAGATCTCCTCACGGATTTGCTGGGCCACCTCCTCCACGTGGTCCACGTCCTCCACATCGATGCCAGAGAGCAGTCGGCGGATATCTTGTTTGATTCCTGCCGCCTCAATGAAGGCGTCGAACAAATCGGTGGTAACTGCAAATCCGGGAGGTACAGGCATTCCGGCTGCGGTCATCGACACCAGAGAAGCGCATTTACCTCCCAAACGCTCAAGCTTGGGGTCGCCCCCGCCGTCAAAAAATTCGATGTATTGAGTGTTCTCCATGGTTCAGGACTCCCAGGTGACAGGCACCGCGATGGGTGCGCGGAACGACAGGTTTTCGCCGAATTGGATCCGGTCCGGATCGCTCAGTTTCAGGTGGGGAGCGATGGTGAGCGTTTCCTCGAGAGTGATCTTCGTCTGCAACTTGGCGAGCATGTTTCCCAGGCAGTAGTGGATCCCGAATCCGAAAGCCAGGTGTTCGCGCGAGTTTGATCGCTCGATGTCAAAGGACTTCCCGTTCTCGAACAGGGCTTCGTCTCTATTCGCGGATCCCATGACCAGAAGTAGCTGAGACCCTTCGGGAATCTCCGTTCCGCCCACTGTGGCGTCCTTCAGAGCCTTACGTCGCCAGGCGACAATGGACGGGCTGTAGCGAAGAACCTCATCTACGGCCCCCGCGATCTTCTTCGGGTCGTCCTGGAGTTTTTGCCACTGCTCGGGATGACCCAGCAGTACTCGCAGAGTGTTGGCGATCAGAGTGGTGGTCGTCTCATGCCCTGCGAACAGCAAGCTGTAACACACGGATGCGATCTCGTGATCGCTGATCTCCGCACCGTCGTTTTGTGCCTTGACCAAGTCGGCAACCAAATTGTCGCCACCTTCGCGATGTGCCTTCTCGACCATGCTCAGACACTTTTGCCAATAGTCCACCAAGTTGTGAGCGTGGGGAATCTGCTCCTCATCACTGAGATCTGCCCAGGTCATCGCTCCCCGCGAGTTGGACCATTCCTTGAACTGGTCGATCTGGTCAATGTCCTCACCGAACAAGGTGAGAATCGTGATGGTGGGGATGTCATACGCCAGATCTTTGAGTAGGTCCCCACGGTTGTCGGGATTCTCCAACATACGTCCCAGTAGCGTCTTGACGTTGTCGCGGATAAAAGGCTCCAGCACCTTGTACCGACGCGGGGTGAAGGCCTTCTGCACGATGTTTCGGATGCGCGTGTGCTCGGGTGGCACTCGAGCAGAAAGACCGGAGTACGCCGTGAATCCGCCGTCCTTCATGATCTTCTTGGCCTCTGGGCCTCGTTCTCGTACGGGGGCCTGGGCATTTTCGGAGCTGAACGTTTCCCAGTCCCCGAACACTTCCTTGATATCCGCATGCCGGGTTACGACCCAGCATCCGATCCGCTCGTCGTACATGACGGGTTCTTCGGAGCGAAGCTTCTCGTATGAGGGAAATGGATCATTCTGTTGAAAAGGCTCGTAGCCGTGGTGGGCCACCGGGCAACCACTCATAGCTGCCGGCTCAGCGGTCTTGTCCTGTGAGGCACTCATCGCGATCCTTTCGAACGTTGCGGATGTGAGTGCCAGCTTGTCCCATGACGCAGATCACACCAATGATGCTTATCCACTGAGTGGATATGAGAAACGACTTCGCCGAGCCACTTCCCATTGCCGCTGGTGAGCGGTCACTTACCGCCAGGGGTCATGAAACGCAAGATGGTGCTGAGCGGTATGTGATCGGTGGCCAGCTCGATCTGGCGAGACGCACCTCGCAACGTCTGCAGGTGGCGGGTCATGTTCCCGGAGTTGGCCGATGCCATGACCAGGCCGATACTGGCACCAACGGGCCCGTCCCGGTGGAATACGGGCACCGCGATGGAGCAAACGCCCGCCCGGACTTCTTCCGTGGTTGTGGCAAAGCCCTGTTCTTTCACGGTCGCTAGTTCTTCCGCCAGACGGCCCGGATCTACGTGGGTTCGAGAGGACACCGCTCGCAGTCCGTGCTGCAAGATGGCTTCGCGAACCCAGTCTTCCTCGTATGCCAGCAGAACTTTGCCCACGGCAGTGGCGTGCAGGGGCAGTCGACCGCCCACTCGAGAGGCTCGCGGCACGCGCTTGGAGCTGTATACCCGTTCTATATACAGGGCATCGGAGCCATCTCTGATGGCCAACTGGGCGGTTTCACGAGTCAGAGAATGGAGATCCTGGATGAACGGGCGAGAAAGTTCGCGCAGTTGCCTGCCCGCATGTTGGCCAAGCTCCCACAACCTCATGCCCACTTGATATCGCCCATTGTCATCCCGGTACAACGCGCCCCACGTGACGAGTTCGGAGAGAAGTCGATGGGCCGTGCTTTGGGGGAGCCCAGTAAGTTCCACGATTTGGCCTTGGCTCAAAGGCCTGAGATGTGTTTCGAAGACTTCCAGGATGGAGAGC
The DNA here is from genome assembly GCF_040980905.1 of Kocuria sp. CPCC 205235. Classification (NCBI taxonomy): domain Bacteria; kingdom Bacillati; phylum Actinomycetota; class Actinomycetes; order Micrococcales; family Micrococcaceae; genus Kocuria; species Kocuria sp. CPCC 205235. The sequence continues at coordinate 212,189 of NZ_JAVKPR010000002.1, forward strand.
ACCTTGGAGGTCACGGACCGTCCCGGCTCGGACGCGCCTCCTGCCATGTCCCCTCCCTGGAGCCGCTTACATCAAGTCCTACTCGTCACGTCAACGCATGCAGCGCGGGCGAATCATCCATGGACGCAATGCCAGCGAACCCGGCCGCCATGATTCTCCCCTGCTCGGTGAAAAGATGATCATGAACACGATAACCGCAGAGTCGGTGAGCTTGACTATTGTCCAGTCCGAACCACCCCATCACTGTGCTTAATCCGTGAGGAGTCAGACGCCAGATCTTGTCGGAGTCCTTGACCACGGCATCATTCACGGACAGGGCAGTGGTTCTCGAGTCATGGCCGTCAATGATGCCCGCGATTTCTTCCACGTCTGCTGCGTCATATCCCACCTCGGCGAGTATGCCCCTGGCGATCCTCGCTCCCGCCACTTCGTGCTCTCGCACCAGATCTGGTCGCCCACCACCGGGAGCGATAGCGGAAAGCACCAGATCCTCGGGCACTTGTGACCAACCGGTGTCGTGCAGCAGGATCGCGGGCAGAACAATCTCGGCCCTCGCCTCGGGGATCAGCTGGGTCAGTTGCCGAGCAATGCCGTACGCATACAAAGAGTGAACGTCATTGCTGCGGACTTTCAAGAAGTCCTTGGCTCGGTCCCAGATCCGTTGCTCCCTGACCGACAGTCCAAAGACGCCATGGACCTCCGATGCATCGGGAATCTTTGAGTCGATATCAGGAGTCGGCGAATCGGGTGTATTGCGTTGTGCAGTATTCATAACCACATTGAATTCGCTCATCATCCGTAACGGGAGTCAATCGACCCACTGAGTGGATAGAGATCTTCGCAGTCCGCTTCCGAAGGGTTCATGGAGGTGTCCCCGAAACGGCATCTCCTCGGCCACCCTCCGGCCTTTGACACCCCCGCGGCGACTCATGACAATCGAGAGTATGAGCGCAGATCATCGGGACCCACAGGCATCTCCGATCATCACGCCCACTATTTACGACGTCGCTCGGCACGCGGGCGTCGCACCCTCCACCGTTTCGCGCACCTTTGCACGCCCCGGCCGGGTTTCGTTCGATACCGCTCAGAAAGTTCGCGCGGCCGCCGAGGAACTGGGTTACCGCGTCAAGTCCGCCAACCGTGCGGGACTGGACGGCGAGCGCCGCACCAAGATGATTTCGTTAATGCTCGCGGACATCTCCAACCCCGTGTTCTTCGAGCTGATTCGCGGCGCGGAGGAAGCGGCGTCGGAGGCCGGGTATCTCGTGCTGCTGAACAACACGCACGAGGACGACCGCACGGAGCGGAACATTATCGAGCGCACTCTTCCCATGGTGGACGGTGTACTGCTGACGAGTTCTCGCATGTCCGATTCCGCGATCCGCATGATGGCCAAGCAGAAGCCCACGGTGGTGGCCAACCGGTCGGTGAACGGAGTGGCGTCCGTGGTGCCGGACAATGCCCGGGGAATGCGCCGAGCCGCCGAACATCTCGCTTTATGCGGGAGGCGGAATATTCTCTACGCCGCCGGCCCGGAAGCCTCCTGGTCGGACGGTATGCGGTGGCGGGCGCTGCGTGAATCCGCCCTGGAACTCGAGCTGAAAGTCCACCGCATGGGACCGTTCGAGCCCACCTCGGAGGGTGGTCGTAAGGCGGCCCAGCACTGGCTCGACCACCGCGTACCCGCTGTGGTCCTCTACAACGACCTGATGGCCATGGGGTTCCTGCGCGAGCTGCGCCGACACAACGTGCGGATCCCGCAGGACGTGGCCGTGGTGGGTTTCGACAACGTTCAGGAATTGGACCTGATCAGCCCGTCACTCAGTTCCGTTGCCGCACCCATGCATGCGATCGGTGCCAAGGCCGTGCAGAATCTCCTGGCCATGGTTCGAGGAGCCACGCACACGGCGTCGAAACCCGTGGTGGTGCCGTCCCGACTGGTCGTCCGCGAATCCAGCGCACTGCCCCTGCTGGGCGGCTGAAAAACTCAGCAACTCACGGCAACCCATTGCCCGAGCCGGTTTTCGCGGCTGGGATGGGGGTATGTCAACGTCGATAGCAGCCCACCCTGACCGATTGTTGCCGGCTGACCCGGGCACCCGGGACATCGCCCGTAACCTTCTGAAGCAGGTCGAGGACCTGCCGATCGTCTCTCCGCACGGGCACGTGGATGCCCGGATCATCGCGGACAACATCCCGTTCCCGGATCCCACGGAACTGCTCATCAGCCCGGACCACTACGTGACCCGGTTGCTGCACGCCAACGGCGTCAACCTCTCCGACCTCAATGTGGGCAAGAGCAACGGCGCCGACCCGCGTGAGGCATGGCGGATTTTCTGCCGCAACTGGCACCTCTACGACGGCACGGCCTCCGGCTACTGGCTGCGCTCCGAGTTCGTCAACGTGTTCGGCATCGACGACTCCAAGATCAATGAGGCCAACGCGGATGAGATCTATGACCAGCTCCAGAAGATCGTGGAACAACCCGATTTCCGCCCGCGCGAACTGTTCGAGAAGTTCAAGCTCGAGGTCATGGCCACCACGGACGACCCCCTGGACGATCTCTCCGCTCACGAGCAGATCGCTGCGGACAAGTCCTTCTCCGGTCGCGTGCTGCCCACTTTCCGCCCGGACGCCTACGTGAAGTTCCAAGGCGCCGGCTTCGAGGACAAGGCGCAAAAGCTCATCGACACCGCCGGCGACGGCCGCACCGGCTACGAGGGCTACATCCGCGCGATGGAGAACCGCCGCACGTACTTCATCGACCGCGGCGCCGTCTCTGCCGATCACGGCACGCTCAATGCCAACACCCTCAAGCTGGATCCGGCGGAAGCCGCCCGCTTGTTCGAGAAGGGCCTGCGCGGCGAAGCCACTGTCGAAGAGGCCAACGCGTTCGAGGCCCACATGACCTACCAGTTCGCGCGGATGTCCGTGGAGGACGGCATGGTCATGACCATTCACCCGGGTGTTTACCGCAACCACTCCCCCGAAACGTTCGACAAGTTCGGTGCGGACACCGGCCACGACATCCCCTTCGCCATGGAGTACACCCGTGGCCTGCAACCGTTGCTCGGGGATTTCGGCAATCGCGAGGACTTCCACTTCGTCCTGTTCACGATCGACGAGACCGTCTACTCCCGCGAGATCGCGCCGCTGGCCGGCTTCTACCCGTCCGTGTACGTGGGCGCGCCGTGGTGGTTCATCGACGAACCGGACGCCATGTTCCGTTGGCGTTCCGCGATCACCGGCACCGCGGGCTTCTCACGCTCGTCCGGGTTCATCGACGACACCCGTGCCTTCTGCTCCATCCCGGCCCGCCACGACGCCTCCCGCCGCGCCGAGGCCTCCTTCCTGGCCAAGTACGTGGCCGAACACCGCATCAGTGAGGACCGCGCCGCCGAGATCATCGTGGATATCGTCGACGCCGCTCCCAGAAGGGTTTTCAAGCTGTGACCACCTCGAACACCACCGAACCGCGCCCCTTCAACCGCACCACCGTGGACGCGCCGCGGGCCCCGCAGCCGCGCCTGGTCCACATTGGCATGGGTGCCTTCCACCGCGCGCACCAGCTCTGGTACACCCAGCATTCCGAGAACGACGCCGCTCGCCCCCAATGGAGCTATGCCTCCTTCTCGGGGCGTTCGGCAGATCTCGCCAACTCACTCGAAGCGCAGGACGGGCTCTACACCCTGGTGGAACGCGGTCCCGACAGTGACGAGTACGAGGTCATCAACGGCATCGTTGAGGCCCACCCCGCGGAGAACGTATCCCGGTTGTGGGAACTGCTGGCCGCACCCAGCACCGCGGTGCTCACCATTACCGTGACCGAGGCGGCCTACAACCTGGCCGAGGGCCTCGCGTTCGACGCCGCGCAGTCAGCGGTTGCCGAGGATCTCGCGTCTCTCAAGGCCGCATTCGCCGACGGCGCGTTCGGCCTGTCCGAGGCAGGCGTCCCGGCCACGATGGCCGGCAAGGTGGTCGTGGGACTGGCCGAGCGACGTCGTCAGAACGCCGGCGGCCTGGCCGTGGTCTCGTGCGACAACTTGTCCGCCAACGATGTGGCCGCGCACAACGCGATCCAGGGACTGGCCGCCGCCGTTGACCCGGAGCTAGGTGCTTGGGTCGAGGAAAACGTGTCCTTCGTGGCCACCTCGATCGACCGCATCACCCCGCGTACCGAGGATTCGGTGCTGGCGGACGTGGCTCGGGAAACCGGCTACACGGATCAGGTGCCCGTGGTGACCGAGCCGTTCCGTAGCTGGGTACTACAGGGCGAATTCCCCGCGGGCCGCCCGGACTGGGAGAAGGCCGGGGCGGAGTTCGTGGCGGACATCGAACCCTTCGAGCGACGCAAACTGTGGCTGCTCAACGGCTCGCACTCGCTCATGGCCTACGCCGGGCAGCTGCGCGGGCACGCGACCGTGGCCGAGGCCATCGGCGACCCCGTGTGCCGCGCGTGGGTTGAGGAATTCTGGGACGAAGCAGCCCAGCACCTCACTACGCCGGGACTCGACATCCCCGACTACCGCGACGCATTGCTGGACCGGTTCTCCAATCCGCGGATCGCGCACAACCTGGCGCAGATCGCGATGGACGGCTCCACCAAACTGCAGATGCGCGCCGTGCCGGTGCTCAAGGCCGAGCGTGAAGCCGGTCGTCCCGGAACCGCCGCGGCCCGCGCCATTGCGGCATGGCTCGCCTACCTCGACGGCCGCACGGAGGTGTCCGATGCCCGTTCCGAACTCGTGTTGGAGGCGAGCCAGAAGCCCGCGGATGAGCGAGTTCGCGCGCTCATTGCCGTACTGGATGCGGAACTCGCGCAGCAGGAGGACGTGGTGGATCAGATCAACGGATTGGTGAACGAGCTGCGTTGATCATTCGTTCTTACAGTCGACGCTGACCAGTGAAAGGTCGCACCGAGACGGCCCCGGCACGTGCCGGGGCCGTTTGGCTGTCGAGGCGACCGAGCGGCGTCGTCAAGCCACCAGGGGCGTGGCTCTGGCAACTCCCGGAAACCACGCGTGCTCCCCGGCCCCGCGGGTGGAAGCTGGGTGTAACCAAGGGTGAAAAACCCCTCGCTGACCTTTGAACCAGCGCCGCAGGGCGCGGATCGGCACACAGGCAAAGGAGCCTTAAATGTCAGTCCCAGCAACATCGCAAATACCGGCGATCAACAAACCGCACCTCAAGCCCAAGACCCTCTTCGGTTACGGCCTGGGCGACGCCGGATGCAACATCGCCTTCCAGATGACCGGCCTGTTCCTCTTGCTCTTCTACACCAACGTGGTGGGCATTCGTGCAGATCACGCGGGTGTGATCCTCATGATCGTGAAGGTCTGGGACGCGTTCGCGGACCTGTTCGCCGGTCGCATGGTGGACCGCACCATGACTCGCTGGGGCAAGTTCCGCCCGTTCCTGATCTGGTACTCGATCCCGCTGTTGCTCTCCAACCTGCTGTGCTTCTGGATCCCCGTGGACGGCTACGGTGCCAAGCTGGCGTGGGCCACCATCAGCTACGCGCTCATGGGTCTGCTCTACTCGATGGTCAACATTCCGTACGGCTCGCTGGCCGGCGCGATGAGCCAGAATCCCGTGGACCGTTCCCGTTTGGCCTCGGCCCGCATGGTCGGCTCCGGTGCGACCATTCTGCTGCTCTCCCTGTTCCTGGCACCGCGCATCAAGGGCGCAGAAAACCTGGCCGCGACCTTCCTGATCACCGCTGTGGCGTTCGTGATCATCGGTGCGCTGTTCTTCTTCACCACGTTCGCGACCTCCAAGGAAGTCGTGTACCGCGAGGTCGAACGTGTGACGCTCAAGGAAACCATTGCGACCGTTCGTCAGAACGGTCCGCTGATCCGCCTGTGCAGTTCGTCCCTCTTGTACCTGATCGCGCAGAACGTGATCGGTGCGCTGACCATTTACCTGTCCACCTACGTGCTGACCCGCTACTCAGAAGCCGGATGGGTGGCCACCATTTCCATCGTCATCACCACGGGCGCAGTGCTTTACGTGGGTCCGTTCGGCCCCACCGTGACCCGTGTGCTCGGTAAGAAGCGCGGCTTCATGTACGCGGCTGTTCTGGCAGCCGTTGGTGGCGTGTTGTTCTCCCTCAGCAACTTCCTCTGGTACTCCTTCGCACTGAGCCTGCTGGGCCTGTTCTTCATGGGCGTGGGCATGGGCATCCTCAACACCATGACCTGGGCCCTGGAAGCAGACACCGTGGAGTACGGCGAGTACAAGACCGGCATTCGCACCGAAGGTGCCACCTACTCTGCGTTCTCCTTCACCCGCAAGGTGGGCCAAGCAGTGGGCGTGGCCGTGGCCGGTTACATCCTGACGTGGAGCGGATTTGACGCAGCCAACACCGTTCAGTCCGAGGACACCGTTCGCGGTATGGCATTGGGCGCCGGACTGGTTCCTGCCGTGATCTTCCTGGGGGCCATGCTGATCATGGCTGCTTACCCCCTGACCGAAGCCAAGTTCAAGGACATCATGAAGTCCATCGAGGCCAACCGTCAGCTGCGTCATGAACAGTTGCAGCACGGTGACATCCCCAACTCCGTTCCCACCCGTGAGGACCGCGTGGGCCCCACCGCTCGCGACTCCCACCCCATGACCACCCAGTCCCCCGTTGTCCCGCCCAAGGATGACGACGCGCCGTCGGCCTAGAAACCGACGACAACCATTTGATTTCCGGAGAGGATAAATCCATGAAGATCACCTCGGCCAAGGTCATCGTGACCAGCCCCACCCGCAACTTCGTGACGCTGAAGATCACCACCGACGAGGGTATTACCGGCATCGGTGACGCCACCCTGAACGGCCGCGAGCTGTCTGTCGCCACGTACCTGTCCGACCACATCGTGCCGCTGTTGATCGACCGCGATCCCGCGAACATCGAGGACACCTGGCAGTTCCTCTACCGCTCCGGGTACTGGCGCCGCGGTCCTGTGACCATGGCGGCGATTGCCGCCGTGGACATGGCCCTGTGGGACATCAAGGGCAAAGTGGCCGGCATGCCGGTGTACCAGTTGCTCGGCGGCGCGTCCCGCCGCGGCCTGGCGACCTACGGGCACGCCTCCGGCCGCGACACCGAGGAGATCTTCGACTCGATCCGCTCCGAGCAGGAACACGGCTACACTGCCATTCGCGTGCAGTCCTCCGTCCCGGGCATCACCGCCCTGTACGGTGTGGCTGCCCAGTCGCAGTCCTCCGGCGAGCGCTACGACTACGAACCCGCTCAGCGCGCAGCCCTGCCCGCAGAGGAAGATTGGGACACCCGTGCGTACATGCGCCACATCCCCTCGGTCTTCGAGGCCGTGCGCAACGAGTTCGGCCCGGAGTTGCCGCTGCTCCACGATGGTCACCACCGCATGACGCCCATTCAGGCGGCCAAGCTCGGCAAGTCGCTGGAGCCCTACGATCTGTTCTGGCTCGAGGACTGCACCCCGGCCGAGAACCAGGACGCTCTGCGCCTGGTCCGCCAGCACACCACCCAGCCGCTGGCCATTGGCGAGGTCTTCAACACCATTTGGGACATCAAGGACCTGATTTCCGAGCAGCTCATCGACTACGTGCGTTGTGCCTCCACGCACTTCGGTGGCATCTCTCCGCTGAAGAAGGTCATGGATTACGCCGCGATGTACCAGGTCAAGTCCGGTTTCCATGGCCCCACGGATGTGTCCCCGGTGGGCTTCGCCGCCCAGATGCACGTGGGCATGGCCATCCACAACTTCGGCCTGCAGGAGTACATGCCGCACTCGGAGAAGACCAACCAGGTCTTCCTGCAGAACATGACGTTCGAGAACGGCCTGCTGCACCCCTCCGACACCCCGGGACTCGGCGTGGAGATCGACGAGGACGAGGCGGAGAAGTACGAATACGCCAACGCCTACCTGCCGTACAACCGCCTTGCCGACGGCACGGTCCACGACTGGTGAGCCCCGCCGTGACGTCGCTCAACAAGGTGGAACCGCTCGTGGTGGTCATGGGTGTGTCGGGGTCAGGCAAAACGACCATCGGAACCCTCGTAGCCCACGAGCTGGGAGTGGAGTTCATCGACGGTGACAGCCTGCACCCCATCGAGAACGTGCAGAAGATGGCCTCCGGCACCCCTCTCAACGATGACGACCGGTGGCCCTGGCTCGAGATCGTGGGCCGCACACTGCACGAGCGGGGTGAACAGCACGAGGGCATGGTGATCGCGTGCTCCGCGCTCAAGCGCAAGTACCGGGAACGGATCCGCTCGCAAGCGCCGTCGGCGTTGTTCCTGCACCTGGACGGGTCCGTGGCGGTGCTGACCCGGCGGATCGAGGGCCGCAGCGGGCACTTCATGCCGGCCACGCTGTTGCAGTCCCAGCTGGACACCCTCGAGCTGCTCGCGCAGGAGGAGGGCGGCTACAAGCTCGACATCGATCAGTCCGTGCCGGACATGGTGAACGAGGCGGTGACCAAGCTGCGGGCCATCGCGGCGGCGAACTCGTAGTCCACGCCTTCGCGGTAAGCATCCGAAGCGTCCCAGGGTGCTCGACAGGGCACCCCGGGACGCTTCTTCGATGCGCGTGCCCATCCGCGATCCGGGACGACGGCGCCGGGCCCGGCGCCGTCGTCAGCCTCGTCGGGTCGCCGGCATCGAACCGGTAGTCCCGCCCCTCACCCTCTGCGCAGCAGGACCGCGACCTCGTAGTGTCCGGTGTGGGGAAACATGTCCAGCAGTCGTGCTTCCACGGGCCGCAAGGACGGCATCCGGCCCAGGTCCCGCGCGAGCGTCGTGGCGTTGCACGACGAGTACACGACATGATCCACCGATGAGTTCTCGAGCCACGCGCACAGGGACGCTTCCAGCCCGCGGCGGGGCGGGTTGACGATCGCGAGCTCCGGGGTGCCGGGCAGATCCGCGGGGGTCGCGGCGGCGTCGTCGGCGAGGAAACGCACGGAGCCCGGACCCTCATCCGGTAGCCCCATGGCGCGGGCGGTGTCCCGGGCGGAGGCCACGGCCTCGGCGGAGATCTCGGTGCCCGCGACCTCGCGCGTGGGAGCGGCGACATGCAGCGCGAAACCCCCGACCCCGCAGTACAGGTCCCACACGCTCGCCGGGTCCACCGCGTCCACCCAGTCCGCGACCTGGCGGTACAGCTGCTCCGTGACCCGTGTGTTCGTCTGGAAGAACGAGCGCGGCCGGACTCGCAGGTCGATGCCGTTGACCGGCATGATCAGCTCGCCCTGCCGCGAGAGCAGGATCTCCTCGGCGCCCTCGATCACGGCCTTGTGCTCGGGCTGGATGTTCACGGAGAGCACGTCCGCGTGCGGCACGAGCTCGCGCAGCAGATCCGTGTTGTCCCGGATCTTGGCCAGCTGCCCGGTGCTGCGCAGGACGAACCGGATCATGAGCCGCCCGTCCGGGTTCCCCGTGACGATCAGGTGTTTGAGCTCGCCGCGCCGCTTGGCCACGTCGTACGGCAACAGCCGCACCCGCGCGATGAACTCGGCGAGCGCGTGGATCGCGCGCGTCACGGGTTCGGGGTAGAGCGGGCAGTCGCGCAGGTCGATCCCGCGGCCCCCGCGGTCCAGGATGCCTAGGGTCGGTGCGCCGACCTTCCCGGCCACGACCATCTTGGCCTTGTTGCGGAACCCCGCCTCCACGGACGCGACCGGCTCGAACCACCGCGGCCCACCGTGTGAGTCCACGAGGTCGCGCACGAGCTGTTGTTTGCGCGCGAGCTGCCGCGCGTAGGGTACCTCGATCACCGTGCAGGATCGGCACAGGTCCCGGTCGTAATATCCGCATTCCACCCGCTCGATTCTACGACGACGCCGCACGCGCCCCTTCCCCGCTCGGGCCGCCCACCCGCTGGCAATCCCGGCGGTATCGTGACAGCGTGGCACGGACACCGCCCCTTCCGCCCGAGGACCTGCCATGAGCACCCCACACCCCTCCCCCGCCGCGATGCGCGGCCGCAAGGACCCCGCACTGGACGTCCGCCCGGTGGACTACACCTCGTGGCGCCCTTCCGAGCGGCAAGGGGACGCGGACGCCGTCGGCGATGACTCCGAACCTCGGGCCGGAGCAGCGCCGGACGGGACGCCTCGGTCAGGTCCCGGGCCCCGAACAGTTCCCGGCGCGGGCGGCACCCGTGCTGTTCCTGCCGTGGGCGGGGCACCCAAACCGGGCCCCGGGCCGCGCACGGTCCCCGCCGGGGAACCCACCACGCCCATCGCGTCCGAAGCACCACGCGAGCTCACGGTGGACCCGCAGCTCGCAGAGTTCGTTCGCCTGTTGCGCGCGGGCATCACCCCCGACACCACTGCCCCCGAGCGTGCGTTCTACACCGTGGACTCCGATCTGTCGGGGGCCCCGGCGCTCGAGGTACCCGCGGACGGCGTCGTCGTACAGGGCGTGTGGGATGTGAGCGAGAGCGCGCTGCAAGCCGTCGTGGCGGACCCCGAGGACACCTGGACTGCGGACCTCGGGCGCACCGACTACTACGTGCGCGGCCGGCTGTGTGTGCAGGTGACCCGGGCGGAGCACCGCGTGGTGGGGATCTACCGCAGCGGGTGGGCGATCGCCCGGCGCCCGGACGAGACCTGGGCGGACACCCCCGACTCCCTCGACCACACCGGCGCGAAACCCGGGGGCAGCGGCACCCGCTATCCCACCAACCGCAGGGAACTGCTCGAACGGTTGCGCGGGGCGGGCTTCGAAGTCACCACGTCCGGGCCCACCCACGGGAAGATCACCCACCCGGACGTCCCCGGTAGGTTCCTGCCGTTCTCCTCGACACCGTCCTCGCAGCGCTATGGCCGCCACGTGACCACCGCGGTGAAGCGGGTCTTCGGGATCGACCTGCGGGACCCCGCGAAAACCCGGTAACTGCCCTAAGTACCCCCTAAAGGGAGGGCAGGCATTTCCCCTCGGGAACCCCGGAATCACGTGCCAAAGGCGTATGCTTTTGCACAGTTCACTCCGCCCGTCCCGGGGAAAATGGTTAGTCTGGGCAAAAGTTCGTCAGGGGGCAAGCGCGCCGAGGTTCTTGGGGAAGAACCGGACGCCCGCGGCGGAGACACGTATTACTTGGGGGATCATTCATGCTCACGTACTCGCAGCTGCGCCGTTCCAGGCCCGGCCACCGCTCACGCGTTCGCGAGGAGGACTCCGTACGCCACGGGTGGGTGCCTGCCGGGAACCGGTGGATCGCGGTGGACGTGCACGAACCCACGGCCACCGAGCGCGGCGAGACCGTCATCATCGTGGGGTCCCCGGGACGCGATCGCGTGACCCTGACCCGCAGCATGATCCACACGGCCCGGGCGCTGGCCGCTCACGGGTGGCGTGTGGTGCGCCTCGACTGGTCCGGGACCGGTCAGAGCCCCACCGCCGAGGAAGCCGTGGACGCCGGACTGTGGGTCGACGACCTGACCACCGTCCGCGATTGGGCGAGCTCCCACGGCCCCGTCCACGGGGTGGGCTTCAGCCTGGGCGGCACCGTGCTCGCCGCCACCGAGGATCATGGCTGGGCCTCCCGGCTGGTGCTGGCCCCCGTGTCCGGTAAGCAGTGGGTGCGCCACCAGAGCGCGCTGCGCCGCATGGGCGGGCCCGACCTACCGCCCCGCGTGAGCGAGGGCACGGAACTGATGAACCTGCAGCTGTCCTCGCACGGCGCGGCCGCGCTCAAGGCGCTTCCCGAGCCCGCGGACGGTCCCGATCGTCGGATCCGCATCCTGTCCGACGAAGAAGCAGGCGCACTCCCGATCAACGTGCACCCCCGCGCGGCTGCCGTCCCCGCCCGTCTGATCGCCACCGTGCGCACCGCGCTGGACGCCGCCCCGGCCGGGACGACGCCGGATGACACCGCTCGTCCCGGCGGGGACGGCCTGGTCCCCGAGCAAGAGATCACCGTGGACGTGGCCGGGACATCCGTGGTGCTGCGGCGCTCGACCAGCGGGGCCGCCCGACGCCCGGCCATCATCACCGAGCCGGTGACCCGCGACCACGACGCCCCCGGGCTGGCGTTCATCTCCCCGGGTTCGGAGGTCATGGAGGCCTCCGGCGGTCTGTGGCTGCGCACCGCGCTGCTCGCGTCCGCGCGCGGCGCCGTGTGCTTGCTTGCCGAACGCTCCGACACCGGCGAGCTCGTGCGCTCGGACATCACGCAGGACTCCAACCCGTACGCGCACCACACGCTCACCGAGTCCCGGGAACTCGTGATGCACCTGAGCGAACTCACGGACGGTCCGCTCCTGGGGGCGGGCATCTGTCTGGGCGCGTGGGGCCTGGTGGCCTCGGCCCACGAACTGCCCGCAACCGTGAGCGAACGACTCACGCTTATGGTCATCAACAACGTCGCGTGGCAGCGGGCACCGTGGCGCTACTGGCGCCAGGGCCTGCGCGGCGGCCCCCTGGCCCCTACCCTGCCCGGGCAGGATGAGGCGGCGGCAGCGCCGTCGTCCGCTCCCGCCGCCGACGACGCACCCGCCGGCTCCCGCTGGGATGCCGTCCTGGCCGGGCTCAACGCCTACGTGGGGACGACGGCGCGCACCGTGGTACGCGGCACCCGTCACCGCGCCCGCAACGCGTCACCTCGGGTCAATGCGCTCGCGGCCGGGGTGGGGGTCATCGACGTCCCGCAGCCCACGCTGCGCCGGCTCGCCAAGATCCCCGGACTCACGGTGGACGCGGTCTTCGGACCCGCCGATGCCAAGCACTGCGGGGTCACACCCCAGCGCCTGGGCCCGCGCAGCACGCTCACCGTCCTGGACCCGTTGGACCACTCGCTGTTCGCCACGGAATCGTGCCGCCGGATGGTGGATTACGTCCTGGCGTACGTGCCCGAGGTGTGAACCGCGGCGCGTACGGGACAGCGGGCCGATGACAGCCGCCGGCAAATGACTCAGGAGCCCCGCACGGGTGGCGTTACCAGCACGTGCGGGGCTCTCTCGTCGATACGGCTCATGGGGCCGTCATGAGGTGACGCTTCACCCGGCCCGTTGAGAGATCGTCGGCTACTCGGACTCGGCGCCCACCGGTACCGATGGGACGCCCAGCGCCCGCACCCGCGCGGCCGCACGGCCCTCGTCGGCGAGGGCTCCGCTGACCGGAACGTGCACCGTCTCACCCGGGAGTACATGGACGTAGCCGTCCTCGGCCACGGCCCCGCGGGGCAGGTCCAGGGCCACGAATCGCGCAAGTCCGAACGCCGTCACGGCCACCGACCACTCCCCCTGTTCCGTCCTGACCCAGTGAGCGTCGAGTCCCGGATCGGGTGCATCGTTGCGTCGCGGTCCGCCGGTCAGGTGGACGTCCCGGGCGAGCACGCGACCGGAGGGGTTCACGAGCTGGGCGGACACGGCGTCGTACTCCCGCTCGCCGAAACCGTACGCGTGGTCGAGGTCCCGGAACGTACCGTCCGCGAGGTCCGCGCGGATCACGGTCTCGCCGCGCGCGGGCACCGTGACCGGGATGTCGAGGGGTTGCTGGCAGCCGCCGTGCACCGTGGCCACGGTCAGTCGCAGTGTGGCCGTGAGCGGGGTCGGGCCGTCGTTCCAGACATGGACGGGTAGTCCGTCGCCGCCGGCGGGGAGGAAGGACACGGCCACGGGCGCGCACGCCCGGCGCATCCCGTACCACGCGGCGGTGGGCCGCCCGGAAGCATCCAGGACACCCCACCCGGGCCCCGCGGCCATGGACAGCGCCGAGAGCACGAGCGCTCCCCGGCACGGCGACTCCTCGCTACGCCACTGGGCGAAAGTCCGCTGGAACACGTGGGCGAGCGCGGCGCGCTCGTACTCGAGGCGCTCGACGTGACCCGTCCCTGCGCCGTCGGACGCGGGCTGCCCCGGGGTCGCCAGACCGGCGTCCGGATCGCTGTCCCGGTCCAGGAACAGTCGGTGGACATAGATCGCGGTGGTGTCCTCGAAGGTCCATTCCGCCCCCGGATCGTGGGCCACACCGGCGCGCCACGCGTCCGCGGAATCCCCATCGTCCAGCGGACCGTCCGTCCCGAATTGCTCCCGCACCGCGGCGGGTTCCGGCGGCACCGCGAAGGCCAGCGCCTCCGCAGCGAACCGCACCCCGCGGGTCACCGCGTCCTCGAGCGGTCGCCCGTAGGCCCCCACCCCGAAGTAGTGGGACACGCCATCGGCCGCGTCCGTGGGAGCGACGGTCGGCACCGACGACGACGCCCGCTCCCCCGAGGCCTCGCCCGTCTCGTACGCGTGCTGCGCGGCGTCCAGGTCCGCGTCCGAGCACGGAGAGGACGGGACGACCACCACGTCCGCATCGGCCTCCCCGACCGCGCGGGGAACGTCCCGCAGGACCACGTCCGTGCGCCACTGCTCGGCGGGCCGGCCCGCGAGCACGGGGGCCTGGATGACCTCGGTGCCCCCGGAGATCACGACCGTGGACGGATGAGAGGCCAACCGTGAGGCGAGGTATCGGACCTCGTGGCGCAGCCCGGCGCGCCACTCGGGATCGTCCGGCGGGTCCTGAGGCCCCAGGGCCACGTCTTGCCAGACCATGAGACCCAGCTCGTCGCACGCGCGGTGGAAGTCCTCGGTCTCGTAGCACGCCGTTCCCGGGACGCGGATCATGGTGCTGCCGCCCGCGTGCAGGCGTTCCAGCACGTCGCGGGTGCGCTGCGGGTCCGCGGCCACCTCGAAGGGGTCCGCACCGGCCCACACGGCACCCCTCGCGAACACGGGGACGTCATTGATCCGCAGGGCCAAACCGCGATGGTCCCGGTCCCGCGGTTCGGCACACACCGACCGGAACCCCACGGCGTACGTGCATTCCCCCTGCCCGGTGCGCACCCGCACCCGGTACAGCGGTTGCTCGCCCATCCCGTGCGGCCACCACAGCGCGGGGTCGGGCACGGCCACGTCCACGGTGAACGTTTCGCGCGATGTGGCATCGGACGCGGTCACGACGCACTCGGCGGTCACCGGCTGCGCGTCCACCTCATAGGGAGGCTCCACGGTGATGTGTACGGTTTCACGCGCATGTTCCACCGCAGCGCCGCGGGCCACCAAAACATCCGGGTCCGCTGAGCATCCGACGCACGCCAGCTCCGCGGCCGCGCCCGCGCTCCCGGCCGTGTCCGCGTAAAGATCCGGGGTCGTACCCGTGGTCGGGCCGAGTTCCACGGTCACGACGCCGCTACCGTCCTCCCCGACCCGCGTGCGCACCGCGCGCGGTACGAGTCCGAGCGAGGGGTGGGGAGTGTCGTCGTCGGCGGAAGAAGGAAGTGGGACAGCGCGCAGGCCGCCCCACGGACCCAGGACGGGCAGCGCACCGGGCCAGTCGATCGAGCCGATCAGCGGGGTGCGGCGCCACCGCAGGGAGCGGTCGGACACGAGCGGCGACAACCAGCGGGCGCGCGGCTTGCGCGGCACGCTCACAGACGCCAGGGGCAGGACCCGCAGGGCGATCTCACACGGCCCGGACGGCAGCTCCACGATCACGTCCCACGGTGCGAAGGCACTGTGGGACTCGTGCACGACCCGGTCCGCGACCAGCAGCTGCGCCACGGTGGCCACGCCCGTGGACATGAACCGGTGCTGACCACCGGCGGTGGTGACCCGGGTGCGGTACTCCCACACGGTGTCGGGACCGTCAGTGGCCAGCACGGTGGCCACGCGGTCCTCCCCGAGGGCGTCCCGCAGGGCACCGGACACCGTCCCCGGGACCCGCGCGGGAATCCCACGAGCGAGGGCATCGCCCGGGTCCTGCGACGGGTCGAGGCGCCGGAGCGTCCACGCGGCGTCGCGCACCCCGGTCACTCCCCCAGGCCCAGGGCCTCACGCACCGCGCGCATGCCCGCGGTGTGCCCGGCCACGAACGCCTCCGCGGACGACTCGATGCGCGGTGTCCTGCCCGAGGCCGCCCGGGCGAGCTTGAACTGCAGGGCCTTGGCGGCGCCGGCGGCGGCGTCGAACTGCTCGGCGGCCTCGATCAGCTGCTCCGCGTCCAAGTCGCTCGGCCACTCCTGCGCACCGCGGGACAGGTACCGGCACGCGTGGGCGGCGAGCCCGGACGTGAGACCGGCCTGGCGCGTCGTCGCGAACGAGTACTGGTGGAAGTACTCCATACCCCGCTCGGCGAGCACCGGGACGTGCTCCCGGATCGCGGCCACGAGCCGGTCGGCCGCCGGATCGGGGTGCGCGGTATTGCCCGTCCCGGCGTCCGGGGCGCGGCGCACGTGCCCCCGCGCGGTCTCGACGGCGCGCTGCCACAGCGCCTCGGGCGCCAGGGACCGGATGCCGTCCAGGCGCACGAGTTCCACGTACGGGTACGGGACCCACCCGGAACCCACACCCGTGCCCAGCGCGTTGTCGAGGTCCTCCCCGTGCAGCACGTGGACACCGTCGTTGTGCAGGTAGACGAGTTCCCCCGCGACCGGATCCAGGCGCAACGGCACGATGGACGTCTTGGTATGGGCCCGCCCGTAGGACACGCCCTCGGTGTCCGGGAGGTGGTAGGCGTCCACCTCCACGATCAGGGCGTCCCCGCGGGACATCACCAGCTGCACGTGTTCGGCCAGGGGCCGCCACGTGTCATACTCCCCTACCGTGAGGCCGTAGAGCGTCTCGAGGTCCTCCTGCCGGGGCTTGAGGAACTCCCACTGGTCCCCCAGGAAGTCCGCGCTGAACGCGGCCCCGAGCATGGGCAGCGGGTCCAACCCGAGGGTCGCGGTGAGACCGATCCACACGTCCATGTAGCAGTTCGTGGGTGACCACGGTTCCGCCGGGTCGTGCAGGACGGAGCGCGGTGCGTTCGCCACGGTGAGCGACTCGCACCCGCGCACGGCCAGGACCTCGTGGCCGAAGGGCTCCCGCACGGACGCGGTACCCGCCGACCCACCGTGGTTCACGGTCACGGCGGTCATGGCAACCCCAGTTCCTGACGCACGGTCGCGGGCCACGCGGCGGTGTCGAAACCGTGGCGCATGGCCAGGGCCAGGGCCACCCGCTCCAGACCGAAGCCGAAGCACGCGGAGTGGGCCACGGCACCGTCGGCGGTGTGCATGCTGAAAGCCTCGCCGAAGTGGTCCTCGTGCAGGTTCGCCGAGGCGATCGCCGTGGGGTGGCCCGGGTAGACCTCCGTGAGGATCTCGAACTTCAGCTGCGCCTCACGCTGACCCGCGCTGAGCAACTTGCCCGCGCGGCCGAAGAACGGGTCGTTGGCGGTGTCCGCCTGGACCTCGAGCCCCAGGGAGCTCAGCAGGTTGGTCCCCGCCTCGAGCCACTTCTCGCGGTGCTCCCGGGCCTCCTGCGGCGTGCCCAGGCAGACCGCCTCGAACATCCGGAAGGTCACGAAACGCATGGGGTCCGGGCTGGGCTCGTGGCGGTAACACTCGCCCACGAGCTCGAACACCGAGCCGTCCACCTGCGAGCCCTCAAGGTACGCGTACAAGGGGTGGCACACCGCGGGGACCAGCGCGTGGCCGGCCGGGGTGAGCTGGGCGGACCAGTCACCGTGCTCCTCGTACGTGGCGAGCAGCTTACGGTGGGCCTTGTTGTCGCCCTCGAACGCGGAGATGGTCCCGAGTAGTTGCGGGAAGGACGCGACGTAGTCGGTGCGCTCGAGCAACCGGGTCCCGTTGACCGGTGGGAAGCGCAACCGGCGCGTGCCGGCGTCCGGGGACAGCCGCGCCGCGACCTTGCGGGCCGCGGCGGCGATGCCCTGCACGACGTCCTCGGCCTGCGGACCGAGCCCGGTCACGCCGTTCCCGAGGGTGGGCAGGAACCAGCCGTGGGCCTCGAGGCCCTCGCGGAAGGTGTCCTGCAGCTGGGAGAGGTCCTGTGTGGTGTCCGTGGCGCTCATCGTTGCCCCCTGGAAACGAGTTGGAGTGTGGCGGTGTGGAGCAGGATGCGGTCGTTGTTGACCATGACCGAGGGCCCGATGCTGTCCCGGTACAACCGGGCCAGGCTCACGGGCGAACGATTGGCGAAAGCGGTGATGCCCACGATCACCATGGCGTCCCCCACGATCCGGCGCACTGCTTCCGCGCCCGAGACCTTGAGGGTGTTCATGGCGATCGCGAACTGCATGGACTCGGTCACGGCCGGATCGTCCCACGCGGCCTCGTAGCGGGCCACGCTCGCACGCACCACGTCCGTCATGGACTGCAGCTGCACCTCGAGTTCCGCGAGTCGCAGCGCGGACGGCGGTGTGGTCCCCGGGGTCTTACGCGCGGCCTTCTGCACCACGGACCGGGCGGTGAGCCCGGCCTGGGTAGCCATGCCCAACCACGCGGAGGCCCACAGGCAGTGGGCCGCCGGGAGCATGGTCTGCGCGGAGATCGTCTCGAACAGCACCGTGAACATGGCGTCCGCGGGCGTGGTGGCGTCCAGCTCGAAGGACTCGGAGCACGTGCCCCGCATCCCCAGGGCGTCCCAGCCACGCTGGCGGTCCAGCTGCAGGTTCTCGGCCTCGACCACCAACAGCACCTGGTCGCTCGACGCCGCGTCCTCGCTGCGCCGCGCGGTTACCAGGATCGCGTCCGCGTACGCACCGTAGGAGATCACGGGGCAGCTCTTGTGCAGGGCCACCCGGCCGTCCTCGATCGGGCGCACGGCGCACGTGGAATTGCGGGTGTCCCCGCCGATCTGGGCCTCGGTCGTGGCGGAGGCCAACAACAGCCCCTCGGCGGCCACACGGCGGGTGTAGTCCCGCAGGAAGTCGGTGTCCGCGTGGCGGGTGAGGCACAGCACCTGGGAGTGGTGCATGGCCAGGATCATGGCCGTGGAGGTGCACTCCCGACCCACGCGCTCGAGCATCCGGCACAGCTCGGTGATGCTGTAGCCCAGCCCGCCGTCCGCCTCCGGGATCGGCGCGGCCAACAGGCCCTGGGCGCGGGCCTCCTCGATGGCCTCCCGCGGGAACCGGGACTCCGAGTCCACCGCGTCCGCGAACTCGCGCGCCACGGCGGCCACGGCCTCCGCGCGCGCGGCGACCCGCTCGGCCCGGTCGGTGTCCTCGGCACCTCGCTGCGGGGTGTCGGTCAATACTGCATGATCAGTCATTGTTGATCGCCTCCACGGCCTCGGTGATGGAGTTGATGGACGTGAACGTGGCCTTGGTCAGGCGCTCCTCGGGAAACTCGATGTCGAACTCGTCCTCCAGGCCCAGCATCACGTTCACGGACGCGTGGGAGGTCATGCCTGCGCGGTACAGGTCCGCATCCGCGGCGATCGTCCCGGCGTCCTCGGACAGCTTCCCGTGCTGGCCCAGCACGGAGCGGACGGTGGTCTCGATGGCGGTGGAATCCATGGGGTGAACCTCTTTCGGTTGATGTGGTGGTTTTCGATGTCCGCGCCCCGGGTACCGGTCGGCGCGGTGGTCTGGCCTCCGGTCAGGGCTGGGGTGAGCGGATGGCCAGGGCCACGGCCATCGCGAAGCCTCCGTCGTGGGACGTGCTCACGCTCCACGCCCCGAGTCCGGCGCCGCGGGCCAGGCGGGCGGCCGTGCCCCGCAGTTCCACGCGAGGGGCACCGTGGGCGTCCGAGCGGATCATGATCTGGGGCCAGGCCACGGCGTCGTCGGCGCTCGGGCGCAAGACCTTCAGCACGGCCTCCTTGGCCGCGAAGCGCCCCGCCACGGACTCCGCCGCGAGCGGGCGTCCGTCCGGACGCGTGAGGTCGGCGATCTCCTCGGGCGCGAACAGTGCCCGCAGGTACCGCTGCCCGCGCTGCGCGAGCGCTTCGGCCACGGGCGCGACCTCCTGCAGGTCGCAGCCCACGCGGGGTACGCCCACGACACCGTCCCCGGCCTCGGTCCCGCGTGTCACGGCCACGGGCGCGCTCGTCATGACGAACTCCGTGAGGTCACGTCCTCGAATGCCGAGGGCACCGACGGCTGGGGCGAGGTGCGCTTCACGCCCACCCGATCGGCCCAGCGCCCGAGGGCGACCGTGGCCGCGGGGGTCCAGCACGGGAACTCGTGGCCGCCGTTGCACTGGCCCGCCTGGCCGTACTCGGTGTACTGGTAATCCACTCCCTGTGACTCGAGCTCGCGCGCCATGGTCACCGTGGTGTCCTTCAGAGCGGGTTCGATGTCCCCCTCCTGGCCGTTGCCCCGACCGGCGAAGAGTTGCACGTGGACATTCTTGAGCTCCCCGCTCCGGACCGCGGGATCGTTCGCACGCCACTGTTCCTCGGTCGTGACCGAGCCGTTGCCGAACACCGAATCGGTGCGGCCCGTGGCCTCCTGGGATCCCGTGGCGATCGTCTGCTTGGCCTCATCCGAGGACAGGTCCAGCAACCCGGACAGGCTCACGGCCTCCCCGAAGAGATCGGGACGTTGCTCGGCGTAGCGCATGGCGCCGTACCCGCCCATCGAGTTGCCGATGATCACGCGGTGCTCGCGGTCCGCCCTGGTGGACAGGTGCTGATCCACCCACGGGACCACCTGGTCCAGGTGGAATGTCTCCCAGTTCTGCGTGAGTTCCTCCTGGGACGCCCAGTCCGAGTACCAGCCCACCTTGCCCCCGCTCACGATGACAGTGATCACGGGCAGACCCTGGGTGAGCTGCTCGGCCTGACCCGCCTCGTACCACTGCAGGGCAGGGGCCTCCGTGGCACCGCTGCCCGGGAGGAGATACACCACCGGGTACTTCTTCGCGGGGTCGTAGTCCTGCGGGGTGATCACCACCACCGAGTTGCGCCCGCCCGGGGCCTCGGCAGAGACCTGGTCCGTGCTCACCGCGAGTTCCGCGGCCCGCTCCGAGAGCCCCCGCGCACCCGTCACGGTGATCCCGTGGGACGGTTGCGTGAGTTGCTGCGGGTCCGCGAAACCCACCTGGGACAGCGCGGCGTCGTCGAAACCCAGGCTCTCACCGGAGGAGGACGGCGCGTGGTCGCCGGACCCGCCGGCCGCGCAGCCGCTCAGCAGCACGGCCGTGAGGGCGCACCCGGCGAGCGCGCGGGCGCTGCGTGTTCTCAGACGGCGCACGGGACGACCTCCTCGGCGGGTGAGGGGCTCAGGCCCAGGGCGGCGTCCACGATCTCGAGGGCCGTGAGGCGTGAGGCGTGGGCCTGGAGGGAGTGGTCCAGGGCGGGCACGTGGGCCACCCTGATCCGGCGGCCCTGGCGCTGCAACCGG
Source organism: Kocuria sp. CPCC 205235 (assembly GCF_040980905.1). Classification (NCBI taxonomy): domain Bacteria; kingdom Bacillati; phylum Actinomycetota; class Actinomycetes; order Micrococcales; family Micrococcaceae; genus Kocuria; species Kocuria sp. CPCC 205235. The sequence goes on from NZ_JAVKPR010000002.1 coordinate 233,286, forward strand.
GCCAGGCCCTCCTCCCCGCGTTCCTGCTGGAAGAGCAGACCGTCCTCCGGCCCGAAGTAGAACGTGACCTCGGCGCCCCGGGACGCGTACTCCATGACCACCTCGGGAACGTTGGGGATGTTGCGCCGGCCCAGCACGAGCCACGCGATGTACGGCATGCGGCGGCGCACCCGGTCCTTGGCGCGCGTGCGCCAGCTCGTGGTGACCTCCACGTCGCTCATGGTGCGCAGCTGTTCCAGCACGGCGTCCACGTCCCAGTTGCGATAGAGCTTGTCGTAGTAGCTCTCCGCCGCGCGCCACGCCACGTTGTTGAGCACCACGCGGGTGGTCATGGCGCTCGTGGGCGGGGCCATGGCGACCAGCCAGCCGCCCACGCACAGCCCCACCCCGGTGACTTTCTCCCCGGTGCGCTCGGCCAGCCACGCGGCACCCAGGTCCAGGTCCGCCACGCCCTGCCCCGTGTAGGGGTTGATGTCCTTGACCTCGTCCAGGCCAGCGGCGTCACCGCAGTGGTGACGCTCGATGCGCAGCGCGGGGACACCGCGCGCGGCGAGTCGGCGTGCCTGCACGGTCCACAGTCCCGTGGGCCCGTCCTTGGGGTCCGCGGACGGCGGTGCGAGCACCACCGCGCCGGCCCCGGTGCCGTCGCGGCCCACGGGGTGGGTGTAGGAGGCCGGCAAGTGGTCCGGGCCCAGCTCCAGCAGGTCCTCCTGGACCTCCGCGCCGAACTCCGCCACATGGAAGCACGCGGTCGTCGTCGGACGCCAGCCGCTCACGTCCACCCAGTCCTCCCTGTGGGACGTGGTGGGGACGGAATCGTCCAGTCGACCCACGAGGGCGGCGATCGCCTCCGGACTCGCCTTCGCGTAGATCGCGGCCACGCCGTATAACTTCTTGGCGATGCGCCGGTCCTCCTCGCGCACCGTGATCAGACCCGGGGTCTTGATCTTGCGGGGATCCGGTAGGGCGCGGATGGCCGCGGCTTCGGCGTCGGTGAAGTGTGCGCCGCCGATCTCCACGCCATCGGGGACCTCGGGCGGCAGGATCAACCCGCTCGTGCGCCGCAGGCCCGTGTACTGGCGCATGTAGACGGCGCCCGAGACCGGTTCCCACAGCACGCGCCGATCGAACGGCAGGGGTGAGGTCGCGAGCACACCCGCACCGATGCGCAGCCCGATCCCGTGCACGGGCAGAGCAGGTCCTACGAGCTCCCGCGCGGCACGGTGGGCCACCGCAAGGTCCTCGTGCCACACCTCGAGCGGGTTGCTCAGGGCCGGACGCGCACCGGATTCGGAGGTCCCGCTCCACGCCAGGCGGATCACGAGCCACCCGGATTCCGCGGCGCGCGCGGCCACGAGGCGCATGCTGCGGTGACTCACGACCTCCTCGCGCGCCAAGGCCGGCGCCACGATCACGGCGCCGCGCACACGATCGTCCGCGGGGCCGTGGACCCACGCGTGGATGGTGTGGTCGTGGTCCGTCAAGAAAGTTGCCTGCCCGGCAATACGCATGAAATCTCCCCCAGTTCTGCTCCGGTGCGCCTCAGCCGCGCCCCTTCGCACGTCCCCCGTGGCGATGGGGTGCCCTCTCGAAGACCGGGCCCCACCCCGAAGTGCGGATCGATGCCCCGAACTCCGCGTCGCTTCGGCGTTCCCCCGCGGGAGTCGTGCATGTTTGCACTCATAAAGCATAGCCAGGGAGACGCCGGTCGTGACCGAGATTACCGTCCCCTAATGTGTGGTTTTACATCAAGATCACTGTTTTTCGCGCTCCCACCTGAGGCGATACCGACGTGTACCTATATGAGCCCACACAGAATTGTCACCACTGTGGTGTTAGGTGCTTGTGCACACGATTATGATGGCAAACGTCGGGACACGCGGGATTCGTGTTTCGGCGACATTCACCGCTCCCGGTGGGACAGCCATGAGGCATCGCTGCACCACGTGGCGCGGAGGCGGACTGGGGAAGTCCGCCCATTCGGGAAAAGCGGCAGCGGCTGAGCTGCTCCGCTTTTCATGGGGGAGGAGATAGCGTGGCAGCACGCGTCCTGATCATCGGACTCAACTATTCACCGGAACACACGGGCATCGCCCCGTACACAGCCGGCATGGCTCGCGCGCTGCGCGAGGAGGGATGGGACGCCCGGGTCATCACGGGTCTCCCGCACTACCCGCAGTGGCGCGTCCACGAAGGTTATTCGCACCGCCGCGCCGCGCACGAGGAGATCGACGGCGTGCCCGTCCTGCGCGTGCCGCACCCCGTTCCCCACGACGCCGGACAGCTGCGCCGGCTGGGAATGGAGATCGTCTTCGGTCTGCGTGCCGCGACCGCCGCGTGGGGCGATCCCGACGCCGTCGTGGTCGTGAGCCCCGCCCTGTTCTCGTCCGCGATCGTGCGGGTGCGCGCCGCGCTGAGCCGCACGCCGGTGATCGCGTGGGTGCAGGACATCTACACCGCCGGGCTCACCGAGACTGGCGCGGCGAGCGGACCCGTGGCGCGCGTCATGCGCGGTATCGAGAGCACCTTCCTGCGCTCGTGCCAGGGGGTGGTCGTGATCCACGACCGCTTCTCGGACTACCTGCGCCGCGAGATGGCCGTGCCCGCGCGCCGGATCAGCACCGTGCGCAACTGGACCCACATCTCCCAGACCCCCTCGGTGGACACCGACGAGCTGCGGCGTCGTTTCGGGTGGGGCGCGGGCGACGTCGTCGTCCTGCACACGGGCAACATGGGGGCCAAACAGGACCTCGCGAACGTCGCCGCGGCCGCGGATGTGGCCGAGCGCACGGGAGCGCCGCTGCGGTTCGTGCTCGTGGGCGGCGGGCACCAGCGCCCGCAGCTCGAGGAGCTGGCCCGGCGCACGCCGCGCTTCGAGGTCCTGCCCGGGGTCGACGACGAGACCTACGCCGGACTGCTGCGCGCCGCGGACGTCCTGCTGGTCAACGAACGACCGGGGCTCAAGGAGATGTGCGTCCCGAGCAAGCTCACGAGCTACTTCACGGCTGGCCGTCCCGTGCTCGCGGCCGTCGAGGCCGAGAGCCCGTCCGCCGCCGAGCTCGACGCCGCGGACGCGGGCATCCGTGTGGCGCCCGGGGATCCCGAGGCACTCGTGGCGGGCGCCCTGCAACTGCACGAGGAGTGGATCGCGACCGGCGGCGCCACGCACCGCGGCGGACGCCGCTACGTGCGCGACGTGCTCAGCGCCGGCGCCGCGGTCCGTGCCTTCAGCACCGCGCTGCGCGCACTGCTACCCACCGAGACCACCGCACCTGCGGCGGCACTGCATTCCTGATCGGCCGGGACACCCGTCCCGACGTACCACGTCACACAGGGGAGACCACTCATGACCAAGAAAGCACTCATCACCGGCATCACCGGGCAGGACGGTTCCTACCTCGCGGAGCTGTTGCTCGCCAAGGGCTACGAGGTCCACGGCCTGATCCGCCGCGCGTCCACGTTCAACACGTCCCGCATCGACCACCTGTACCAGGACCCGCACGACCCGCAGGCGCGGTTGTTCCTGCACTACGGCGATCTTTCCGACGCCGCCCGTCTGGTCACGCTGCTGGGCGAGATAGACCCGGACGAGGTCTACAACCTCGCGGCCCAGTCGCACGTGCGCGTGTCCTTCGACGAGCCCGAGCACACGGGTGACACCACGGGCCTCGGCACGGTCCGTCTGCTCGAGGCCGTGCGCCGCGCCGGGGTGAAGTGCCGCTTCTACCAGGCCTCCACGTCCGAGCTGTTCGGGGCCACTCCCCCGCCGCAGAACGAGGACACCCCGTTCTACCCGCGCTCCCCGTACGGCGCTGCCAAGATCTACTCCTACTGGATCACCAAGAACTACCGCGAGGCGTACGACATGTTCGCCGTGAACGGGATCCTCTTCAACCACGAGTCCCCGCGCCGCGGCGAGACGTTCGTGACGCGCAAGATCACGCGTGCCGTGGCCGCGATCGCGGCGGGCAAGCAGGACCTGCTCTACATGGGCAACCTGGACGCCGTGCGCGACTGGGGCTATGCGGCGGAGTACGTGGAGGGCATGTGGCGCATGCTCCAGGTGGACGAACCGGAGGACTTCGTGCTGGCCACGGGCCGCCCGTCCACGGTGCGCGAGTTCCTGGAGACCGCGTTCGAGCACGCTGGGCTGGACTGGGAGAAGCACGTCCGCTTCGACGACCGTTACCTGCGCCCCACCGAGGTGGACGCGCTCATCGGTGACCCGTCCAAGGCCGAGCAGAAGCTCGGGTGGAAGGCCACGGTGCACGCCCCGGAGCTCGCGCGGATCATGGTGGACGCGGACCGCGCTGCCCTGGAGTGCGCCGGTTCCCCGTGGATCGACACCGTGTCCGAGCGCATCTGGACGCCGGAGCACGCGGCGTGAGCGCGGACGTGGCGAACCGCCGGGACACCGCTGCCGGCCAGGAGCACTGGCCGCACACGGTGAGCGACCCGGCCGATGCCCGCACGACCGACGACGTCGCCTACACCCCCGGCGCGCTGGACCGCTCCGCGCCGTTCTACGTGGCCGGTCACCGCGGTCTCGTGGGTTCCGCCATCTGGCGTCACCTCCAGGACGAGGGTTTCGAGAACCTGATCGGTGCGAGCTCCCGTGAGCTGGACCTGCGGGACCGCGCGGCCGTGGAGGCGTTCATGGCCGAACACAGGCCGCGCTACCTCGTGCTCGCGGCGGCCAAGGTGGGCGGGATCGGCGCGAACAATTCCCAGCCCGTGGACTTCCTGTCCGACAACCTGCGGATCCAGCTCAACATCCTGGACGCCGCGCGCACCGCCGGCGTGGAACGCGTGCTGTTCCTGGGCTCCTCCTGCATCTACCCCAAACTCGCGGAACAACCGCTGCGCGAGGACTCGCTGCTCACGGGGTACCTGGAGCCCACCAACGACGCCTACGCGATCGCCAAGATCGCCGGCATCCTGCACGTGCAGTCGATGCGACGCCAGTACGGGCTGCCGTGGATCTCCGCGATGCCCACCAACCTCTACGGCCCCGGGGACAACTTCTCCCCGTCCGGCTCCCACGTGCTGCCCGCCATGATCCGCCGCTACGACGAGGCCGTGCGTGCCGGTGACACCGAGATCACCAACTGGGGTTCGGGTTCACCGCGGCGCGAGTTCCTGCACGTGTCGGACCTGGCCACGGCGTGCCTGTACCTCATGGAGCATTACGACGGGCCCCAGCAGGTCAACGTGGGCACCGGCGAGGACGTGACCATCAAGGAACTCGCCGGCCTCGTGGCCTCGGCCACCGGGTACGAGGGCACCACCTCGTGGGACACCTCCAAGCCGGACGGGACGCCCCGCAAGCTTATGGACGTCTCCCTGTTGCGCTCGCTGGGCTGGTCCGCCTCGATCGACCTGCCCACCGGGCTCGACGACGCCGTGGCCTGGTACCGCGCGAATCGCGAGCAGGCGCGGGGCGCCTGAGCGACCGGATGCCCCGCGTAATGCGGGGACACTCCGTGTCATGGGCGAACTCTCCGCATGATGCCGTGACGACCCGCGCGATGCGGGTCATCTCCGCTGCCCCGCGGGGATGGCCGCGGCGTGCCGACCGCAAATAGCATGGGAGCCCGGCGTTAAGAGCCGAGCGCCCTGCTCGAGAAGACGTCCATGAACATCCACGCCTACGTGGTCGATCACGTCGATGCGCCGTTCCGGTGGGAAGAACTCACCGTGGACGAGTCCGTTCCCCTGGAACTCGCGGGCCCCCTCGCGTGCGGTATCACCACCGGGGCGGGAGCCGTGCTCAACACCGCGAACCCCGGCCCGGGTGAATCCGTGGTGGTCTACGGTGTGGGTGCCGTGGGACTCGGGGCCATCATGGCAGCCCACAATTCGGCCGCGGCCACGATCATCGCGGTGGACCTGCATGACTCCCGCCTGGAGCTCGCCCAGCGCTACGGGGCCACGCACGTGATCAATTCCGGGTAGGAGGACTCGCTGGAACGGATCCGGGAGATTACCGGAGGGGCAGCGGACTACGCCATCGAATGCACCGGTGTGATCGCCGTGCTCGAGGAGGCCATCGAGGCGATCGGCATGCTCGGCACGTGCCTCCTGATCGGCGGCGCACCCACGGACGCCCGGTTCTCCGCGGACCACATGCGCACGCTGTTCGGCAAGCGGATCGTGGGCGCCCTGGGCGGTTCACGGACCTCCCAGGAGATGATCTCCGCGCTGCTCGCCCTGTGGAAGGTCGGGCGGTTCCCCTTCGACGAGCTCGTGCGGACCTACCCCATGGCCGAGATCGAACAGGCCATCCGGGACACCCGCTCCGGTGAGGTCATCAAGGCGGTGCTCACGCTCGAGTGAGCTCCGCCCGCCGCGCCGTGGGGCGCCACGCGTCCACGCCCACGACCAGGCCGAGGATCGCGATCACCAGCAGCAGCGAGGCCGTCACGTCCGTGAGCCAGTGGTACCCCAGGTAGAGCCGACTGAACGCGACCACCCCGATCAGCACCACCCCCGCCGCGGCCACCCACCATCGGGTGATCGGGGAGCGGGAGGGGCGCAGCGTCGTCGTACCCGTTGCGGCCTCAAAGGACGACGCCGCCGCGGGACCCGCCGCCGGTGACCGCGGGCTCGTCGAGGCGCCCGCGCAGGAAGGTGGACCGTCCGGTCGCCGGGGTCGAGGTGGTCGTGGCGTCATGCTGCGCCCGCAAATCGGGAACGAGCTGTGCGTTGGCCCTACGCCACCAGGAGCCAGCAGCCCGCCAGCCCGATGGTCGAGAGAACCGCAGCCACCAGGAACGACCGCCACGGCGCACTGCGTCCCACCAGGACGTATGCGACGAGGACCACGGCGAACTCACGGATGACCAGCAGCGTGGCCGCGAGGTGCAGGTCGAACGACGCGACCCATGCGATCAGCGCACCGAAGACCACGCCGATCACCGGACCCACGAACGTCTTCCAGGCCGCACCGGTGCGCACGAGCAGCACGGAGGCCGCCCAGGACAGCACTACGGGGAAGGACACCATGGCGATGAACGGCACCATGGACATCGCGGGTTTCCAGTCGCCACCCAGCAGGGGCGTGAGGACCACGCTCGCCGTAAGGGCGATCAGCACGCACGCGAACGCGAGCATGAGCGCGCGCAGCAACAAATGGTCACTCGCGCTCCGGATCTCCTCCGGGGTCTCCTTGTCCGCGATCCCCACGCGCACCACGTTCGCGGTGGACGCGGCCAGGGCGTCCCCCGGGGCGCGGCCCACGGCGCTGCCCGCGGTGTAGGTACCGAGGACGGCGGTGCCGGCGAACACGGCCATGAACAGTCGCTCGGCCTGGCCCTGGAACCAGGACACCAGCGCGTAGCCGGACATCGTGCCCATGTCGGAGAGGATCGAACGCTCGCCCGGAGTGGAGTGCGGCAGGGGCTGGGTGTTACGGCGCGCACGGCGCCAGCACAGCAGGGCGAACATGCCCTCCGTGACGGCCAGCTGCAGGGCCGGGCCCAGCAGCGAGTGGGTTAGCACCAGGATGGTCCCGCCCACGAGCAGACCCGCGAGGGAGGCCCGCAACTGCATCCGGGCCAGGGTCCCCCACTGGCTGGTGGCCTGCAGCGTGCCCACGTACAGCAGACCCAGGGCCCCGAAACCGGGCGCGAGCGCCACGGGCAGCACCTGGAAGAACTCGCCCCAGTTCTCGAGCGTCCCGTTGTGCAGAAGGAACAGCATGAGCCCGGTAAGGATCACGAAGGCCAGGACGGGCATGATCACCCGGTAGCGGTTCATGATCTTCATGCCCCCGGGTTCGGTCAGCACGCGGATCACCGCGAACCGGGCCCCGGAGTCGATCGTGACCTGGATGGCCGTGTAGAGCAGGGTCACCACGTTGTAGATACCCACGTAGTGCGGGGACGTGAACGCGGCGAGCGTGAGGATCACGATCGCGGAGGACATCCGCGGGATCGCGCGCTCGATGAGCGACTTGATCTGGTTCAGCATACCGGCGCCGGGATGAGGGTGGCGGCTCTCGCCAACTGACGCCGCGCGTAGTGCCGCGTTCCGGGGCGCACCCCGGCCACGATGGCCTCGAGCTGTCCCCGCGTGCCCCGGATGGATCCGGGGACCCCGCCGTTGGCCTCGAGCCACGGCCGCCCGGACGCGTGGGCCCACGCGGTCCACGCGCGCCGGATCTCGGGGTCGGAGACGATGCGCTCCAGGTAGGTGTCCGAACTCGACAGCTGGCTCTCACTCAACCGGTAGGCCACCACGGGGGTGGCCAGTTTCACGATCCGGGCCCCGGCGCGCAGGGCGTCGAGCCACAGGACGTAGTCCTCCGCGGTGTTGGGCCGCGCGTAGGCGTCCGCGGCCACGAGCGCCTCCCGGGTGGCGAGCATGCTCGAGTGGAACAGGGGGTTGACGAACGGCAGCAGCAGTCCGATCTCGCGGGTCGTGAGACTGCCCGGGTACCCGGGGCGCGGGAGCATCCCCCGCCCGAAGCGGATCCCCGTGCCGCACACGATGTCCGCGTGGCGCACGGCCCGGAAGCCCACCCGGAAACGCCACGGCAGGGAGATGTCGTCCGAGTCCATGCGGGCCACGAGCTCGCTGTCCGTGGACTCCAGGGCCCGACGCATGCACGCCACGGTCCCCCGGTTGACGGCATCGGTCCGGACGACGACGCGGCGGTCCGTCACCCGGCGGGCCGCACGTTCGGTCTCGGCGTCCGGGCCGTCCACGGACACCACCAACTCCGCGTCCCGCGGCATGGCCCGCAGCGTGGAACGCATGGCGCTCTCCACGGTGGCGCCCGACCGATAGGCGGGCATGATGACAGTAAGCCTGGGCATGGTGGTCCTCTTCCCCCGTCACCACATCCCACTCCACCCGTCGAGGCTCCCCGGAGTGTGAAATTGCTGACAAATTCTTTGTCATATAAACAATAGATCAACATGGAGGTTATCATGGTTACAGGCATCCGCGGCCCAGGGAGACGGCACACCGGTTTCACCCCCGGTATCATGCGGATGTAGCGGGCTGTAGGGGTTGTTTCCAGGGGGTTCTGCGAACCGTCCACGGTAATTTACAGCCCGCGGACCGAAGTAGATCGTGTCCCCTAAACAGGGGTAATTAGATAAAGATTAGTCCACATTCAGGACGACAAATTTAATCAAAGGGGTGTGCTCTCGTCGGGCTGACGGGAGCACAGAGGAAATTGGGGGATCACGTGTCTTCACGTGCACGCAACACAGTTGCCAAATTCTTGGCCGTCGTCCTGAGCACCATCGTGCTCGGCGCGCTCGTCGGAGGGCTCGCGGCGGCGCTGCGACCACAGACCTACACATCGACCACCACCGTGATGGTGACCCCGGCGCAGAACCTGCCGAGCGGTCAGACCGAAACTGTGTCGCAGTACATCCTGAGCAACATGCCCACGTACAACAACCTGGCCATGACCTCGAGCGTGCTCAACGAGGCCGCGGATCACGACCGGAGCACGGACGACATCGCCAAGGACCTCTCCGTGGAGGTCCCCACCGGCTCGAGCCTCGTGAAGCTCGCGTACACGGACACCAACGGTCAGCGCAGCGCGGCCATCGCCGATGACCTCGCGACCGGCCTGCGGGACTCCATCCGGCAGTTCTCGCCCCAGAGCCAGGGCATGTCCCAGGTGGACGTGGCCATCGTCCAGCAGGCGGAGGCCGCCACGTCCGACAACAAGCCCAGCGTGAAGCGTTGGGCCCTGATCGGCTCCGGGATCGGGGCCGTGGCCGGCATCGCCCTGGCGCAGGCACTCGGACGGCGACCCGGCTCCCACCGGCACCCGTCCGGAGCCACCGCGGTGAACCGCTCGAGCTACTCGGCGTCGTGAACTGGCAGCGTGCCGTCACGTTGGACCGGGTCCCGGTCCTGACACTGATCCTCTTCCTGCTGGTCAGTTGGGCATCCACGGTGTACTTTCTGGACCACTCCGTCGTGACGATCCCCAGCCCCTTCACACCCGTGTGGGGTGCCTACGACCACGAGGACGCTGCGCGCCTGGTGTCCTGGGCGATCGCGGGGCTGATCCTGGCCCTGCTGGTCCCGCTCCCGGGGGCCACGGTCTCCTGGCGCTCGCTCATCCACACGGTGGGCGCCCAAGTGCGGTCACTGTCCTGGCTGTGGTTGCTGGTCACGTTCGGGACCCTGGCATTGATGATCCTCACCAAGGGTCACTACTTGCTGGAGGCGCCCCGGTACCTGGAGTTCGTGGCACCCGCACCGCTGGTCTCGGCCGTGAGCGTGGTACAACCGGCGGCCGTGCTGGCGGCGGGGTTCCTGTCCGTGAAGCATCCCACGTTGGCACGGGTGGCCATGGTGTTGTGGCTCGTGGTCCTGTTCGCGTGCGCCACGCGGGTGTTCGCCGGCGTCATCCTGCTCTACATGGTGGGCAAGTTCCTGGCGGGCGGCAGGATGTCCTGGCTGGGCTGGCTCGGCACGGCGATCATCACCGTGATCCTGCTGCCCATCCCGCTCTACTGCCGTGAACTGAAAATGCACGGGTTGATCCCCTACGCCCACGCGATGGAGAAGATCATCCAGGACCCCGCGTTCTTTGGGAAGTCCCTGGTGACCACTACGAGCAGTTTCGGGTTCAGTGTCCCGCTGTTGATCTTCGTGAGCCGGCAGCAGGGGATCACGGCGTCGGACATGCTCATTTCGCTCAACCCCGGCCCGGGATCCATGGTGGGCTGGTACGACATCCTCTTCCACATGCGCGTCCACGAGTTCATCCCGTATTCCGCACTGGGTGAATGGGCCAGCTTCGGCGGGTTCGTGCTCCTGCTCTTCACGCTCGTGTGGGCCCTGGCGGTGCGTATCTGCCTCAAGAGCGTGGCGTCCAACCCCCACCCCACCATGGTGCTCTTCCTCTCCGCGGTGCTGGGCATGTCTTTGCTCATGGTCGTGATGATCACGCAGTACAACACGCGCGCCGTCAGTCGGATCGTGTCCATGATGATCCTGGTGACCGTCCTGGACCGGCTCGTCCGGCCCTGGACCGCGCGCTATCTGCAGCGCCGGTCCGCGCGGCTCGCGCGATGGCACCGCGCGGGCGGGGTGCGTGAGGATGCAGTCATCGATGCGGGATGAGCGGGCCCCGTCACGGGGAGTCTCCGTCACGCGCCGCGGTTTGTTCGTCCTGACCGGATCCGCGGCGGTCCTGCTGGCCGCGTCCTGCGGGGAGGATCCGGACCGGACCACGTGGACGCGGGGCGCGGATTCCCTGCCCGACCGGCAGGTCTGGGCGCACATGGTGCCCCAGGGGCTGCCGCTGAGCGAGGATCCGCAGACCCACTACGGCAGCGAGCGCCCACTCTTCCTCGCCCCGGCGGGCACGCCCTACCCGCAGCTCGTGCAGTCGCAGCTCGACCAGGCCCGGGCCGCGGGTCTCACGGGGATGCAGATCCTGCTGCTGGAGGACGTCAATTCCGGTGACGACTTCGTCACCGACTGGATGGCGGCGGCGGACCCAACCTGGCAGGACGGGGCCCGCGGTTTCGCGGTCGCCGCGTGCATCCAGGTCACGTCCCGCTCCGGGGCCGAGTCCCTGATCAGGGAGTACGTGGCCGCGGCGAAGGACCGCCCGTCCGCCGCGCGGATCGACGACGCGCTGGTCGTGTGGGTCTACGACGCCCGTGCGCTGTCCCCCGACGACTGGCTCGCGTGCCGCCGCGGTCTCGAACGGGACGGGATCGCCGTCTACGTCGTGGCCGAGCTGCGCACCGCCGCGAGCCAGAACGACAATGCCTTCGACGCGGCCACTGTGGACCCGTACGCCGGACTCTTCGAGGCGGTGTGGCTCTTCGACGACCACGACTTCATGATCCTTCCCGACGTCGCCCGCTGGGCCCGCGAGCATGACACCGCGTTCGCGGGCGGGATCCTGCCCGGGTACAACCGGGAGACCACCAACGGCGGGTACGTGGATGCTCGGGCCACTGAACTGTGGCGCTCCCAGTGGCAGCTGCAACGCGACGCCGGCGCCGGGTGGGCCACCGCGGTGACCTGGAACGACGTCGTGGAACGCACGGCCGTGCAACCGGCCACCGACTGGGGCACCACGCGCGCGGACCTCACGGCCCACTTCGCGGCGCAGTTCCGCGGCGAGACCCCGCCCACCCGGGACCCCGTGGGCTACGTGACGTCCCCCCAGTTCCTGATCGAGGGTCGTAACGTCCTGGCGGAGGGCCTGGTGATCAACCACGGCGCGGAGCCCGTCCGGGTGCGGGTGCGCGTCATCGCGCGGGACGAGCGCGACCTCGCGAGCTCCGACCCCGTCACGGTCGCCGCAGGCGAAGCCGGGGCGGCGGTGCTCGATCGCGGGATCGAGGCGGACGCCGGGAGCTGGGTGTACGCCGTCGTGGACGTCACGGACGGAACCGGGCGGAGACTCAGCAGCACCCGTGGGGCGCCGGTCGTCGTCTACGCGCCCGAGGACCCGGCCGTCCCGCAGCCCGCCCGCCGCACGTACTACTCGCTCGCCTCCGATCGCAGCGCGGCGTTCACCGACCTCGTGGCGCCACCGCCCCGCGACGCCGACGCCCGGTCCCTTCGGCTGACGGCGCGCGAGCCCGTGCGCTCGCTCGAGGTGCTGCACAACACGTGGCCCGCCGGCCTCGCCGTGGGGCAGCAGGACGTGGCGTACGAGGATCCGCCGCAGAGCATCGTGGGCGGGCAGAACGTCGCCACCCCGGCGCACGGCTTCACGGTCGCGCGCGCCGTCGGGCAGGACGGCAGCATCGCGTATTCCACCCCGGTGTACCGCCGGGACGACCCATGAGAAGACCGCCGAGGCACGCACCTCGGCACGCAGGCCACGACCATCGCACCGCCATCGCGGTCCCGGGCAAGGGAGAGACCATGACACACACGACGAGACGCCTGGCCACCTTCACCGGCCGCGGCTACGACAAGGGCCGGGGAAGGCTGCAGTGCGCCGCGTGGGCCCTCGTGGCGGAACCGCTGCAACGGTCCGTCCTGTGCCCGCCGAGCGTACGCACCCGGATCCTGCGGGCCTTCGGCGCGCAGATCGGGGAGGGCACACTGATCCGCCACGACGTGCGGATCCACTGGCCGTGGAAACTGACCGTGGGCGAGAACTCGTGGATCGGCGTGGGCGCATGGTTGCTCAACCTGGAGCCCATCACGATCGGCTCGGACGTGTGCGTGTCGCAGGGCGCCATGCTGTGCACGGGCAGCCACCGCGCGGACGACCCGGCCTTCGAGTTCGACAACGCCCCCATCACCGTGGCCGACGGCGCATGGATCGCCCTGCGAGCCACCGTCCTGCGCGGCGTCACGGTGGGCGAGGGCGCCGTCGTGGGAGCCACCGCGCTCGTCACGCGGGACGTCCCGGCCGGGGCGCGCGTGCTCGCCCCCGTGGCCACGAAGGCGTGAGCGGCATGCGGATCCTGCAGGTCGTCGCCCTGGTCTCGGGCACCAACGCGTACGGCGGGCCCACCACGGTGGCCCTCAACCAGTGCCGCGCGCTCGCCGACGCCGGACACGACGTGATCCTCGCCGCGACCGGCTCCGATCTGGGCGCGGCCCTGCCCACCGAACGCGACGGCGTGCGCACGCAGCTCTTCCGTCCCGTCCAGGCCCTGCCGGGTGCGGGTTTCGCAGGTCTCACATCGCCGGCCATGCTGTCGTGGCTGCGCCGGGTCGCGCCGACCGCGGACGTGGTGCACGTGCACACGGCGCGTGACCTGCTGACCCTGCCGGCCGCGTGGCTCGCGGAGCGCGCGGGCACCCGAACCGTCCTGCAGACCCACGGGATGATCGACCCGTCCGAGAATCCCCTCGCGGGGCCCCTGGACGCCCTGCTGACCCGGCGGGTGCTGCGGGACGCGCACCGGGTCTGCTATCTCACCCCTCAGGAGGAACAGGACCTCATCGAGGTCGCCCGCGGGCCCGTGAACCTCATGGAACTGCACAATGGGATGCCCGCATCCTCGCGCCCCCGCGTGCCGCGGGAAGACGACGAGTGTCGCGTGCTGTTCCTCGCGCGTCTGCAGGATCGCAAGCGTCCGCTCGCGTTCGTGGCCGCCGCGCGATCCCTGGCCGAGCGGTTCCCGCGCGCCACGTTCACGCTCGTGGGCCCGGATGAGGGCCAGGGGGACGCGGTGCGCGCGGCGATCGCGGCCGCGGGCCTCGGCGAGCGCCTCACGTGGGCCGGCCCGGTGGACTCCTCGGGCGCGGCGCGGTGGATGGCGGAATCGGACGTGTACGTCCTACCCTCCGTCCACGAGCCGTACCCCATGTCGGTTCTCGAGGCCATGTCCGCGGGACTGCCCGTGGTCGTGACGGACACGTGCGGGCTCGCGCCCACGGTCGCGCGAACGGGGTCCGGCGCGGTCGTGGACGACACCCAGCCATCCCTCGAAGATGCCCTCGCGCAGCTGATCGCTGATCCCAAGCGGCGACGGCGAGCGGGTCGGGCGGCCGCGGACACGATCGCGCGCGAGTACGGGATGCGCGCCGTCGTCGAGAAGCTGCTGGGCGCGTACCGGGACTGAGCGGACGGCGCGGTCCCGGAGGACGACGCCGCCGGGTCACCCCGCGCGCGAGCGCCGCGCTCGGGGGTGACCCGGAATGCTACGTCGTGAAACGGGGCGCCCGCGCCCCACCCCATAGGATGGACGGGTGAAGGCCTTACTGCTTGAGAACATCCATACCGACGCCGTTGACCTCCTGCGCAGCCGCGGAGTTGAGGTCGAGACCCGCAAGGGTGCGCTGGACCCCGCCGAGTTGAAGGACGCGCTGCACGGCGTGGACATGCTGGGGATCCGATCGAAGACCCAGGTCACGCGCGAGGTGCTGGAAGCGCACCCGCAGCTGCAGACCATTGGTGCGTTCTGCATCGGCACCAACCAGATCGACCTGACCGCCGCCACGGACACCGCCACCGTGGTGTTCAACGCGCCGTACTCCAACACCCGATCCGTGGTGGAACTGGCGATGGGCGAGATCATCGTGATGGCGCGTCACCTGACCGACAAGAACAAGGCCATGCACGAGGGCGTGTGGGACAAGTCCGCCAAGGGCTCCCACGAGGTGCGCGGCCGCACGCTGGGCATCGTGGGCTACGGCAATATCGGCAAGCAGCTGTCCGTGCTGGCCGAGGCATTCGGCATGAAGGTCTACTACTTCGACACCGTGGACCGCCTGGCCATGGGCAATGCCACCAAGTGTGATTCCCTGGACGAGCTGCTGCAGTCGGTCGAAACGGTGACTCTGCACGTGGACGGCCGCCCGAACAACGCCAACATGTTCGGCCGCGAGCAGTTCCGCAAGATGCGCCCGCGCTCACTGTTCCTGAACCTGTCCCGCGGTCACGTGGTTGACCACGAGGCGCTGCGCGAGGCCCTGGTCTCCGGCCACGTGGCGGGTGCCGCGGTGGACGTGTTCCCCACCGAGCCCAAGGTCGCCGGCGATCCGTTCACCTCGCCGCTGCAGGGGCTGCCCAACGTGATCCTCACCCCGCACGTGGGCGGCTCCACTGCGGAGGCACAGGAGAACATCGGACAGTTCGTGGCCGGCAAGCTGGTCGACTACAGCCGCTACGGTTCCACGAGCCTGTCCGTGAACTTCCCGGAGGTTCAGCTGGATCCGGAGATCGTCGGCACCCGTCTGCTGCACATCCACAGCAACCTGCCCGGCGTGCTGGCTCGCGTGAACTCGGTGCTGGGCGAGCACGGCATCAACGTGGACCGGCAGCAGCTGGTCACCAAGGGCCAGACCGGCTACCTGGTCACCGATTGCGGCAACGGCGTGACCCCGGAGGTCGTGGCAGCCATCGAGGCACTGCCCGAAACCATTCGGGTGGCCACCGTCAGCTAGCGCCACTCCCCCGCTGGCACGTCTTCAAACGCGACCGACCCGGCGAGAATCCGAACCAATGGCCCGCCCCCATTCACCGGGGCGGGCCATTGGCGCTCGTGACCCGCCGCGCGTCAAGGTTACGGGCGAAATACTCAGTAACTTCATAGAATAAATACCACGTAATCCCCATCACAATGACGTGGAGATCCCCATGAGCCACCCAGCGGTGCCCGGCGCGCACCTCAAGAACCTTGATCCAGATCCGCACCGCGGTGAAGAGGTCAACTTCCAATCCCCCGGCGAACGTGCAGAGGCCGAGGACCCCAAAACCCACCGCATCAAGTGGCTCGGCCTGATCGCAGGTCTTGCGCTGGCACTCCTCGTGTATTTCTTGATGCCCGGCGACGTAGCCCAGGGCGCCCGCCTCACCGCGGCCACGGCCGTTCTCATGGGTGCATGGTGGATGACCGAAGCCCTCCCGCTCCCGGCCACCGCCCTGGTTCCGCTGGTGGTCTTCCCGGTCCTCGGTGACGACGTCAAGTTCGACGACGTGGGAGCTTCCTACGGCAACAACGTGATCTTCCTGTTCATGGGCGGCTTCCTGTTGGCCCTGGCCATGCAGCGCTGGAACCTGCACCGCCGCATCGCCCTGCTGACCGTCAAGGTCATCGGCACCAAGCCCACCCAGATGGTTGCGGGCTTCATGGTCGCGACCGGCTTCCTCTCCATGTGGGTCTCCAACACCGCAACCGCCGTGATGATGCTCCCGATCGGCGTGTCCGTGCTGCTGTTGGTCACCAAGATCGGCGACGGAACCGACACCGGTGCCGACGCCACACCTGAGGGCGCCGCATCCGACGCTCGCCAGGCAACCGACGACGCCGCTCCGGCCACCTCCCAGGCCGGCCCCGACACCGAAGTTGACCCCGAGGACAGCTCGGTGAAGCAGGAGATCATCAAGTCCAACTTCGGTACGGCGTTGATGTTGGGTATCGCGTATGCCGCCTCGATCGGTTCGCTGGGCACCATCATCGGCACCCCGCCGAACACCCTGATGGCCGGTTACCTGTCCGACACCCATGACATCCAGATCGGCTTCGGCCAGTGGATGCTGGTGGGAGTCCCGCTGGCGGTCGTGATGCTGGCGATCTGCTGGTTCTTGCTCACCAAGGTGTTGTTCAAGCCCGAAATCACCGAAATCCCGGGCGGCAAGGAACTCATCCAGGACGAACTTCACAAACTCGGCCCCATGTCCTCCGGTGAGAAGCGTGTGCTGGCCATCTTCATCCTGGCTGCCGTCTCTTGGGTGTTCATTCCGATGATTTTCGACACCCCGCCGATCTCCGACGCGGGAATCGCCATGACCATTGGTTTGCTGCTGTTCTTCTGCCCCGCCGGTGCCGCACGCGGCGTGCGTCTGCTGGACTGGGATTCTGCCGTCAAGCTGCCCTGGGGTGTTCTGTTGCTGTTCGGCGGCGGTTTGGCGCTGTCCTCGCAGTTCTCGGGTTCCGGCCTGACCGAGTGGATCGGCGAGCAGGCCCAGGGTCTGGGTGGCGTTCCCATGATCCTGATGGTGTTGGTCTTCGCGGCCGGCATCCTGTTCCTGACCGAGTTGACCTCCAACACCGCAACCGCCGCCACGTTCTTGCCGGTTGCCGGTGGCGTGGCCATGGGCCTGGGAATCGACCCGATGCTGCTGGCCATCCCGGTGGCGCTTGCCGCTACCTGCGCGTTCATGCTCCCGGTGGCCACCCCGCCCAACGCCATTGCCTTCGGCTCCGGGTATGTGACCATCTCGCAAATGATTCGGGGCGGCGTTTTCCTGAATCTGATCGCCATGGTCCTCATCACCCTGGTGACCATGACGCTGGCCGTATGGGTCTTCGGACTCACCTTCTAGCGTTCACCCGCTGTCGGCCCGCCAGGGCACAGACGAACTGAGGGCCCGGAACCGTACGGTTCCGGGCCCTCAGCGTTAGACGGGAAGAACGTTACTTCTTCTTGTCAGACTTCTTGTCGCTCTTCTTGTCCGACTTGCTGGACTTGGCGGCCTTAGTGGACTTGGTCGACTTACCCGACTTGTCCGCTGCAACCGACTTGGCCGCGCCCTTCTCGGTGCTGGCGCTGGAGTTCTCCAGGGTTCCGGTCACGGACTCGATGTGCGAGCGCATGAACCACTGGAACAATTCGAGTTCCTTGACCTGGCCGATCAGCATGTCCTCGGTGATCGGGTCCACCTTGCCGGCCTTCTCAATGGCCTTGCGGTGGTCCTTGATCACGCCGGAGTAGACCAGATCCAGTGCGGCAAGGTGCTCCACACCGGTAGCGCGCATCACGTCGTAGTCGTCCCACTTGCGGGACGCGACGATGGCTCCGGGCAGACCGTTGGGCGACACGCCCATGGTGGCCATGCGCTCGGCAACCTCGTCCACGAAGCCGCGAACGGTTTCGATCTGCGGGTCCAGCATTTCGTGGACGGAGATGAAGTTGGGGCCCACCACGTTCCAGTGAGCGTGCTTGAGCGTGAGCTGCAGGTCGTTCAAAGCGTTCAGACGCTGCTGCAGCGTGTCAGCGAGAGCGTGGCCCTCGGTGGTGGTCAGACCCGGAACGGTGTAGCTGGCGTTCTTGTTGGACTTCTTAGCCATGTGAACCTCCTTGTGCACCCGGCGTACTGAAAACTCGCCGCTGTCATGGTGCGGTTTATTTTGATGTATTCATAATAACAAGTTCGCGAACACTCCACCAGGAACAAGGGTTCGCCCGCGGAGTAATTAGTGACGCCGGTCACTCATCGCATAGTCTTGGGGTAAGTACCTGAGACTTGGAGTATCGGATGACTGCGCCCTATCCCCACTTACTGTCCCCCCTCACCGTGGGTTCCACAACCCTCCCGCACCGCGTGATCATGGGATCGATGCACACCGGCCTGGAAGAAAAGGACGGCGGTGAACATGAACTTGCGGCTTTCTACGTGGAGCGCGTCCGCGGCGGCGCGGGTCTCATCGTCACCGGCGGTGTGTCCCCCAATGCCGAGGGAGCCACACGCAAGAACGGCGCCCACCTCAGTTCCGAGGATCAACTCCCTCGTCACCATGTGGTGACCCAGGCCGTCCACGAGGCGGGCGGCCTGATCGCCCTGCAGCTCATGCACTCCGGCCGCTACGGCATGCACGAGCACGCCGTTGCACCCTCGCCCATCCGCGCCCCCATCAATAAGGTGACGCCGCGAGAGCTGTCCGACAGTGAGGTGGAACGCACCATCGAGGACTTCGCGCACGCGGCACAGCTGGCCCAGCAGGCCGGCTACGACGGCGTGGAGATCATGGGTTCCGAGGGCTACCTGATCAATGAGTTCCTGGTCGAGCACACGAATCAGCGCACCGACCGCTGGGGTGGCTCGCCCCAGGCCCGACGCCGCTTCGCCACCGAGATCGTGCGACGCGTCCGCGAGCGCACCAGCCCGGATTTCCTGATCATGTACCGGCTGTCCGCCCTCGATCTGGTGCCCGATGCCCAAGAGTTCGAGGACGTACTGGCCCTGGGCCGTGAGGTGGAAGAAGCCGGTGCCTCCATCATCAACACGGGCATCGGCTGGCACGAAGCCCGCATTCCGACCATTGCCACGAGCGTGCCCGGAGCGGGGTTCACGTGGGTCAGCCACGCCCTGCGTGAGAACCTGAGCATCCCGATCTCCACCGTCAACCGCATCAACACCCCCGAGCTTGCCGAAGAGGTACTGTCCCGCGGGGATGCAGACCTCGTGTGCATGGCGCGTCCATTCCTGGCCGACGCCGCGTTCGTCGCTAAGGCGCGCGAGGCGCAGCCGGATCGGATCAACACGTGCATTGCCTGCAACCAGGCGTGCTTGGACCACACCTTCACGGGCCAGCGCATGTCCTGTTTGGTCAACCCGCAGGCCATGCGGGAAACGGACCTGATTCTCGGCCCCACCCGCACGGCCGAACAGATTGCCGTGGTGGGTGCGGGACCCGCTGGGCTGGCGTTCGCGGAAGCAGCGGCGGAACGCGGTCACCGCGTCACGTTGTTCGAGGAGCAGCCCGAACTCGGTGGCCAGTTCCAGCTGGCCCGTCGAATTCCCGGCAAGGAGGACTACGCGCACACGATCCGCTACTTCTCCACTCGGTTGAAGGAGCTGGGAGTCACGGTGCGCACCGGCCACCGTGCCGCCCAGGAGGATCTGGCCTTCGCGGACCGGGTGGTCATCGCGGCCGGTGTGGACCCCCGTCAACCCGGAATCCCCGGGGTCACCGGGCCCACGGTGCTCGGCTACAAAGAGGTCTTGGAGGGCGCCCCGGTCGGTCAGCGGGTCGCAGTGATCGGCGCGGGCGGCATCGGGTACGACGTCGCGCACTTCCTCACGCACAATCCCTCCGCGGACTTCTATGCCGAATGGGGCATTGACCGCTCGCTGGAAGCACGCGGCGGGCTACTCGCACCCGCACCCGAGCCCCCGTTGCGTCAGGTCACCGTCCTTCAGCGGAGCACCACCAAACCCGGCTCACGCCTGGGCCCCACCACGGGCTGGATCCACCGCTTGGAACTACGCATGGCCAACGTGGTGTTCATCACCGGAGTGGAATATCAGGACATCACGGACCGCGGCGTCCGCATCTCCGTGGCCGCGCCGGGACCGGCCGGAGGTGTCATCGAGGAGGGCGGCGGCGTCGCCCTCGAGAACCCGCGCACGGAAACCCTGGTCGAGGTGGACACCGTGGTGCTGTGCGCGGGCCAGGAATCCCGCAACGAGCTGGCTCGGGAACTGGCCGGGGACTCGCGGCCCGTCCACGTGATCGGCGGCGCGGATGTGGCCGCGGAACTGGATGCCAAACGGGCCATCAAACAGGCTGTGGAATTGGCAGCGGCCCTGCCCTGAGCACCCACCGAAAGGTAGTGCAGGGCAGAGCCGCTGTTCACGAACGCAAGACCCGAGCTGCGGGTCAGTTGTCGGCGCGTACCGAGCCCTCGGTCGCATCCACGTAGTACGTGGCATCGCGATCGTCGATGTCCAGCTCAACTTCCCAGTTGAGGGTGCCGTTGTCCTCGTCCAGGGAGGCGTCGTCGAACAGCACGGTGCCGTCCTGTGACGAGGCCTCTTCGAAGACGCGCTTGATGGCCTCGTCGATGGAGATGGAGGCCTGACCCAATTCGTCCAGGTCATCCTGGTCCGCGTTGCCGTCCTCCCGCTCGTTGGTGATGTTCTGGCCCGCACCATCCACGGTGACATCGTGCTTGGTGTCGTTCTGGATGACCTCGACCTCAAAGACGTTGTTCCGACGGTCGTAGTCGATGTCCGCCACGTCGCCGCCCTCGTACTTGGCAAGAACGGTCTCCACCGCTGCCAGCGACGCAGCCTCGCCGCCGTCCTCGTCACTCGCCGACGCGGAGCCCGAGGCGTCCTCGCTGGGGTCGGAGGCCTGGCCGTCGCTGGGATCATCGGTGATCTCGGCGGTGGACTCGTTTTCGGGCACGGCCGCGGTAGTCTCCGCGGGGGCTTCCGCGGCGGGTTCGTCGTTGTTGGCTCCGCAGCCGGAGAGCAGGAGCGCACCGATCACGGCGGAGGAACTCAGGGTCAGAATTTTCTCAGTGTGCTTCATACGTCAATTATCCCGCTTACCCGCGAGTTTTAGGGGATTACCTCGGACTCTTCGCTCGCAATGAAAACTGCCGACGGGCACCCCCCTGACTTTCACCGGCTACTCAGCCAGGGTGTCTACTATTCTGGGGACTACTCACCGTCACACGCCCACCTCCCCCGGTCGGCGCGCACACGAGACCGCCACGGGTTGGCGTGGAAGGAGGCGGCAGTGGGTTTTTGGACCGGTTTGGAAAGCGGTATCGAAAAGGCCGTACGCACCGCTTTCACCGCGGGTTCCCGCAAACGAGTTGAAGCCGTGGAGATCGCCAGCGCCCTGCGCCGTGAACTCGATCAGGAATCATTCACGATCTCCGCCGGGCGCACCATGGCACCCAACGTTTTCACCGTCCAGTTCTCGGACGACGATTTCCCCCGCGCCCAGGAATGGGGCACGCAACTGGCCGAAGAACTGTGCGACGTGATCATCCGGCACGCGCGGTCCCAGGCCTACACGCTGCAGGGTGCCGTTCGGGTCAGCTTCATCCGCAACCCGGATCTCGAGGCCGGGGAGTTCCAGATCGTCTCGTCCTCCGAACGCACCGACGTTGGCACCGTGTCCTCGGGGAGTTCCTCCGGAGCGGCGTCGGCCTCGGTACGCGCCCCGGAACCACCACCCGCCCCGCGTCAGGAATCACGCCCGGCCCCGTTCGACGCCGCTCCCGGCCCAGGCCACGAGCCGCACCAAGCCGTCGAGTACGTCCCGGTCATCGAAGTCAGCGGTGAACGTTTCTCCCTGAACGCCCCCGCCGTGAGCGTAGGCCGTTCCACCGAGGCGGACATCACCGTGGAGGACACCGGCGTTTCCCGAAAGCACCTGGAAATCCGGCGGCAGGGCCAGCACTACATTGCTGTGGATCTGGGCTCCACCAATGGTTCCTACGTTGACGGTGAACGCGTGCAGGGTCGTGCCGAGCTGGTCAACGGATCCGTGATTACCATGGGGCGAACCCGTTTGGTGTTCCGGTTGCTACTCCCCAAGGAAGGGCGCTGACGTGTCTGAGCTGACCATCACGCTGTTGCGCTTCGGTTTCTTGGCGTTGCTGTGGATCTTCATTTTCGCCGTCATTGCCTCGCAGGCGCGCGACCTCGCGGTGGGCAACAAGGCCCGGGCCGCTGTGCAGAACGCGCGGAACAAGCGCACATCCGCACGCAAGGAACGTCCCGCCAAGCAACCCGCCGCCAATGGATCCGGTCCCACCACCACGGGTGGCACACGGCACCGCCCCCGAAACCTCATGATCATCGAAGGGCCCCTGTCCGGCAGCAGTTTCCAGCTCGGTTCCGCGCCCGTCCTGCTCGGTCGCTCCAACGAAGCCACGGTTCCGCTCGAGGACGACTACGCCTCCGGCCGCCACGCCCGACTGTTCCCCCAAGGTTCACGCTGGTTCCTCGAGGACCTGGGCTCCACCAACGGCACATTCGTGCAGGGTCAGAAACTCTCCCGCGCGGCGGCTGTCGAACCCGGCATGCAGTTTCGGGTGGGGCGAACCGTCATGGAACTGAGGCCCTAACTCATGCCCATTGCTTTCCGCTTTGCCGCACGCTCGGACGTCGGCCGGGTCCGCTCCAAGAACGACGACTCCGCGTACGCGGGTCGCTACTTGGCCGTGGTCGCCGATGGCATGGGCGGCCACGTGGGTGGCGACGTCGCTTCGGCATCGGCCGTCATCGACCTCACCCACCTGGATCACCCGGGTCACGAAGGTGAAGCCGAAACGATCTTGGCGGACGAGATCCAGAACGCCAACCAGAACCTGGCCAAGCTGGTCCAGACCAACCCCCGTCTGGGTGGCATGGGCACCACGGTGACTTCGCTGCTCATCGACGGCGACTCGATTTCCGTGGCCCACATCGGTGATTCACGTGCGTACCGCTGGTCCGAGGATGAAGGCTTCAGCCAGGTCACCACGGACCACACGTTTGTGCAGCGACTCATCGACGAAGGCCGGTTGCGGCCCGAGGAGGCAGAAAGCCACCCGCACAAGAACGTGCTCATGCGCGTGCTCGGCGACGTGGACGCCTCCCCCGAACTCGAAGTACAAACCATTGCCCCCAAGGTGGGTGAACGCTGGCTGTTGTGCTCGGACGGCCTCAACGCGGTGGTCAACGCGCAGACCATCGAATCGATCATGCGCTCGACCGGAGACCTCAACCAGATCGTGAACTCCCTGGTGGAACTCACCCTGGACCGCGGAGCCCCGGACAACGTGACCGTGGTGGTCGCCGAGGTCCAGGAAATCCCCCAGGGCAGCGAACCCGCCCCCACCACGGGTGAAACCGTGGGTGCAATACCGGACGAGAGCCGCACCTCGGACGAACAGCTCGCGGACGAAGAGCTCTGGAACTCGAGCCTGGACTCCCCCGTGGCCGGTGCCGGCTACACGGACAATCACCGCACACCGGCGGAAGCCGAAGAATCCTCGGCCGCCGCGTTGCGTCGGGACCTCTCAGAACGCCCCCACCTGCTGGTGGGCGCCGCGGCAAACGCCACCCAGACGGGTCGCATCCCCACCGTGACCGATTCCGTGGCCCAACGCCGCGCCACCCTGCTGCGCACCTCCACCCTGGACATCCCGTCAGACCCGGACGAGGTCAGGAACGCCCTGTTCGGCGAGGGCCGGCAGCGAAAGGGCGGCAAGCGGCGTCGTGCGCTGGTCATCGGTCTGTTGGGCCTCGCGGCGCTCGCGCTACTGCTGGGCGGCTGGGCCGCCAAGTCCTGGACCTCTTCGCAGTACTACGTGGGCGAGAACGACGGGAAGGTGGCCATTTACAACGGTGTGTCCCAGAGCCTGGGCCCCATCAGCCTGAGCGAGTTGAACAGCACCACCACCATTGAGGTGGACAGTCTGCCCAATTACGTACAGGAACGCGTGCGCGGAACCATTCCCGCGGGAAGCCACCAAGAGGCCGAACGCATCGTGACCGAGCTGGCGAGCTCCGGGGACGGCGAACCCAGCCCGCAGCCCACGGGCCAGGTCAGGGTCATCACGCCCACGCCGGAGGATTCTCGCTCCCCCTCCGCCACTCCGGAGAACAGCAATGGGGGTGATGGCTCGTGAGCAATGCCGTGACAAGCGCTCCCCCGAACGCTCCTGACGAGCAGGTCACGCCCAAACCCCGGCGGATCACGGAGCTGTTCCTGCTGCTGATCGCCTTGGCCATTGGAATCGGCGCCAACATCCTGGTGGATCCTGATCAGCTGACCGAGGACCCGGGGCGCATCATCACGAGCGGTGCGGTACTGGCCGGCGGCGGCTTATTGATCCACGTGGTGTTGTGGATCCGCGCCCGCTACGCGGATCCCTACCTGCTGCCCATTGCAGTGACCCTCAACGGTCTCGGCCTGGCCATGATCCACCGCATCGATCTCTCCACGGGACAGACCGCCTCCGACACCCAAGTGGTCTGGACCGGGTTGGCCATGGTGGTCGCGTGCGTCGTGCTCTGGTTGCTCAAGGACCACCGCCTGCTCCGCAAGATCACCTACATTTCTCTTCTGTTGTCCGCGTTGCTCCTGCTCTTGCCGATGGTGCCCGGCCTGGGTGTGGAGATCAACGGCGCACGGCTGTGGATCTCCGTGGCCGGACGGACGTTCCAGCCCGGTGAGATCGCCAAGATCACCCTGGCCATTTTCTTCGCCGGATACCTGTCCACCAACCGCGACCTGATCATGCTGGCCGGCCGCAAGATCGGCCCGGTACGGCTGCCGCGTTTCAAGGACATTGCTCCGATGTTCGCCGCATGGCTGATCGCCATCGGTGTGCTCGTGCTGCAGCGTGACCTGGGCACCGCGATCCTCTTCTTCGGCCTGTTCCTGGTCATGATCTACCTGGCCACCGGCCGCATGGGATGGATCGTCCTGGGCGTGACGCTCATGCTGGTGGGCGGCTTCGTGGCGAGCCGCATCTTCTCCCACGTGAGCCTGCGTCTGGATTCCTGGCTCAACGCCTTTGAACCCGAGGTCTACAACCGCTCTCCAGGTGGCTCCGGTCAGATCGTCCAGGGACTGTTCGGGCTGGCCTCCGGTGGGTTGTTCGGTCAGGGGCTGGGCCAGGGCCGCCCGGATCTGGTCTCCTATGCCAATTCGGACATGATCATCACCGCGTTCGGTGAGGAGCTCGGCCTGATCGGTCTGGGCGCCATTCTGTGCATGTTCCTGCTGTTCGCAACCCGCGGCCTGCGCGCCGCCCTGGGTACCCGTGATCACTTCGGCAAGCTGCTGGCCGCGGGACTCTCCGCGCTCATGATCATCCAGTTGCTCGTGGTCATCGGCGGTGTGACCCGGTTGCTGCCGCTGACGGGTTTGACCACGCCATTCATGTCCGCCGGTGGTTCCTCCTTGCTGTCTAACTGGATCATCACCGCGGTCCTCCTGGCCATCTCGCACACGGCCCGTCGACCGGTCCTGACCGGCCCGGCCACCGACGAGGACTACGCGGAACTCCAAGCTCATGTGAAGGCCACGCGTGATGACCAGGAGCGGGAGGGTGAGCTCGATGACTCCGAGCCCACCACCGAGTTGTCCTCCTCGGTCGCCGGTACGGGTGGACCCCACGACGACGCAGGCACGGCCACCGAAGTCATCTCCCGGATCCGAGGGCGTTCCGGTTCGAAATCTTCAGATCAATCGGGCTCGACCCCGGAAGGAGGAACACAATGAACACGTCCATTCGTCGACTGTGGTTCGCGTCCGTGGCCATTGTGATGGTCCTTCTCCTGGCGCTGACCTACGTGCAGTTCTTCGCCGCCAAGTCACTCGAGGCCAATCCCTGGAACAACCGGGCCCTGTACGAGCAGTTCGGCTCGGATCGCGGGTCCATCCTGGTGGGTGGCGAGGAGATCGCGAAGTCCGTTCCGTCCCAGGACGATTTCGAGCACCAACGCGTGTACGAATCCTCTCCGCTGTACGCACACCTGACCGGGTACTTCTCGCTGGTCTACGGCGCCACCGGGCTGGAAGCGACCATGGGTGAGCAACTGTCCGGAGCCTCGGACGAGCAGTTCTACAACCGTGTGGTGTCCCTGTTCTCGGGTAATCAGCCCACCGGTGCTTCCGTGGAACTCACGCTGGACCCCGAACTGCAACGCACCGCGCACGATCTGCTGGAGGGCCACAAGGGATCAATCGTGGCGGTGAATCCGCAGACCGGCGAGATCCTGGCCATGGCCTCCAGCCCCGGTTACGATGCAAACCGCTTGGCGTCCCACAACGCGGACGAAGTGGTCTCCGCCGCCGACGAGCTCAACAGCGACCCGGACAAGCCCTTGGAGAACCGCGCCATCGCCGGCGACCTCTACGCACCGGGGTCCACGTTCAAGATCATCGACACCGTGGCGGCCCTGGAGTCCGGTCAGTACGACACCGATTCCACGCTGCCCAACCC
Source organism: Kocuria sp. CPCC 205235 (assembly GCF_040980905.1). NCBI lineage: Bacteria > Bacillati > Actinomycetota > Actinomycetes > Micrococcales > Micrococcaceae > Kocuria > Kocuria sp. CPCC 205235. The sequence continues at coordinate 260,160 of NZ_JAVKPR010000002.1, forward strand.
GGCGGAACTTCCGCTACCGGGTACCACGGTCAACCTGCCCAACTACCGTCAGGGTGGCTGCGCGGCCCGCACCGAGGTGAACCTGGAGTTCGCCCTGGAGCAGTCCTGCAACACGCCGTTCGCGTCGATCGCCATGGACCTCGGTCAGGACGCCATCAGCAAGACCGCGGAGAACTTCGGCTACGGACAGGACCTGTCCATTCCGCTGCAGGTGACTCCCTCACTGTTCCCGGAGGACATGAATGACTCCCAGCTCGCTCTGTCCTCGATCGGCCAGTACGACGTCCGCACCACTCCCCTGCAGGTGGCCATGATGTCCGCCGCGATCGCCAACGACGGTGTGATGATGAAACCTCAGCTGGTGAAAACCGTGCGCTCTTCCGATTTGTCCGTGATCCAGGACTTCGAGGCCGAGCAGCTGCGCCGTTCCACGGATCCGGAGACCGCCCAAACCGTCAAGGACCTCATGGTGCAGGTCGTCAGTGACGGTATCGCCGGCGGCGCTGCCGTTCCCGGTGTGGAAGTAGGCGGCAAAACGGGTACCGCAGAGCTGGGAACCGAAGCAGGATTGAACGACTCGTGGTTCACTGGTTTTGCGCCCGCAAACGACCCCCAGATTGCGGTGGCAGTGGTTATCGAAGACGTAGACGTAACCACCGGTGCACAGTTGACCAGTCCGAGCGCTAAGCAACTCTTTGAGGCGGTGTTGAACCAGTGAGACCATCGTCGAACACCATTTTGGGCGGGCGCTACGCACTCACAGAACGTATCGCCATAGGCGGCATGGGAGAGGTCTGGAAAGCAAAGGACCAGGTCCTGGGCCGCATCGTGGCCGTCAAGATCTTGAAGGACGAATACAACGGCGACCCGACCTTCTTGCAGCGATTCCGTGCCGAGGCTCGGCACACCGCGCTGCTCAACCACCCCGGCGTGGCCAATGTCTTCGACTACGGCGAGGACGAAGGCTCCGCGTTCCTGGTCATGGAGCTGGTTCCGGGTGATCCGCTGTCCAACGTGATCGATCGCAAGAAGTCGCTCGAGCCGGACACCGTTCTGAACTACATCGGGCAGACTGCCCGCGCCTTGGCCGCTGCTCATGCGCAGGGTCTGGTACACCGCGATGTGAAGCCGGGCAACCTGATCATCACCCCGGACAACCGGGTCAAGGTGACGGACTTCGGCATCGCCCGCTTGGCGGATCAGGTGCCGCTCACTGCCACCGGTCAGGTCATGGGCACCGCCCAGTACCTGGCGCCGGAACAGGCCACGGGCCAGACCGCCACGGGCTCCTCCGATATCTATTCGCTGGGCATCATCGGCTACGAACTGCTGGCTGGGAAGCGACCGTTCACCGGTGAATCCCAGATCGCCATAGCCCTGGCCCAGGTCAACGATCCGCCACCGCCGCTTCCGGACAGCATTCCGGAACCGGTTCGCGCGCTGATCATGTCCATGCTCGCCAAGGATCCGCAGGACCGCCCGGAGAACGCCGGCAAGCTGGCCAACGCCGTGGATGCACTCCGACGCAACGACGTGAAGTCCGCCGTGGCCATGGTTCCCGGGATGGCTCAGTTCCTCCCCGACCACCCCGAGGACGACCAACCCACCGAGGCGATCTCCCCGGTCAAGGATGATCGCACCCGGCCCATGCCGCGTTCCACGGGTTCGGCAGCCGTACCGGCGGTCGTCGGTTCCGCAGCCGCCGCCAATAGACCGGATCCCAAGTACAGTGCCCACCCCTCCACCGCACAGTTCGACGCCGTGGAGCACTCCGACTCCACGGGCAAGGGTGGCTCCGAATCGGCTGGTCGGCGTAAGTCTCCGTGGCCCTGGGTGCTGCCCCTGGTGTTGCTCTTGCTGGGCGGCGTGATCTTCGGACTGTGGGCTCTGGGCAACCGGGACGATGGCGATTCCACTCCGCAGGGCACCGTGACGTCTTCCACCGCGAGCCCCTCCGCGGAGATGGTCACGCTTCCGGCGAGCATCGTGGGCCAGAACGGTGACGAGATAGCCAATGACATCGCGCAGCTCGGTGTGAACGTGGACAAGCGGCTGCAGCAGGGAAGTGGTAACCCCGATGGCACCGTGATCTCCTCGGACCCTGAAGCGGGTACCGAGGTCGCCGTGGGTTCCACCGTGATCCTCTACGTCGCGTGGTCTCCCGAGGCCGGCAACAATGGCGGCGGCCAGCAGGATTCGGAGGCTCCCGCGCAGGATGCCCCGGCCACACAGAACCCCGCGCCGGAGCAGACGCAGGCACCGCAGCCCGCCGAGCCCACCCAGGCTCCCGACGACGCCCCGGCCGCCACCCAGAACCCCGGGGCCCGCGATGATTCCGCGGCCACCCCGGCGGCAGAAGCCGCCGCCGATCCCGACGCCGCGGCGTCGTCACCCGCGGACGGTCAGCTGCAGAGCGTGGCCGAGGCTCCGCGCTCGGATGCTGCCCAGGGCCAGCAGAGCGTGAGCGGCGCCGAGCAGGGTTCCGGTGCCGGCACCGGAACCGAGGGGTGACCCAGCATGCCGATGCCCGCAATGCCAGACCTGATCAACGACCGGTACAAGGTCGGTGAGGTCATCGGTCGCGGTGGCATGGCCACTGTGCACGTGGGTGAGGACACCCGTCTGGGGCGTCGCGTAGCCATCAAGGTATTGCGACCCGAACTCGCCGCGGACGATACGTTCCACGAGAGGTTCCAGCGCGAGGCACAAGCAGTGGCCTCCCTGAACCACCACACGATCGTCTCGATTTACGACACCGGCGAGATCAAGCCGCAGGGCCCGGACGGCGTGACCCGGCCGTACATCGTGATGGAGTACGTCCCCGGCCAGACCCTGCGGGAACTGATCCACGGTAAGGGCATCGACCCCGAGCAGGCCATCGAGTACATGTTCGGCATTCTGGATGCCCTCTCCTTCAGCCACCGCGCGGGCATCGTGCACCGCGATATCAAGCCGGCCAACGTGAAAGTCACCCCGGACGGCGGGGTCAAGGTCATGGACTTCGGCATCGCGCGCGCCGTCGAGGACACCCAGGCCGCGCTCACGCAGTCCCAAGCGGTCCTGGGCACCGCGCAGTACCTGTCCCCCGAGCAGGCCCGCGGTGCCTCGGTGGACCCGCGCTCGGACCTGTATTCCGCGGCGTGCGTGCTGTTCGAGATGCTCACCGGCCGCGCACCGTTCGTGGGCGAGTCCTCGGTCGCGATCGCAGCGCAGCACGTGCGGGACGCGCCGCCCGCGCCGTCGGCGTTGAACCCCCAGCTGCCCAAGTCCGTGGACCGGTTCATGGAACGGGCGCTGGCCAAGGACCGGGACCATCGCTTTTCCGACGCCGCTCAGATGCGCCGCGCGTTGCGTACAGTTCTCGTGGAGTTGCCGGATGATCTCGAGGCCACTCAGGCAATGGATCCCACGCAGACCGCGGACACCAACACGAAAACCCTCCCTGCTGTGGGTGCGGGAGCCGCCGCCGGCGCCGTAGTCGCAGCCGGACGCAGTGAGACCGCCGAGCAACCGGTCGACGCGAATGATGACCCCCTGCACTACGAACTCGATCCGGATGAGGACACCGAGGACGTGCGACCGGGTGCCGCGGCTGCCGCGCCTGCCAAGCGGGACAAGCAGGCCGCGCCTGCCAAGCGGGACAAGCAGAAGGGCGGCAACGGCTGGATCCTCCCCGCGGTGCTGATCGTCCTGCTCATCACGGGGCTCGGAATCGGCGGTGTCCTGGGTGTGCAGTGGTGGCAGAACCAGCAGGTGGAGCAGCCGTCCATGGTTTCCGTTCCGCAGGTCGTGGGAATGGACCGCACCACAGCGGAGAACACGCTGCGTGACGCCCAGCTCGAGCCCACCTTCAGCACCGAGAACAGCGATTCCGTGCCGGAGAAGCACGTCATCACCATGGATCCTTCCGCGGGCGATCAGGTGGCGGTGGGTTCCAGCGTGGCTGTGACCGTCTCGGACGGGCCCGGCACCGTGGACGTCCCCAATGACTTGGTCGGTCAGACCCTGGACAACGCCCGCAATGCCCTGCGTGAAGCGGGCCTGAGCGTGGGCATGGTCAGCACGGCCAACAGCGCAACCGTTCCCGAGAACGTGGTGATGTCCACCGATCCAGCTGGCGGCACCTCGCTCGACAAGGACAGCCCCGTGCAGTTGCAGGTCTCCAGCGGTCGGGTGACCGTGCCGGACGTCGTGGGCATGTCCCGCGCCGAAGCCGAGAGCGCCCTACGCGCGGACAACGTCCGGTTGAACTTCAACATCGCAGTCCGGGATTCCCGGGATGAGGCCACGGACACCGTGCTCGAACAGTCCGCCCCGGCCGGTTCTTCGGTGGCCCAGGGGTCCACGGTCACACTCACCATTGCGCGTCAGGTGACGCCGTCACCCACGGCCACACCCACCCCCACGCCGGAGCCCAGTGAGGAGCCGACGGCGGAACCGACCTCGGCCGAGCCCACACCGTCTGCCGAGCCCGAATCGGCCGGCAATGGTTCGGACGAACAGGCTGAGAGGCCGACCCCGGCATCTACCCGCTCCCGGGGTTAGCCGCTCCACAGACGACGACGCCGTGCTCCCCCTTCTCGGGGAGCACGGCGTTTCCGTGAAGGTCACCGCTGATGCCGGTCATGGTTGTGCGTGACGTCGCATCCGGACGAGACCCGAACGCAGCGGGACGCTGAACTCTCAGGCGGTCATGAGCGGGGACAACCCGGCGGCCGCGGCTGCGGCACCCACCTGCCCGACCTCCTCGAGCCACGTGCCGAGCATGAGGTACCCGCCCTCGGTGAGCACGGACTCGGGGTGGAACTGCACGCCGTGCAGGGGCGCGGTGCGGTGCTTGAGCCCCATGACCACCTGGCCGTCCTCGGTGGTCGCGGTGACCTCGAGGCAGTCCGGGACCGCAGCGGCGTCGACGGCGAGCGAGTGATAACGCGTGGCCGTGAACGGGGACGGTACGGAAGCGAACACGCTCGTACCGTGGTGGATCAGCTGGGAAGTCTTGCCGTGCATCAATTGCTGCGCGTGACCCACGCTGGCGCCATAGACCTCGCCGAGCGCCTGGTGACCCAGGCACACACCCAACAGCGGGGTCCTGGTCTGTTCGGCCCAGCGGATCAGGTCTGGGCAGACACCGGAATCCGCCGGTGCGCCGGGCCCCGGTGACAGCAGGACGCCCTGGTGCTCACCGGCCAGAGCGGTCACCGCCGCGACATCGAGGTCGTCATTGCGGATCACCGTGGTTTCGGCCCCCAACTGTTGGAGGTAACCCACCAAGGTGTAGACAAAGCTGTCGTAGTTATCCACCACGAGAATCTTCACGGACACGAAAGCTACTCCTGCGCGTACAAGCGATTAGACGGAACTATCGCGCAAGTCTACGCCCGCGTGAGCGGTAGACTGAACGCCGGTTTCACGCCCAGGCGTCTCACGCTCGCAATGCGTACCGTGGAGGGGTCCGAACCCCGCACGTCCCACGCAGCAGGAGGAATGATCAGTAGTGTCCCAGCCCAAGAAGCGATTCGGTAAGTCCCGCGAGTCCCTGGAATCCAACCAGAAGTACGCGATCACGGACGAGGATCGTCAGCTGACCGAACTGGCCGCCCAGAACCTGCCCCGCAATCGTCATGCGGAAGCGTTCGAGAAGTCGGTAGCCCGTGACAACGGTGGCTCCACCTCCGCAACGGCGGACGGCACGGACGAGCTGGAGGGCGAGAAGAACAAGAAGGCCCTGCGCAAGGCAGCCAAACGCGACCGCACCGGCGAGCCCCAGCCGACCCCCATGTGGTACAAGGTGGTTATGATCGGCCTGATGATCGTGGGCCTGCTGTGGATCATCGTGTACTACCTGTTCCAGGGCACACTTCCCATTCCGGGGATCAACGTGTGGAACCTGATCATCGGCCTCGTCTTCATGATGACCGGACTGATCATGACCACCAGATGGCGTTGACCCGCACGCTTGCGCTCATAGAATTCTCAGCCCAGGAGGCACATCGTGGCCACGTCACCGCAGCAACCGGGTTCGGATCCTGACCCAGTTGGCCCCGCCAGTACCGGAGACGCCGGGGACACCACCCCGCGCTCGGATCAGACTCCGGACAGGGAAAAGTCCCGGCCGCAGGAATCTGCGACCGGGACAGCCCCGCTCATTGAAGACCGTCAGGACACCGGGGGGAACAAGCGTCAGATCAACGCCGCTCGCATGGAAGTGCGATTGCGGCGGATTGCCCTGCTCGGACTTGTACTGGTGCCCTTGCTGTACTTCATTGTGCAGTCACTGCGCTGACCCTCTCCCTGGCCCGCGCAGTGACCGCATGTGCGGGATCAGTTGGCTTCGGGAGCGGTGAACTCGACGTCCAGGTCGATGTTGACCTTGTCGGACACCATCACGCCGCCGGCCTCGAGAGCCGCGTTCCAGGTCACGTTGAACTCCTTGCGGGAGATCGAGGTGGAGGCGGTGAAGCCCGCACGGGTCACTCCGAAGGCGTCAACGGCCACGCCGTTGAACTCTGCCTTCAGCTCGACCGGCTTGGTCACGCCGCGCAGGGTCAACTCACCGGACACGGTGCCTTCGCCGTCGGTCAGATCCACGCCGGTGACCTGGTAGGTCATCTGCGGGTGGTTTTCCACGTCGAAGAACTCTTCGGAACGGACGTGGTTGTCACGAGCTTCGTTCTTGGTGTCCACGGAAGCCATGCCCACCACGATCTCGCCGGTGGACTGTGCTGCGTCCTCAGCCACGTTGAGCTGGCCGGAGACGTCCGAGAACTGGCCGCGCACCTTGGAGATGCCTGCGTGACGAACGCTGAAGCCGATCTCGGTGTGAGCGGGGTCCAGGGTCCAGGTGCCGGTGGTCATGCCGTTCAAAGTAGTCATAGGGAATCTCCTTAGAAATATCGCGCTCCCCGTTGGCCCGGGGAACAACTGCTTGCTTCGGAAACTACTTTACTCCCCTGTGTTGAGATGTCAACCAATTCCATGGAAACTATTTATATGATCTAGATCATAGAAGAACCCGATCCGGATGCGGATCGGGTTCTCCTAAGTGTTTTCGACGCCGCCCTACGGCCTGGGCTTGAGCCGCACGTTGGGCAGCTTGGGCGCCGGAAGAGCGCCGTCGTGGTGCGAATCGGCCACGACGCTCAGGAACCTGCCGTGCGGATCGGCCTCCGCAGCGGGCGGGGCGTCGTCGGCATTGATGGCGGACTGCCAGGCATCGCGATAGGCGACAATCTCGTCGTGGGAGCGGCCCACAAGGTTCCACCACATGGTGATCTGTTCGCCGAACGGGGTGCCGCCCAGGATCAACAGGATGACCTGCTCGCCCTGGGGTACCTGGAATTTCAACTTGCGGGCACCGGTCGCGAGGTGGGCCAGCTGAGCGGTCTTGAGAACTCCCCTGGGACCGCCGTCATCGGGGTCCACCTGAATCAGGGTCTTACCCTCGTCCAGCAGCACGCCGTGTTCGAAGTCCTCGTGGAGGTCGAATTCGACCTCCACGGTGTGCTCGGTGGCATCCACCACGAGCTCGGCGCCCAATACGGGATGGAACGAATGCACCGGCGAGCGCTGCCCCGCGAATTCGCCCAGGAACACGCGCAGATCCCAGTCGTCACCGCTCAGCGGCTCGGGGGTGTAGGCCTCGAAACCAGGATCGGTGTCGCGGGATTCATCGGGTAGCGCCAGCCACAGCTGGGCACCGTGCAACACGGTGGTGTCGGCGGTGGAGTATTCGGTGTGGCTGATGCCGCGACCTGCGGTCATCAGGTTGATACTGCCCGGGGTCACGGTGGCCTGATGAGCGGCCGAGTCCTCGTGGTCAATGCGGCCGGTGAACAGCCACGACACCGTTTGCAGCCCGGTGTGCGGGTGCGGCGGAACATTCATGCCACCGGTCTCACTGACGTCATCGGGGCCGTAATGGTCCACGAAGCACCACGGGCCGATCATGGTGCGCCCGCGCGCGGGAAGGGTCCTGCGCACCTGCATGGCACGCGGCCCACCCAGCGGAACCTCACGGGGAACGATGATCTCCAGGCCCTGCGTGGGCTCATCCTCTCCGCAGAGTTGCTCTGAAGGATCCGGTTCGATATTGCTCACTGCGTGCCTCCTTCCTTGCCCGTTTCCTTACGCGCGGCGTTCCCGCGTTCAGATCTGGTAGTCGATCACGGACTGTTGGCTGAGCCCGTGGAACTGCCGCTGGTGGTACACCAGGGGTTCGCCCGAGCCCTGGTCGCCCAGATTCTCCACGACAGATGCGTTGAAGACCAGTGCGGGGCCCGCCTTGACCCGGGCGAGCGGCACGGCACGCAGCACACGACGCACTCCCAGCAGGCGAGGCTCACCGGTGGGCAACGATTCCCACGGCATGTCCTCGCCGAAGCGCGGGGCGCCGGAGATCGAGAAGGCACGGGCCAGGTCGATGTTGTCCGCGTCCAGGAAGTGCACCAGGAATGACTCTGCGTCGGCCACGATCGCGGCCGAACCGCGTTTGGCCTGGAGTGAGAAACCCAGGATGGGCGGTTGCGCAGAGATCGACGATAACGACGACGCCGTGAGACCCACCGGACCCTCCGGTCCCGCCACGGTGATGATCGCGATTCCCGCGGGGTGCTGTCCGAAGGCCGCCTTGAACCCGTTGATCAGGTTGTCGTCCTCGATGAGGTCCTCCGTGGGTGCCACGAAGTCGGCGACCTTGGCCGAGGCGTGCTCCGCTTCTTTCCCGGTGGCGGGCACCGAATCCAGGACGTGCTCGTGACGGTCCGGCGACATCAGATCAGCAGAGTCCGCGCCGGGCTGCGAAGCTCCGGATGGTGCGTTGCGAGGCTGATCTGTCATGGAAAGTCCTTCCGAAGGTGGACGTGGTTGACGGCCTCAAACACTGCGAGGCGCGTGGTAGCTGTAACGGGGGCTGACTCTCCACAATTCCAGGCCGCTCCGGATTTGTTCATCCGGCAGCGCAACAGTCCGTCACAATTACTGCCTGCTCCCTGGTGCTCACGTGGTCGCGTCAGCGCGGTTGGCTAGCGCAACGAACGGTATTCCTTGGCGAAGTGCACGAGCGGTGCGTCGGCATTGCCCGCACCCTCGCCCCGGCCCATGGCCACCACGCGGCCGATGAACACCTCGTGGGTGGCCGCGGTATGGCTGGAGACGGTTTCGAGTTCGAACCAGGCCAGGGAACCGTCCAACACCGGGGTGCCGTAGGTTTCGGTGCGGTGGAACGGAACGGAATCCAGCAGCCCGTCCACGGGGTTGCCGGGACTCGCCAACCAGTTGGCCACGGATCGCTGGGACGAGTTCAGCAGACTCAGGGTCCACACACCGGAGGTTTCCACGGCCTCGCAGATCCGCCCCATGTCGTAAAGACACACGAGCATGGTGGGCGGATCGTAGGAGACGTCCGCGAACGCGGTGACCGTGGCCGCGTGATCCTTGCCGCGGTGCCGCGAACACACCACGCCCACACCCGCTGCGTGGTCACCGGCCAAGAGCCGATAGCGATCCACTTGTTCGTCCGTGGGTTCTCGATCCACTGCCTCTGCGTCCATGGGTTCAGTCTGGCATTTCCACCGAGGCCGCCGCACCGGATCTGAACGGACCCGCCTCACCCGCCCCGCTTCTCAAGCCCAAACCCTCCGCTAGCCCCGTCCCCGGTCATCCGCAGCGTGATGTTGAGCCTGCCACCGTGCTTCATGCCCAACTGCGGACCACCGGTTCCGGGGTACACCTTGGGCACTCCGTGGAACGCGTACCGGGACGGGCCGCCGAAGACGAACAGGTCCCCCGAGCGCAGTTCGATGTCCTGATAGGGCGCGGTGCGGGTCTCAGTATTACCGAACCGGAACACGCACGTGTCCCCCAGTGACAGGGACACGATGGGCGCGGCCGAGTATTCGTCCTTGTCCTGGTGCATACCCATGTGTGCCTGGGAGTCGTAGTAGTTGATCAGCGCGGAATCCGGTTCGAAGTTCAACGCCAACTCACTGAGCTCCCCGTACGCGTCCGCTGCGGCACGCTGACCCGTGTGCACCAGCCAGTCCGGTAGCTCCTGGATCCCCGGACCCGCACTCGCCCCGTACCGGTAGGGCCGCCAATTGCGCCCCAGCATTACGGACTGCACGGACATCCGGCCTCCGCCGGGCATCACCTGGTGGCGCATGGGAGAGTCCCTGACCCACACGCGACACTGCGTGACCAACTGGGCCTGCCGTTCGGGATCCAACCAGTCAGGAAGGTGCACCGCGCCGGGAGCCGGTTCCTGACGTTCACGGGGCACGGAGAACAATTCATTGACCTCGAACCTGGTCATGCATCCAGCGTACGCAGCACCCCCGACATGGTTAACCGGTTGTTCACCCACCGGTGACCTCCACTGCTACTGTCAAAACATGGTTAGACAGCGTCGTGCATTGATCGTCAGCACGGGACGCGACCGGGGGGCTCTAACGGGTGCACGCGCGCTTGGACGCGCGGGGTGGCACGTGGGAATCGGCACGCCTATCGGCGGCGGAATGCCCGGGGCGTCTCGAGCGAGTTCCGTGCATCATTTTGTGCCCAAGCCTCGCGGGGACGATTCCGCGTTCCTGCACGGAGTTCAAGCCGCCATCGAGGAGGGCTCCTACGAGATCGTCTTCGGCGGCGGTGACGACTGGATGGCCGCGTTGTCCGCATACAAGGACCAGATCCCCGCGGTTGTGCCCCACCCCGACAAGTCCGCAGTGCACGCCGGCCTGGACAAGGTGACCCTCGCGGAAGCTTCCGCAGTAGCCGGATTGGCCGCTCCCTACACCGTGGCCGCAACGCGCGAGGAACTCGCCAACTGGCATGGGCCCGTGGTGGTCAAGTGCCGTGCCCACTGGTCACAGGGCCAGACCCGCCCCCACCGCATCGACGCCCGACTGTTCGCGGACAGCGCTTCCGCTCAGTCCCAGGTGGAGCGCATCCTGGACGCCGGGGCCGAGCCCATCCTGCAGCGCCCCGTCAACGGCGGCCTCAGTGCGCTCATTGGCATTTTCCACGAGGGCCGCCTGCGCGCCCGCGTTCAACAGGTCAGCCCGCGGCTGTTCCCCACGCCCTACGGCGCCTCATCCCGAGCCGTCACGGTCCCGGTGGATGAGGAACTGGTCGCCCGTTCCGAGGACCTCCTGCGCGATCTCGGGTGGTCCGGCCTGGTGGAACTCCAGTTCCTCACCGGTGACGACGGCGCTCCCCACCTCACCGACCTCAACGGCCGCTTCTACGGTTCTATGGCACTGGCCGAAAAGGCCCGCCCGGGACTGGTCGACGCTTGGGCCCGTACCGAGCTGGGAGAGCCCATGCCGAACCTTTCCGACGGTCGCCCCGGTGTGCGTTACTCGTGGTTCGCCGGCGATCTTCGGCGCGCCAACCGCGAGCGCCGCGGCGGGCTCGCGAGCGACGTCGTGGACACTCTGCGCTGGGGCATGCGGGCACGGCACAGTGTGTGGGACCCCAAGGATCCCGCGCCGGCCGGCTATCTGGTGACCCAGCGGCTGCAGAGCTTGCTTCCTGGCCGGAGCTAGCCGCGCTTCTTGCGCCGCATGGCGCCGATCATCTCCGTCACCACGGTGCGCTCGGGGGCGCGCATGAACAGCAGCCCCAAAAGGTAGATCGCGAAGACTCCAGCGGTGATCGTCGCGAGGATGACGAACGCCGGTAGATCGACCACGAATGTCTGCAGGGCCAGCGCCCCCACGGTGGCAATTGCGGCCAACAGGACCGCACGGACAACGAGCCCGCGCAGCATGCCCGGTTCCAGCCCGTGATGCCTGCGGTAAAGCAACCAGCCATTACCGACCGCGGCGAAGATGAACGACAACGTGGTGGCCAGGGCAATGCCCGCAACGCCCATGAGCGGGCCCAGGACGATGTCACCCACCACGTTGATGACCATCGCGATAATGGCAATGGTCACCGGAGACCGGGAATCCCCCACGGCGTAGGAGGCCCGCACGATGACCTGCCGACAACCCAGGGCCAGCAACGCGGGGGTGTACCAAAGGAGTGCGGTGGCGGTGACGGCGACCTGAGTGTCGTCGAACGCGCCGTAACCGAACGCGAGGTCGACCACCGAGACGGCACCCACGGCGAGCACCACGCAGATGGGCGTCAACACCGTGACCGTGACAGAAAGCCCCCTGCCCACGAGCCGACGCAGCTCCGGGGCGTTCTTGGCCGATGCGCTCAACGCCGGGTAGAGCGGGACCAGAAGCGAGGCGATCAGCAACGTCTCGGGCAAGTGCACCAGTCGCCATCCGTAGGACAGCGCGGTGATGCTGCCCTCGTCCAGGCTGGAGGCGACCGCGCGGTCCACCATGGTGTTCACGTTGGTCAGCGCCGTGCCCACCAGCATGGGCGGGGCCAGCCGGGCGATTTCGCGGAACCCCGGATCCTTGAGGTCAAAGCTCGGTCGCAGTTTGGTCCCCAGCGTGCGCAGCGGTGGGATCTGGAAGGACAACCGCAGCGCGGAGCCGATCACGAAGCCCCACGCGAGCGCCTCGATGCCGTACACGGGCCCGAACAACCCCGCAGCCGCGATCATCACAATGTTGAAGGGGACACCCTCCAGCGCGGACCAGGCAAAACGACCGTGAGCCTGCACGAGCGAGGCGATCAGGTTGGTGCCGGCAATGAACACCGTGGCCAGCAGCACGATCCGCATCAGGTGTTCCGTGATGGCAGTCTGCTCCGGGCCGAACCCGGGTGCGATCACGGCCGTCACCGGGCCGGTGAAGATGCCCGCGAGAACGGCTATGAGCCCCAGGATCACCATGGTGACCGTGAGGGCCACGTTGAAGCTTCGATGCCCTTGGCACTTGCCCGTCTCCTCGGCGGCCTGGCGGGCCGTCACGGGAGTCACCGAGCGGGCCATGGCATCCGCAATGAGGGCGAGCACCACGTTCATCAGGCCTTGGGCCACGAGGTAGGCATCCAGTCCGGCGCCGGCGCCGAACACCGCGGCAATCACGATGTCCCGACCGAAGCCGAGGATCACGGAAAAGGCGGTCAGACCGGTGACCAGAACTGCCGCGCGAGACACGCTCCAGCGCGGGTTGCGATCCGCGTGCCTACCCACGGGTCGTGGCTTCCGCCGATACCCGGGAAGACGAACTGCGCACGGTGTACCTCATGCACCCTCCCCATGGACGCAGTTGACTGGCGGATCGTCGCTGAGTCTAACAGCGGCGCGGCGGGGAATTAGTAGACCTCGCACGCCGTTATTTCCCGTAGAAAGCATCATCAAGAAGTGAGGTATTACGTGCGCCAACCGCTGTCCGTCATTGATTTCGCAACCGTCCGCAAGAATCAGTCCGTGGGTGAGAGTTTCGCCGATTCCGTGACCCTGGCTCAGGAAGCCGAGCGGCTCGGATACACGCGCGTTTGGTATGCGGAGCACCACAACATGCCCACCATCGCGTCCTCCGCGCCGGCCGTGCTGATCTCGCACATTGCGTCCAAGACGGAATCGATCCGGTTGGGTTCCGGCGGCGTCATGCTGCCCAATCACTCCCCGCTCACGATTGCCGAGCAGTTCGGCACCCTGGCCGAGCTCTACCCGGGGCGTATCGACCTGGGCCTGGGCCGCGCACCCGGTACGGATCCGCGCACGCTACAGGCACTGCGCCGCTCACCTCAGTCCGCTGAAAACTTCCCGCAGGACGTCAAGGAGCTGCAGGGCTACCTGACCGGCAACTCGCGCATCCCCGGAGTCTCTGCAACACCCGGCGCCAACACCAACGTGCCGCTGACCATCCTGGGGTCCTCGTTGTTCGGTGCGCAGTTGGCCGCGTCCTACGGTCTGCCCTATGCGTTCGCTTCACACTTCGCCCCGGATGCCCTGGTGGACGCGGTCAACACCTACCGCACCCAGTTCCAGCCTTCGGAGCAGCTGGCCGGGCCGTACGTGATCGCTGCGGTCAACGTGATCGCCTCCGAGGACGCCGACGACGCCGCTCGTCAACTCGAAGCCACCCAGCGGGCCCGAGTGCGCATGATGGTGGGCCGCGGCCGCGAGTTCACCGAAGATGAGATGGATATGGTCATGGCATCCCCCGCCGCGCAGCAGATCCTGCACATGCTCAAGTACATGGCGGTGGGAACCCCTGACACCGTGGTCGACTACCTCGAAGGGTTCGCCAAGCATGCGGATGCCGATGAACTGATGATCTCCCCCGTGGCCACCCGCCAGGCGGACGTCCTCAAGGGCATGGAACTGCTGGCCGGAGCCTGGAACAAGTAAGGCCCCAGCCAACAAACCCCGTGGAGAGGGTCAGGAGAGTTTCCCGAGGAACGTGCCCAGAGCGGCGTCGAACTCCTCGGGATTCTCCATGTTCGGGGTGTGGCCGCAGTTGGTGATCACGGCCAACTCGCCGTGAGGCAGCAGCTCGGCCATGCGCTGGGCTGCGCCGCCGTCGAACGCGTCGTTGTCGCCAGCGATGACCAGGGCGGGCTTGTCGAAGTTCTTGAGTGTCTCGACAAAGTCGTTGCGTTCGGCGCGGCCGCGCATCGCCGCGGTGGCGCCCTCGAGCGGCGAGGCCTGGATCATCTCGAGCACGGTCTTGGCGACCTCGGGCAGCCGCTGGACGTTGTCTTCCCAGATCATTTTGGGCAACGCGGACTCGCCGTACGCGTCCATGCCGCCGCTCACGATTCCGTCCGCGGCCACATGACGCCGCCGCCGCCCCGCCGCGTCCTCGGCCTGCGGGACCGTGTCATTGATGATGAGTGCGCTCACGCGCTCCGGGTGGGATTCGACTAGCTGCATGGCCACCTGACCGGCCATCGAGAAGCCCAACAGCACCGCCCGCTGCACCTGCAGCTCGTCGAGCAGTGCGATCACGTCCGCCACGAATTCCTCCGTGTACACAATGCCGGGGGTGACCTCCGATTCACCGAATCCACGCAGGTCCGGCGCGATCACGCGCCAGCCTTGCTCGCTGAAGGCCTTGACCTGACCGTCCCACATGGAGCGGTCGTAGGCGTGACCGTGCAACAACACGAGCGGGGCCCCCTGGCCCTCGTCCGTGTAGGCGAGGTCGATGTCGTTGACGTGTGCGGTGTGCGTGGTGAATGCGGAACGGCTCATGGCTCCCATGATGCCAGCCACCTGGCGGGGGCCTCCACGACCGGCCATTTGATGACGCCTTACTGCTGGGTAGGGTGCCTTACCGTGCAGTAAGGCGTCACGAAATGGTTCCCACACAGCCCCGACGCCGCCCGCCCCGGGAAGGGGGCAAGCGGCGTCGGCGATCGGGATCCGGCCTGGGCGAGGAACGCTAGGCCTGACCCAAGAACTCCTTGATGACCGCGTCCGTGTGCTCACCCAGGGCGGGCACGGGCTTCATCGCGGGCTCGGTACCCTCCAACGTGGCCGGGGGCATCATGGACCGCACCGGGCCGGCCGGGGTTTCGACGTCGCGCCAACGGTTGCGCTCGGCCAACTGCGGGTGGGCGGAGAACCCGTGCATGTCCCGCAGCTGGGCGTTGGCGATCCCCACGGCGTCCAGGCGAGCTTGCAACTCCTTGGTGCTCAGCGTGGAAGTGGTTTCGGCAATGATGTCGTCCAGTTCCTCCCGGTTCTCCACACGGCGGGCGTTGGGGGTGAACCGCGGATCCTGCGCCATGTCCGGGCGCTCGATGACCTGATCGCAGAACAACTGCCACTCGCGCTCGTTCTGGATCCCCAGGAAGACCGTGCCCTCCGAGGTCTGGAACGGGCCGTACGGCGCGATGCTCGCGTGGGACGCTCCCGCGCGGCGCGGGGCCTTGCCGCCGTACTCGGCAAAGAAGTAGGTCTGCTGCACCCACTCGCCCAGGGACTCGAGCATGGAGATATCCAGCACCTGACCCTTGCCGGTCTTGCCGCGCTGAATCAGGGCTGCAAGGATTCCGGAGTAGGCGTACATGCCGGCGGAGATGTCCGCTACGGACACGCCCACCTTGGCCGGAGCCTCCGGGGTGCCCGTGACGGAGAGTAACCCGGACTCGCACTGGATGAGCAGGTCGTAAGCCTTGCGCTTGGTGTAGGAACCGCCCATGCCGTACCCGGAAATCGACACGTGAATCAGCTGGGGATTGATCTCCTGCAGTGCTTCCGCGCCGAGACCCAGTCGCTCGGCGGCGCCGGGTGCCAGGTTCTGCACGAGGACATCTGCTTCCTTCATGAGCTCGCGCATGACCTCTTTGCCCTGCTCGGACTTGAGGTCGAGAACCACTGATTCCTTGCCACGGTTGAGCCACACGAAGTAGCTGGCCATGCCGTTGACGGTTTCGTCGTAGTTGCGGGCGAAATCACCTTCGGCACGTTCGATTTTGATGACGCGCGCACCCAGGTCCGCCAGCTGACGGGTGGCGAACGGAGCGGCAACGGCCTGCTCCATGGACACCACAGTGATGCCGTCCAGGGGAAGTGAGTTGGGTTCTGACGTAGTCATGAAACCTCCTTCGGGGATGAGAACTGCAGTGGCTTAGAAGACGAGGGGCACCAGGAACAGGCCGGCCGCCAGGACCACGAAGATCGCTCCGATGTTCATGTAGATACCGGTACGGACCATCTGCTGCATGGTCACGGCGCCCGAGGCGAAAGCAATCGCATTGGGAGGTGTACCCACGGGCAACATGAACGCACACATGCACGCGATGCCCGCTGCCACCACGAACACGGTGGGATCGGCGCCGATACCCACGGCGATACCGCCGACCACCGGGACGAACGCCGCAACCGTTGCGGTGGAGCTGGTGAACTCGGTCAGCATCAGGAGCACGGCCACCATGACGCACAGGATCAGCCATACGGGCAGCGCACCCAAGCCGGCCACGGCGTCACCGATCCACGCGGACAACCCGGTGCCGGTGATCTGTGAAGACAAGGCCAGGCCGCCACCGAACAAGAGCAGGATTCCCCAGGGGAGCTTCTCCGCGGACTTCCAATCCATGAGCATCACGCCACGGGACGGGCGCACGGGCATCATGAAGGTCAGCAGTCCGGCGGTCATGGCCACCACGCCGTCGGTGATCCAGGTACCGGGGAAAATCAGGGGCAGGGCAATCCAGCAGATCGCGGTCGAGCCGAAGATCACTGCGATCATGCGCTCACCCGTGGACATTTTGCCCATCCCGGCCAGCTCCGACTCAAAGAGTTCGCGGCCGCCGGGCAACTCATCGACCTCGGGGCGCCAGACCCACTTGGTCAGCACGAGCACGCCCAGGACGTACATCACGATCATGACCGGGACACCGACGAGCATCCACTGCAGGAAGGTCACGGGCACACCCAGCGATTCACGCAGGTAACCCACCACGATCAGATTGGCCGGGCTGCCGAGCATGGTGCCGAACGAACCAATGGTCGCACCGTAGGCGATGCCGAGCACCAGAGCGATGCCGAACTTGGAGTTCTTCTGCAGCCCGATCCGGCGCTCCTCGACCATCTTCACCACGGCCATACCCATGGGGATCATCATCATGGCGGTCGCGGTGTTGGACACCCACATGCTCAACAGGGCCGTGGCGAGCATGAAGCCGGCCACCAACCGTGTCGGTTTGGTGCCGACCCGCAGCACGACGTTCAACGCAATGCGGTAATGCAGGTTCCACCGTTCCATGGTCAATGCCAGCAGGAAGCCGCCCATGAACAGGAAGATGATGTCGCTAGCGTAGGAGGGCGCGATGTCCTCCAACGGCGCCACACTCAGCGCCGGGAACAGCACGAGCGGCGTCAGCGCGGTGACGGGGATAGGTACGGCCTCCGAAACCCACCACACACCCATGAGGATGCCGATGGCGGCTGTCACACGGGTCTCGTGCGGAAGATCGGAAGGCATCAATATATAAACCAGAGCACCCAGGGCGATACCCCCGAAGACTCCAATGAGTCTGCGGTTGTGATGACTGGCCTCACCGACGTTTTCGGCCATTCCGGGAGACTGCTTCATCCCGGTACTGCTTATAGAGCGTGAGTTCTGATCACTCATACCCGCCACCTTTGCTTGAGACATGCACTTCAATATATTGAATACTGTGACGCCTGTCACCCCCTGGGACCAATAATCTTTTGAAGGCCCATCTGCCGCGAAATCTCGGGGATGTCAGCCCCTGTTCAGAACTGAGAAGCCATATAGTTCAAGGGGAAACAGCAGCCACCTACCGTCAATCCACCGAGGAGAGGCCATGTCCGGGCCCAACCAACCCCCGGCCCATCGCCGCGGGACCATGAGTCGCCGTGCTATGGAGCACATCCGTGCCCAAATATTGGACGGTCATTACTCCGCCGGGGACGTGATCCGCCCCGAAACCGTTGGCCCGGAAATCGGCATCTCCCCCACCCCCGCCCGGGAGGCCCTCCAGGCGCTCACCACGGAGGGCTTCCTGTCCTTGATTCCGGGCAAGGGATTTACCGTGGACCCGCTGACGCCCCAGGACATCGAGGACGTCTTCACCGCTCAACAACTCATCGCCGGAGAGCTCGCTGCGCGCGCCGCCCAACGCGCGACGCCTCAGGACGTCGACGAACTGGAAGCCATTCATTTCGAAATCAACGCCGCCGCAGTGCGACGCCTGGTCGACGTGGTCGAGGAACGCAATCACGCGTTCCACCGCCACATCACCCTGCTGGCGGACGCCCCCAAGCTCGCGCGCATCCTGGCGATCGTGACCCACTACGTGCCGCGCAGCTTCTACGGCTCCATCGAGGGCTGGCCCAAGGCCTCGGCGGAGGACCACGCTCGCATCATCGCGGCGTTCCGCTCCAACGACGCCGACGCCGCTCGGGTCGCCATGGCCGAGCACGTCGCCCACGCGGGTGAGCTGTTGGCACAGCACATCGCCGCCCAGAAGTGATCCGGACGGCGATGTACGTCTTGCGAGCGCTCTAGCGCTCAGCAATTGGGCACGGACTGTCTAATTCTGGATACCCGCTGCATTGAGGGAACGTTCGTCCCACACGGGATCCTTGCGACCCACCGCGGGGCTGTGTGCCTTGCGATAGACCAGGATGGTGCGCTCGAAGGTGATCACAATGACCCCGTCCTGGTTGTAACCCACGGTCCGTACCGTGACGATGCCGACCTCCGGTCGGGAACTCGAGTCGCGCTTGGACAGCACCTCGGATTCGGAGTAAATGGTGTCACCTTCGAACACGGGGTTCGGCAGCCGCACCTTGTCCCAGCCCAAGTTGGCAAAGACGTTCTGGGAGATGTCCGTGACGGACTGCCCCGTCACCAGAGCCAGGGTGAACGTGGAGTCCACCAGCGGCTTCCCGAACTCGGTTCGAGCGGCAAGATGTGCATCGAAATGAATGGCCGCGGTGTTCTGGGTCAGCAGCGTGAACCAGCTGTTGTCCACGGGAAGCACGGTGCGTCCCAGCGGATGCCGGTAGCGATCCCCCACTTCGAAGTCCTCGAAGAACCGGCCTTCCCAGCCGGATTTGTAGTTCGACTCGCTCACGGGAGTCTCCTTTCACATCTCAAGAAATTGAAGGGCTCCGCGCTCAGTAGGAGCGAGGCATGCTCAGAACCTTGGTGCCGATGAACGCCTTGATCATGTTGTTGTTCACGGGAGCCACCTGATACATGCGGTTCTCGCGGAACTTCCGCTCCACGTCGTACTGGTCCACAAAGCCGTAACCGCCGTACGTGTTGAGACACACGTTGGCAGCCTCCCACGCGGTCTCGCTCGCGAGGTACTTGGCCATGTTGGCCTCCGCACCGCAGGGCTCGTTGGCGTCGGCCAGCTCGCAGGCCTCCCAGCGAATGGCATCCGCGCCACGCAGCTTCATGTACGCCTCCGTGATGGGGAACTGCACACCCTGGTTGGCGCCGATGGGACGACCGAACACCTCGCGGCTCTTGGCGTAGTCCACGGCCTTGTCGATGAACCAGTAACCGTCACCGATGGCCTCGGCGGCCAGCAGGATGCGTTCCATGTTCCAGCCGTCGATCACGTAGCGGAAGCCCTTACCCACTTCGCCGACCACTGCGGAGGAGGGCACACGCAGGCCTTCGTAGAAGATCTGGTTGGTGGCGTAGTTGAACATGGTGCGCACCTTGACCGGGCGCAGCGCGTCCGGCTGCTCGGCACGCACCTGGCGCAGATCAACCAGGAACAACGTCAAGCCGGCGCTGCGGTCCGCCGCATCCTTGTCCGCCGTGCGGGTCAGGACGAGCAGGAGATCGGACTCATCGATGCGGCTGGTCCAGTTCTTGTGGCCGGTGATGACCCAGTCGTCGCCGTCCTTGACGGCGCGGGTCTGGATGCTGGAGGTGTCCGATCCGGCTGCTTCTTCGGTGATGGAGAAGGCCTGCAGACGCAGGGAGCCATCCGCAATGGACGGCAGGTACTCCTTCTTCTGCCACTCGGAACCATGGTTGAGCACGGCCTTCATCGTGTACAGCTGGGCGTGGCACGCGGCGGCGTGACCACCGGAGCGGTTGATCTCCTCCATGATGATGGACGCCTCGGAGATGCCCAGACCCAGTCCCCCGTACTCTTCCGGGATCAGCGCGGCCAGCAGTCGCTTCTGGGTGATTCCGTCCACGAACTCCTGGGGGTAGGAACGCTCCAGGTCTTTGGCTCGCCAATATTCGTTGCCGAAGTCGGCGCAGAAATCGCGCACGGTCTGTCGGAGTTCTGCTTGCCGTTCAGTGTCCTTGTGAACCACGCCGGGCTCCCTTCACAGTGTCAGTCGCGCTCCAATGGGTGATTCAAACCACACGCCATCGCGAGTAATGTTCAATATATTGCAGTACTGCGGTGAGCTTTTCAACCCCCTGCCTGAGATTTCAGGTCACATATTTCCGCACAGATGCCGCGGGAACTCTGGCAGTAGTAGCTCTCCTGTGCGAATATATTTTCATGACCTCAACGGAACAGCACGAGATTCTGAGTACCCGCACGGCGTTGTTCGCCCCGCTCACGCGCCCCGATCGCGTCCACAAGGCGCTAGCCGCCAGTCCCGCGATCGCGGATTTGGAGGACGCTGTGGGCCCGGACGACAAGGACTCCGCACGCGACAACCTCGCCGACCTCATCGGAGACGTCACGCCGGGTCGGCTCACCGTGCGCATCAACGACATCGCGACCGAGGTGGGCCAGGCCGACGTCGCCGAACTCGCTCGTTGCCTCGAGGCCACTCGCGGCTCGGCCGGGAGCAAGGCGGAAGGAGAGCTCGGGCAGACCACCGGCGAGACACCCCCCGCTGGACGAGAGAACGGAACTTCCATTGCCCCGTTCGCGGTGATGATTCCCAAGGCCGAATCCGCGGGACAGGTCATGAAGGTTGCCGAGCAGCTTCCGGACATTCCCATCGTGGCGCTGGTCGAAACCGCCCGAGGCGTCGCCAACACCACCGAGCTAGCCACGTGCACCCCGGTGGTCCGATTGACACTCGGTGCACTGGATCTCGCCGTGGATCTCGGCTGTGAACCGCAGGGTGCGGCGATGTCCTTGGCGCGAGCCAATGTGGTGCTGAGTTCCCGGCTGGGCAATTTGCCTGCACCGTTGGACTCTCCCGAACCGGACGTACGCAATGCAGAGGCCACGGAGGGTGCCGCCCAGCGTGCGATGACCGATGGCTTCGGCGGAATGCTGTGCCTGCACCCGACCCAGGCACAGATCATTGCGAAGGCCTATCTCCCCAGCGAGGCGGACGTCGAATGGGCCAAGGAAGTTCTCGCCGTGGCCGACGGCGTCGGAACCGTGGGCGGTCAGATGGTCGACCGCCCCGTAAAACTGCGAGCCGAGCGCATTCTCAAGGACGCCGAGCAGGCCGCCTCCTAGCCGCGCGAGCCCGCCGGAACGTCTCACCGGCAACCCCACAGGCCCGATCGCCATTTGATGACGCCTTACTGCAGGGTAGGGCACCTTACCGTGCAGTAAGGCGGCACGAAATGGTTCCCACACACATGCCGACGCCGCCCGCCCCGGTGGGGAGCGAGCGGCGTCGGCGGGTGCGTGGCTGGGGTTGCGGCTAGATCTCCGCGAACCGCACCACGGTACGGCTGGCGATAGCCGCGATCACCGTGACGATTGCGAGACCCAGCGGGATGGTCCAGCGTCCGAGTTCGCCCACGAGGTCAACCCAGAAGTCCGGCCAGGCCACGACCGCCGCAATCAGTCCGAGCAGCAAAAGCACCACTGCCACTACCGAGACCACAGTCCAAATGACACCAGCCGCACGGTAGATGCCGCCGAAACCCATTCCCGCAAACAAGCTCATGAGGCACATGAGGAACAGGGAGATAGCGACGATCAGCGGATTGCCGTTGTCCATGGCCGTGACGGTCAAGTAGCTGACGCCCACGCCGTATCCGGTCGCGGATTCAATGGCCAGCAGCACGAGGCCCACCGCCACGACCACGAGTGAAGTGATCACGAACCCCAGGGCCGTTCCGGCCCAGAAGTTATGGCGGGTACTGCCGAACGCCAATGAGCCGGCGAAACCACGATTGGCGGTCAGTGCACCGTGGGAGATCAAGAAGCCCGGGATCGCCCAGAAGATGGCCTGGTTGTACTTGAAGCCATCACTGACCTCTGGCGGCAGCGGCAGGCCTGTGCGAATGCCAATGATGAGAGCGATGATGATCATGATGACGGCCACCATCAGCAGGATTGCCGGAGCAATCACGAACGAGTTGACCCTGTTCGTCAGGTAGAGCGCAAGGTTTCTGCGTACGTACTGCATTACAAGCTCCTTTCCGCATTGTCCGCCCCGCGCATACCGCGTGCGGCTACGAGTTCCTGCAAGGTGACCGGCTCGACCGAAACGTTGACCTCATCGGCCCTACGGTGGTCGTCGTCAGTAGCGGTGCCATCCACCGTGATCGAGAGGATGTTGCCCAATCGGTGTTCGCGGAGAATCTGGCGATCACCGGCCAGGTCACGAACCACGGACTCAAGGCCTCGCAGTACGAACGCACTGTCCCTGGCCTGATCGATGTCCGCGTCCACCGTGACCCGTCCGTCCTCGAGCATCACCACGTTTTCGAGCAGGTCGGAGACCTCGTCAATCAGGTGCGTCGAGAGAATGACCGTGCGCGGGTGCTCGGCCATGGCTCGGGCGAACTCCTCGTAGAACAGCGCACGGTGACCGGGGTCCAGGCCCAGGTACGGCTCGTCCATGAAGGTATACGGCGCCCGAGCTGCCAACCCGATCACGATGACCAACGCACTGCGCTGACCACGTGAAAGCTTCACGGCACGCGTGCCCATGGGCAGGTGGAACCGAGAGGCCAACCGCTCGGCAAGCTCCGCGTCCCAGTTGGGGTAGAACGTGGGCAGGATGCGCAGCAACGATGCCGGGGTGTCGTCGTCGTGGAACTTCTGGTCCTCATGAATGAAACACGTGCGTTCCAGGATCTTGGCATTTTCCCGCGGATCCTGGCCATCGATGAGGATTTCACCCGAACTGCGGAACTTGTGATTCAGAATCACCGACATCAGCGTGGTCTTACCCACGCCGTTCGAGCCGAGCAGTCCGTGTACACGATTGGGTGCGAACTCCACGGTGATGTCCTTCAGCACGTGCTTCTTGCCGAACGACTTGTTGAGGCTTCGAATCTGGATGCCCTGTTGACCCGTGTCCCACGGAGCACCCGTTCGATGATCTGCCTGTGGAGCTTGGGAACTCATGGTGTGTCCTTTCTAATGAGCGCAACCATGTCGTCGAGGGACAAACCCAGTCGCTGTGCCTCGGCCACTGCCGGGCGAATGAAGTCTTCGTCGAACGCCTTGCGGCGTTCCTCGCGCAAAATTTCGGGACCGTTGGCATCCACGAACGTTCCTATTCCACGACGCCGCACCAGGACTCCCTGGTCGACCAACCGTCCCAGTGCCTTCCCCGCCGTTGCGGGGTTGATGCGGTAGAACGCCGCTAGCTCGTTGGTGGAGGGCACAGCCGAGTCCACCGGGTAGTTGCCCTGGAGGATGTCGTCCGCAATCTGGTCAGCCAGGACCATGAAGATCGGGCGACCATCTTGTCTCGGTGTCATGACACCTCCTCTGGTTGTTTGGTTCCTTACTCCACTAATTAACCACTTAACCGATGATCCGTCAAGAGCTGGGGGCGAGCGGGTTCGAGGGGGCGGCGAGAAAGGTCGCGGGACCGATGAGGGGCAGAACCAAATGATCCCGCCTTACTGCACGGTAGGCGGGTCTACCGTGCAGTAAGACGGGATGAAATGGGTGTGAGTAGGCACCGGGCCGGACAACCATGCCAACAGCTTCAGCGCCGGCCGAGGTGGCGCCCCAGAGCTACCGGACTGCGACCCACCAAATGAGCAGCATGGTCACGAAGAAACCGGTGAGGTAGTTCAGCCACAGGAACGTCTTCCACCCGGCGTTGGCCCGTCCGGAATCGGCGTCCGTGACTGAGCGGAAGCGGAGCACGTTCACCAGGTACGGCACCGCGAGCAGCGCGGCCAGCTGACCTGGCCAGTCGGTCAGGAGCATCAACAAGCCAGCGCCGGCATACAACAGAGCGGAGACCCAGACCGTGGGGCGGGCACCGAGCACGGTGGCCACCGAGGCCAAACCGCCCTCACGGTCCGGGACCACATCCTGCACGGCGCCGAACATCTGCGAGGCCATGCCCCACAGGAAGAAGCCTGCCAGCAGGCCCCACAGCCCCACCGTGAAATCCGCTCCCGCCAGTACCAGTCCGTAGACCGCAGGCGAGACGAAGTGCGTGGATGAGGTCACGGCGTCCAGGAACGGCTTTTCCTTGAACCGCAGTCCCGCCCACGAGTACGCCACCACCGCGAACAGGGACACCGCGAGCACCGCGATCGACCACGGATTCCCGGTGACAACGGCCCAGCCCGCCAGGACCAGCACGAAAGGGACCGGCACCAAGCAGGACGCGAGTAGCACCGAGCGCCGTGCAGACCTGTCCACGACTGCACCTTCCACACCTCCCTTGCGGGGATTGCGGAGGTCCGATTCGTAGTCGAACACGTCGTTGATGCCGTACATCGCCAGGTTATAAGGCACCAGGAAGAACACAGTTCCGAGCACCACGAGCCACCATGGCAGTCCCCCGGTCAGCAAGACAGCTGCGGTGAACGGATAGGCGGTGTTGACCCAGCTGAGCGGCCGGGATGCCCAGAACAGTTTGCTAATCACGCGTCTCCCGCGGGTTGTCGGTGTGAGTGCTATCAGCTGCACCCTGAGTGGACTGGCCACGCTGAGCACGGTTTCGGCCTGAATCATGGGATCGCCCCTGCGCGCGCTGCGAGGCATTCACCCGGCCGCCCAACAGCAGCCACAGCCCCGGCAGCAGGATTACCCCGGCCAACGGGTAGGCGAAGTCTTCGAGCGGGGCCAGGCCCACCTGCACACCGGAGATGTTCTGGTCCGTATAGGTCATGATTCCGGCGGCGATCATGAGGTTGTCGAACACGGCGGTGAGGACGAACAGCAGCACGGTCGAGACGCCCAAGGCACCCCAGAAGAGCGGTCCGGGCCTACGCAACACCACAGCCACGATCAGCACCAGGACAGCAAGGCCCAGAAAAATGAAGTTCACATCCCAGTAGGTCACGGCCGGTCCCCTTTGAGTGCGCGCGGTCCCCCGCCGGAGGAGGTACCATCCGCTGCGGAAGCCCCCGAGCGCCGTCGTTGGTCCAAAGTGCCATCGGCAGAAGAACCGCGCGACGTACCGGCCCGCGAGCGCAACCAGCGCCAGAGCACGGGTGCACCCAGGATGTAGATCATGGTCTGGTAGCAGAGGAACGCCAGGAAGAAGACCTCCTCTAGAGGCAATTCGGGAGCCACGAAGATCCCCAGCGTGAGCGAATTCTCCCCGTGCCAGAACAACCCGTTGATGATGCCCACCACGTCCCACGCGAGGAAGAACAGCACGCCCACGATCAGCACGATCCAGGCTCGCATGGGCGCCCCGGACCAGAAGTAGAGCTTCCAGCGGCGATCGATCAGGGTGTAACAGCCGATGAACACGAGCAACATCAACAGGTACATCAGTCGGTGCGCTCCCCTGGGTGGGCAATGTGGGTAGCGGGCCGGGAGGGTGAGCCCGCGGCCGGGTCTGGATCAGACCCGGCCGCGGTGTTCGCCGCAGATTTTTCCCCGGGGGCAGCCTCCCTCACTGCATCAAGTACTACTTCGGACGAGATGAGGCACATAGGTACCCCGATTCCCGGCCGCACGGACGATCCCGCGTAGTACAGCCCCTTGATTCCCCTGTCGCTCACACCTGGCCGGAACAAAGCCGATTGGGTGAGCGTATGCCCGGGGCCAAGCAGAGATCCGCGCCACGCGTTCACGTTGGACACGAAATCAGCGGGACCATAGGTTCTGCGTACCTCGATCCGCTCTGCCAGGTCTTCAATGCCTGCCCATCGGGCGAGTTGGGCCACGGCGGCATCTGCCACCTTTTCGACCTGCAGTGAACCCGGTTGGTTCATCTCGGCCGTGTGGATCCCTCCTCGTCCCCATTCGGGCACGGCGGGCGACGGAACCAGAATGAACAGGTTCTCGTCGCCGTCCGGGGCGGACCCCGGGTCGGTAGCGGACGTCATGCACACGTACATGGATGTCTCGTCCGCAAGTTCTTTGCCCTCCGCGATGCGCGCGAAGTTGTCCAGCCAATCCGCCGTGAACAGCAGATTGTGATGGACCAGTTCGGGCAGCTTTCCGCGCACGCCCAGGCACACGAGCACCCCGGAGGGTCCCGGGTCGCGACGCTTCCAGCGCGATTCGGGCGCGCGGAACGGCTGCGGGAGCAATTCAGTTTGTAGGTGGTGCAGATCGGTCGCACCGACGACGACGCTCGCCGCTTCGCGCTGCGGCGTCCCGTCCTCGCGCTGGTATCGAACGCCGGTGACCGCACCGCGGCGTCGGCCCACTCGGAGCGGAAATCGGCCGGAGGAGCTCACGTCGATGCCGGTGACCGTGGCGCCGGTGACGATCTCCACACCGGCCTCTCGCACGAGTCGTTCCATCGCATCCACGAGCGCGGCGAAACCGCCCTGCGGGTACTGCACGCCGTCCGTGAGATCCAGGTGACTCATCAAGTGGTACATGGCCGGAGCAGAGTCCGGCGCAGCACCCAGGAAGACCGCGGGATAACCCAGGATCTGGCGTTCCCGTGGGTCTGGGAACCGCTTGGCGATGTAGCCCTCCATCGAGTCGCTCAGCAGTGCCCCCAGCCGGGGCAGGTTCTTGAGCACCTCGGGGGTCATCAGCTCGAAGGGCTTGGTGAAGTTCGTGTACAGGAAGTACTTCTTGGCCAGCTCGTAGACCTCGGCACCGGAATCGAGATAGCGCTTCAGGGCAGCGCTGAAGCCCGGGTCCAACTGCTCGAAGAGCTCACCCGCTTCCCCGGACACCACGTCCACGGGCTGGGAGTCCAGGTGCTGTTCGAAGAACGTGCGGTAACCGGGCGTCAGCCGGCGCAGGTCGAGTTCTTCGTCCGCGCTGGAGCCCATGAGGCGGAACCAGCGGTCGATGACCTCTGGCATGAGGTACCAGCTGGGGCCAGTGTCGAACCGAAAGCCCTGCGCGGACCAACGCCCTGATCGTCCACCCAGGGTGTGCTGTTGTTCGAGCAGCAGGACGTCACGGCCGTCCTTGGCCAGCAGGCCGGCCGTGGCCAGGCCCGCGAACCCGCCGCCGATCACTACCGTGCGGCTCATGAGGCACCTCGCGATCCGGTTTCCGGAACCGAGTCTTCGCTCGCGTTCCGGTCACCACGGGACCCGGCGTGCGACTCACTGTCGGTCTCGAAACGGGGTGCACTGCGCGATCCTGTGAGGACGCGCGCAGCAATGCGCGCCTTGACCGCGGTGGGTACGCTGATGCGCTGCTGCGTCAGCTCAGCCGCGGGAACGGCGGCAATCCTGCGGGCCAGTTCATGGAACAGTCCGTGGGCCAACAGCACCGCGCGGCGAGCGCGCCGGTCGAGGGCAAGGATGCCGGGCACTGCGGCGTCGAGATCAGCGTGCAGGTCGGCCAGCAACATGTTCTTCTCGGTCTCCCCGAAGTCCTCGGGGTCCGTGTCCGGGAAGTAGGTGCGGCCCAACTGGTCATGGTCGGCGCCCAGATCGCGCAGGAAGTTGACCTTCTGGAACGCCGCACCCAGTCGACGTGCGGTGGCGCGCAGCATCTCGCGCTGCTCGGGGGTCTCAGCCTGCGTTCCGGGGAGATCCATGAAGACTTCCAGGCACATCAGACCCACAACCTCGGCGGAGCCGTAAATGTAGGTCTCCAACGAGGCCGGGTCGTGCTCTGCCACCTCAAGGTCCGCGCGCATCGATGCAAAGAAGGGCGCGGTCAGTTCACTGCCGAACCCGTGACGGCGCGCGACGTCCGCGAACGCGTGCACCACCAAATTAGTAGAGAATCCGCTGGCCAGGGCCTGCTCGACCTCGGCTTCGAGTTCGTCGAGGGCCGCCCGCACGGGACCCGTGGCGAGCCCGGCGGCGGAAGCGGTGCCGTCCACCACTTCGTCGGCCACGCGCACCAAGGCGTAAATGCTGGCAATGTCCCGACGGCAGTGACGCGGCAGGGTGCGGCAAGCCCACGAGAAGGACGTGGAGTAGCGCCCGATAACCTGCCCGGCGGCAGCGGCGGCGGTGCGGGTGTACAGCGGGAGTGGGGTACTGGGAGGCGTCACGAGTCGAGTCATTTACTTCCTCCTGTGCAGTACGTAGTGGCAAATGGCATCGAGTTCGGCTCGCTCCTCGTCCGGTAAGGGCAGATCCTCCAGAGCTTCCCGGGCCTGGGCAACCAGATCGGTCGCGAGTTCCACCGCACTGGTTTCCGCACCGGCCTCCGCAAGAGCCGTCTTCACCTGGCCCACTGAGACACGTCCTGCCGCGAAATCAGTCAGTACCTGGCGCGCCTGCTGGTCTTTCATTCCGTGAGCGGTGAGCACGGTGGCCTTACCTTCGCGCAGGTCCGCTTCGGTGGATTTGCCCGTGATCTGCGCATCACCGAAGGTCCCCAAGATGTCGTCAACCACTTGATACGCGACTCCGATCCGCGAGCCCGCTTGGGCGAGCCGAGCGGCGTCGTCCTGATCCGCCCCGGCCAGCAACGCACCGGCCTTGAGCGGGGCCTCGAACGAATAGGTCGCGGTCTTGAGCCGTTCCATGCTGAGGATGTCCTGGACGACGGGATGAGCGCGGCCGTAGCGGTGCATCGACAGCAGCACATCGTCCAGCTCGCCGGCTGCCGAGGCGGTCACGGCATCGAACACCACGGCCGCTACCGGCTGTAGGCGTGCCGGATCAGCGGTGCACGTGGTGGCCAGCTGCAAGGCGCCCGACAGCAACAGGTCTCCGCCGATGATTGCCGCGGCCTCGCCCAGATGCCGCGCCTCGTTCGACGGCGCTCCCGCGTTCTGCGCATCCCTGCGGTAGAGCTCCCCCACGGTGGGGCGCCCGCGCCGCACCGGATCGCGGTCCACTACGTCATCGTGGACCAGAAGTGCCGCGTGCAGCAGCTCGAACGAGGCCGCCAGGCGAACACAGTCCGGATCCGGGATATTGCGTGTCTCGCCCCGCATGATGGGTTCGGTGTGCCCCGCGAATGCACGCCAGGCCAAGTGCGTCAGACGCGGGCGCAGCAGTTTGCCGCCCGTGACCTGATCGCGAACGCGTGAGCGCAGCACGGGAAAACCGGGACTCTGCGTGACCGCGTCCTTGAGCCCGTCGAAGTAGGCATCCAGTTCTTCGATGACCGCGGTCCGGAAAGCATCCCAGGAGTGGTCATCTGAAACCGCGCCGTCCCTCCGGAGGGATGCGGGGTCGCTGTGGTGAGAATGCGTGAGCCGTGAGGAAGTCATGAGTGCTGATCACCTGCTCCTTGGGTATCCCAGATGCCCAGGGTGTCCTGTTCCTCGACCGGACGATCATTGAGTTCATCCCGGTAGGACTCGAGGCGGGACGCGGTCCCCGTGAGAAACTGCAGGACCGCGTCTCGGCCCGCGCTATCCAGCTTCTCCAGCTCACCTTCGACCATGCTCATCATGGGGTAGACGTGCTCCATGGTTTTGGCGCGGGAGGCATCAGCGGCTCTGACAACCATTCGACGGCGGTCATCGGGATGCGGTTCTCGGACAGCGTGACCCGCTCGGACCAGTCGGTCCACCACAGCGGTTGCGGCTGCACTCGTGATGTGGAGCGCCCGGGCCAGCTCGGAGGGCCCCATGGGTTCGCGCATCAAGATGGACATTGCGGCGTAATCAGTTTCTTTGAGACCCATGATCCGGCGGACCTGATAGCCAATTTCCTCGTTGAGCCGCACCACGCGGCGCAATTCACGGCTGTGAGGGCTGACAAAATCGGGCCTAGACCGCGATTCAGCCATCAACAACCTCGAATTTCTAGTAGTTAGAAAAGTTGATTACCATCATGCTTTAGGAAACGGTGAACTGTCCACCTCGCGGCGTCAGCGCAGCTGCTTGAGCGCTCGCATCACCGAGTTGCCATAGCCCCCTCCGAAACGGATCGCGTGCACAAGCAACGGCGGTAACTGGTACCACGGGACGCGCTCACGCCAGCCGTCCCCCAAGGGATAAACGTCGTCATAGGCGCTGAAACAGTCCTCCCCAAAACCACCGAAGAGCAGCATCATGGCCAGGTCGTACTCGCGGTGGCCATAGAACGAGGACGGGTCGATCAACCAATTGTGGCCGTTGGAATCGACCACACGGTTACCCGCCCACAGGTCACCGTGAAGCAGGCTGGGCGGCTCGACCGGCCCGGCCAGTTCAGCAGCACGCGGCGCAAGTTCGTCCAACAGATCCTGGGCTCCCGGGTCCAAACGTCTCGAATCGATAGCCGTGCGCAACAACGGTTCGATCCGGCGGTGCAGCAGGAAATCAGCCCAGTCAGCCGTGGGTGAGAGGTCCACGGGGAACGAGCCGATGCGCTGCGGCAGGTCAGGGTCCAGCCCACCGAAATGCGGCGCCTCCGCTCGGTGAATTTGCGCCAGACCGCTGCCGCATTCCGCCTCGGTCGCGGCTCCACCCGCCCCGTACGACTCGTCAATCCACTCCAGGACCAGCCCGTGCTCAGTCACACGGATCACGCGGGGTACCGATAACTCGGACGGCGCCGCTGCTCGGAGCGCTTCGAGCCCGGCAGCCTCTAACTCCAGCACCCCGGCGGGCGCATCGAGCATGGTCTTAGCGAATACCGGCCCGTCGGAAGTCTCCAGCCGGTAGGCCGCCGCGGTGTCACCACCGCTCAGCGAATCCACACGGGTGACATCGAGGCCGGCAGTGAGGTCTTCTGGCAACTGATCCATATTTCTTCTCTACACCATTTCGGACAGTGCTCACAGGCTCTTTCCCTAGGCTTAATTCATGCAGCTACAGGACAAAGTGATCATTGTGACGGGTGGCGCCTCCGGTATCGGAGGCGCCTTGAGTCGAGTGTTGGTGCGCCGGGGCGCGAGCGTCGTGGCTGTCGACATCAATGAACAAGCCGGCCAAAAGCTCGAGTCGGATGTGGGCGAGAGTCTGGTCTTCGTGGCGGGTGACGTCTCGCTCGAGGAGACCGCGCAGGCTGCGGTGCGGACCGCCGTCGAACGCTTCGGGCGTCTGGATGCCCTGGTCAACAACGCGCACGCATCCAAGCAAGCCATGTTCCTGGACCTGGACGAGGATGCCTGGGCACTGTCCTTCAACACCGGCCTGCGCGCCACGCGCCAGTTCATGAAGGCCGCACACTCGGAACTGGCCAAGCAGGGCGGTTCGGTCATCAACTTCGGATCCGGTTCCGCAGTAAGTGGTCAACCGACGCAGGCCGCGTACGCCTCTGCGAAGGAAGCGATCCGCGGTCTCACCCGTGTGGTCGCCAACGAGTGGGCCGGGGACAGCATCCGCGTCAACGCCGTGATGCCCATTGCGCTGACCGAAGGCGTGGCCCAGTGGAAGGAAGCCTTCCCGGACATGTACCAGAAGTCGCTGGGCAACATCCCATTGGGACGGTTCGGCGACCCCGAGGAGGATGTCGCCCCGCTGGTAGCCTTCCTGGCCTCCGACGACGCCCGCTTCATCACGGGCCAGGCGATCGCCGTGGACGGCGGGGCCACCAAGCTCTACTAAGCCTTCCTGGCTTCGATGAATGCCATCGGTGGCGGCTCGTCTCCGGATCGCCACCGATGATGTTCAAGAAACATCTGTCACGAGGCTGATGCGTAGGTTCTGACCGGAGATACTCGATACATGTCACCCGAGCAGCCCCCTGCCTCTGTCGATCTGCCTGCAACCCATACCGCTCCCGTGGTGATCACCGGGGCTACGTCGGGGCTGGGCCTCGCAACAGCCCGGGCCATGGCGAAGCAGGGAATCCCTCTGATTCTGGCAGTTCGGAACATGGCTAAAGGTCAAGAAGTGGCGGCAGCTCTTTTGCGGAGCGGCCTCCGCGTAGCCGTCCGGCGACTGGACCTCGCGAACCTTGCCACCGTGAAATCTTTCACGGACGGGCTCATCGAGGACGGTGTGATCCCCCGCGCCATCATTTGCAACGCGGGGGTTCAGACATTCGATCGGTTGCAGCGCTCCGCGGATCAGTTCGAGCTGACCATGGCCACCAATGTGCTGGGCCACGTCGCTCTGCTCGACCCTCTACTGAGCCACATGGCTCCCGGTTCCAGGGTCATCACGCTGGGCAGCGAAACTCATCGCGGTGGCCTCCGAGCCTTCGGCTTTCCGGGTGCGCGCTGGTCGAACATGGACGAACTTCTGTCGCCCACGGAACCCGCGCCCCATGCCAAGGACAACGGCCTGGTGCGCTACTCGACCTCCAAACTGGCGTGCATCGCCATGGCCTACGAGGTCGACGAGTCCTGGGCCGCTCGTGGTATCCGGGCCGCGAGTTTTGACCCCGGCCTCATGCCGGCCACCGGCTTGGCCTGCAAATACCCGAACATTGTGCAGAGGATTTATGCAGTGGCCGCGCCACTGATTGCTCGACTTCCGGGTGCCAATTCGGTCAAGATCTCGGCCGAGAATCTCGCGTGGCTGGCCACCTCACCGGAGGCGGAACCGCTCATGGGTTGTTACGTCGCAGCCCGAAAACCACGCAAGAGCTCACCTTTGAGTTACTCCCCCTGACCTGCGAAAAGACGTCTGGGAGACGAGTCTTGAACGCGCCAACATGGCGCGGAGAAACAGCACGGACTGACCCGTTCCGTTTCCGGGATGTGACTTGCACCGCCAAAACTTTGTGCTAATGTCTCTCGCAACAAGGATCATGAGTCCCGGTGTAAAGCTCTGGCTAACCGGGCGGCAACCCTCCAGCACGTAGCGGGGTGCCCCAGATGACGATCCGGCCGCCGCGCACCCGCACGGCGAGCAAGTACGGCGCACGGAGAAACCTCCGGCGTCCCGAACCGCCGGAGGTATTTTTATGCCCGCCCTGTCCACACCCCAGGTCTCGGAGCAGACCGTCGCCACGGGGCCACCCACGGGAACGTCGTGGTTGGTGCGCAGGCCGCGCCGCGAGTCTTTGATCTCGTTCGAGGTGTTCCCGCCGCACCCCACGCGCGATCCGGAAGCCGTGTGGCGCAACATCGACGCGATGGCCTCCGCCGGTCCCGATTTCTTCTCGGTCACCCACGGTCACTCCGGCACCAACGGTGTCTCCCGCGAGACGCTGCGGCACTTGCTCAAGCAGACCAAGACCCCTGCGGTGGCCCACCTCACGTGCGGTGGCACCGATCGCGCGGGTCTGGATCGCGCCGTCGAAGATTTGCTCGACGACGGCGTCCGCGACCTTCTCGCCTTGCGTGGCGATCCGCCCGTGGGCGGCGGTGAGTGGGTGACTCATCCGGGTGGCTTCGATCGCGCATCGCAACTGGTCGAGTTGATCCGCGAGGTCGAGGAACGAAAGTTCGGTGCCTGCGAGCGCCCCGGCAAGCGTCCGGTCTCGGTTTCGGTGGCCTGCTATCCGGTGGCAGCGAAGGGCCGCGATTTCGAAGCGGACCTCGCTGCGCTGTGGGACAAGCAAGAAGCCGGGGCGGATTACGCGATCACCCAGGTGCTCTACGACGCTCAGGACTATGTGAGGTTCCTGGAGCGTGCGCGCTCGGAAGGCATCCACCTGCCCATCATTGCCGGCCTGGTTCCACTGACTGACATCAAGCGTTTGGGCCGCATGACCGAGCTGACCGGAGTTCCGATCCCCGAACGGATCACCAGCTTCCTGAACACCGAGAGCCCAGCCGAGCTACGCCGCAGGGGCATCGCGGCAACGCTCACGCTGATCGACGAGCTATTGGATTTCGGCTGCCCCGGTCTGCATTTGTTCACTTTCAACCGCCCGGATGCGCCTTTAGCCATCCTCGATCATCTCCGGGTGCGCGATGCCGCCCGACAATTTCGCGGGGGTATCACCGCGGCCTGACCGCCGCACGTCAGTGGCCGTACCACGGTCACGACAGCGCCCGCACTTCCCTTCCGACAGAACCTTTTGGCAACGGTCTCAGTGACCGTGGCTTCCCACAACACACCCTTTTATCCTCAGGAGCACCCCGAATGACTGCCGTTTCCAAGACTTCGTTCCCCGCCGCGACCATCCTGGGCTACCCCCGGATCGGCCCCGATCGTGAACTCAAGAAGGCGCTTGAGGCCTACTGGTCCAAGCCCGCCGAGAACCCCGCCCAGTCCGTTCTGGACACTCTGACCCAACTGCGCGAGCGCACCGTTCGCCACCTCAGCGGCCTCGGTCTCACCGACGACGCTTCGATCCCCTCCGACACGTTCGCGGTGGACCAGACCCTGGACACCGCCCTTGCCCTGGGCGCGGTTCCGGCCCGGTTCCGCGCGGACGGTTTCCGCCCCGCAGCCCCGGACACCCCGCAGGGCATTGAGCTGACCACCGCGCTGTCCCGCGGAACCGATCACCTGGAACCGTTGGAGATGACCAAATGGTTCGACACCAACTACCACTACTACGTTCCCGAGATCGGCCCGGACACCCCGCTGTCCGCGCACCCGGAAAGCCTGATCGAACGGTTCGTGACCGCCCGTGAGACCACCGGCGCCATCACTCGCCCGGTACTCGTGGGACCCGTGACCCTCTTGCTGCTGGCCCGCCCGGAAACCACGGATGCACCGGGCACCCAGCCGTTTGACCGTCTCAATGACGTGGTCGACCTCTACATTCAGTTGCTCACCGCGCTCAAGGATGCGGGCATCCCATGGGTCGAATTGGACGAGCACGCCCTGGCCGCCGAAGGCTGGGACGTTCCCCGCGAAACCATCATCGAGGCGCTGGCCAAGGCCTACACCCGTCTGAGCTTCCCCTCCAACCGCCCCGACATTCTGGTTGCTGTCGGTTACGGGGATGCGGGTGAGGACGCCCAACTCGCCCTTGCCGCGACCGACATCGAGGCCCTCGCCATCGACCTGGACCGCGGCAGTGAACCCGGTGGGGCCGCACTCGAGGCGTGGGGCGAGCGACCGCTGGTGGGCGGCGTCGTCGGCGGTCGTACTGTGTGGCGCACTGATCTGGAGAAAGCCTCGGAAACACTGGACCGCCTCAAAGAGGCAGCCGCGGGCCGCATTACCGTGGGCACGGCGACCCCGTTGCTGCACGTCCCGCACGATGTGCAGCGTGAAACCGCCCTCGACCCGGACGTCAAGGAATGGGTCGCGTTCGCGGACCAGAAGGTCGCGGAGGTCGTGACGCTGTCCCGCGGGCTGACCGAAGGTTGGTCCACCGTGGCGCAGGAACTCGGCAAGGATGCGCAGATTCGCTCCCGCCGTGCAGCGCACCCGGCCACCAACCGCCAGGAAGTGCGCGCCCGCACCGCGGCCGTCAAGCAGCAGGACCGCGAGCGCGCAGCCGCGGACGAGCGCCGCACCGCGCAGGCTCAGCGCCTGAACCTGCCGCCGCTGCCGACCACGACCATTGGTTCGTTCCCGCAGACTCCCGGTATCCGCACCACGCGCGCTGCTGTCCGCGCCGGCCGCATCGACCAGGCCGAGTACACCGAGAAGATCCGGGCCGAAATTGCCCAGACCGTGCGCAAGCAGGAGGAGCTCGGACTGGACGTGTTGGTGCACGGCGAACCCGAGCGCAATGACATGGTGCAGTACTTCGCCGAAGGGCTGGATGGCTTTGTCACCACTCAGCACGGTTGGGTGCAGTCCTACGGTTCGCGCTGCACGCGTCCATCGATCCTGTTCGGCGACGTCTCCCGCCCGGCCCCCATCACGGTGGACTGGACTGGTTACGCGGCATCGCTGACGGACCGCCCGGTCAAGGGCATGTTGACCGGCCCGGTCACCATCCTGGCGTGGTCCTTCGTGCGCGACGACGCCCCGGCCCGCGAGGTCGCCGACCAGGTCGCTCTGGCTCTGCGCGATGAAATCACGGATCTTGAGGCCGCGGGAACCGCCGTCATCCAGGTGGACGAGCCCGCGCTGCGCGAGCTGTTGCCACTCAAGTTGGCCGACCGCCCGGACTACCTGGATTGGTCCGTCGGTTCGTTCCGCCTGGCCACCGGTGGTGCGCAGACCGCAACCCAGATCCACACCCACCTGTGCTACTCCGAGTTCGAGACCGTGCTGGACGCGATCGACGGCCTGGACGCTGACGTCACCACGCTGGAGGCCTCGCGTTCGGGTTCGGGCATCGTGGACGGTCTGGCCGCCGGCGACTTCCCGCGTGACGTGGGCCCCGGCGTGTGGGACATCCACTCCCCGCGCGTGCCCACCTTCGACGAGGTCGCCCAGCGCGTGCGCCACGCCGCCCAGGAAATCGGGGCAGACCGCGTGTGGGTCAATCCCGACTGCGGCTTGAAGACCCGCGGCTGGCCCGAGACCGAGGCCGCCCTCGATCGCCTCGTGGCCGCCGCCGTCACCGTGCGTGCCGAGCTGGCCAATGATTCCACCCACGACGACGCCGCGTCCGCACCCACCGCCGCCCAACCCACCCCCGCCGAGACCCTCGCTCGCGCATCCGAAGGGAGCCTCCTGTGACCGAGCAGACCAAACCCGCACCCCTGGGTAGCCCCATTGTGGCGCCCATCCATCACAGTGCGGCGTACGCGTTCAATACCCTGGCAGATGCTCGCGCGGTCTTCGCGCAACGCGCTGCCGGCTACACCTACGCTCGCACCGGCAACCCGAACGTCACGGCGCTGGAGAGCGCGGTGACCAAGCTGGAACGGGCCGAGTGCGCCGTGGCCACCTCGTCCGGTCAGGCCGCGGTGACCCTGGCGTTGCTCGCGCTGACCGGGCCGGTCAACGGGCACGTGGTGGCGTCGTCGCACCTGTACGGCGGCACCGTGGATCTGCTCACGGACACCCTGGCCGAGACCGGATTGACCGTGACGTTCGCGGATCCGCGGTACCCGGAGCAATGGGAAGCCGCGGTCACGCCGGAGACCCGGGTGTTCTTCCTGGAGTCGATCGCCAACCCGCTCGCGGACCTTCCGGAGTTGGACGCCATCGCGGAAATCGCCCACCGCAACGGTGCCGTAGTGGTCGTGGACAACACCGTGGCCACCCCGCATCTGTTCACCCCCGGTGAGCACGGTGCGGACCTGGTCATCCACTCGGCCACCAAGTACCTCTCGGGTCACGGGGGTCCCCTGGGCGGGCTGTTGGTGGACACCGGCAATTTCGACCCCACCCAGGATCCGAAGCGTTGGCCCTGGTTGACCACTCCGCATCCCCGCTGGGGCGACCGCTCCCCCGTGGAGGTCTACGGCGCAAAGCGAGCGCTGTTGGGTGTGGCCCGTTGCAAGTACCTCAACGATCTGGGCCCGTGCATGACCGCCATTACCGCACACGAGATCCTGCAGGGAATCTCCACGTTGGGTGTGCGGGTGGAGCGGCAGTCGGCCACGGCGGCGTCGTTGGCCACGACCCTCAACCGGCACCCCGCTGTGGCCCGCGTGCATCACCCGCAGTTCGGTGGCGCGCGGCAGGAAGAACTCTACGAGCGGGGCGGCTATCGAGGTGCCGGCGGCGTGTTCTCCGTGGACCTCAACGGCACGCCCGAGCAGGTCGAAGCTGTTGTGAACTCGCTACGCCTCATCAAGCTCGCCGCCAACATCGGTGACGTGCGCACCCTGGTGGCCCACCCCGCGAGCATGACGCACTGCCGCCTGACACCCGAGCAGTTCGAGGCCAGCGGGATCACCGAGCAGACCCTGCGCTTCACCGTGGGTCTCGAGGACGTCGCGGATATCACCGCTGACCTGTTCCAGGCCCTGTCCGTGATTGCGGACGCCCCCGAAGCACCGTCCGCGCGGGAAACCGCTGCCGATCCTGCCCCGCTACATGCTCGTGAGGCACACCGCGATTCCCACTACCAGCCGAAGGATTCCGTTCATGACCATCACTGATTTCTCCCTGCCCGGCCTGGCCACCCGCGCCATTCACGCCGGCCAGGAGCCCGACGCGACCACCGGCGCGGTGGTCCCGCCGATCTACCAGACCTCCACGTTCGTGCAGGACGGCGTCAACGAGTTCCGCACCGGCGGCTACGAGTACAGCCGCGGTTCCAACCCCACGCGTAGCGGTTTCGAGGAGCAGCTCGCGGCCGTGGAGCGCGGCACCCGTGCCTTCGCGTTCGCCTCCGGAATGGCCGCCGAGGACGCCCTGCTGCGCTCGGTCCTCCAGCCCGGCGATCACATCGTGTTGGCCGCGGACGTCTACGGGGGTACGTTCCGCCTGGTCGATCAGGTGCTCTCCAAGTGGGGCGTCACGCACAGCTTTGTGCCCTCCGCCTCCGCCGACGCCGCCGCCGCGACCGTTCGCGCCGGCGAGACCAAGGTGCTGTGGCTGGAAACTCCGTCCAACCCGCTGCTTCGCATTGCGGACATCGCCGCGTGGGCGCAGGTCGCCGACGCCGCCGGAGCGCTTTTGGTTGTCGACAACACCTTTGCCTCCCCCGCTCTGCAAAACCCGCTGACCCTGGGGGCTCATGCGGTGGTGCATTCGACCACCAAGTACATCGGTGGCCACTCGGACGTGTTGGGTGGCGCCGTGGTGGTGGGGAACACCGAGTGGAACGGCCAGCCGTTGAGCGAATTGATTGGTTTCCAACAGTTCGCCGGTGGCGCCGTGGCCGGGCCTTTCGACTCTTTCCTGGCGGCCCGCGGTCTGAAGACCCTGCCGTTGCGCATGGAGCGTCACTGCTCCAATGCGTTGGAGATCGCTCGCTGGTTGCGTTCCCGCGAGGACGTGGTGGACGTCTTCTACCCCGGGCTCGAAGAACACCCCGGCCACGACCTGGCCACGCTGACCCTGAACGGTGGCTACGGCGGGATCATCTCGTTCCGGCCCCGCGGTGGCGAGGCCGCGGCCCACACGTTCGTGAAGTCCACCCGGCTGTACAACCTGTCCGTGAGCCTGGGTGGCGTGGAGTCACTAACCTGCGTACCCCACAACATGACCCACGGTTCCCGGGTCGGCACCCCGCACGAGGTCCCCAAGGACCTGGTGCGCCTGTCCGTGGGGATCGAGGACCTCCAGGATCACCTGGCGGATCTGGATCAGGCGCTGGCTGCGGCGCAGCGGGAGGGGTAAGCATGGCGGCTTCCGCAATCGGCACAACAACGGCGGTTTCCACCTCCGATCGCCCAATTTCCGCGGACACGGCAACTTCTCCTGGTCTCGCCGACGGCGCGGGAGAGTTCTCGGAGCCGCCCACGATTCACGACTTAAGGGCTCACTTCGCCCCGGTCTTCGAGCAGATCGCCCAGGGTGCGCTGGAACGTGAGCAGAATCGGGAATTGGCCCACGGCGCCGTCGAACTCCTGTGCGAGTCCGGCTTCACCAAGGTGAGGTTACCTCGCAAATTGGGTGGATTCGGAGCGAGCCTTGACCAGCTACTGGATCTGCTGATCGACCTGGCAGCCGCGGATTCCAACCTGCCTCAGGCGCTGCACGGCCACTTCATGTTCACCGAGATCCACCAGCACCAGTCGCAGGGCGAGGTCTCGGACTGGTGGCTGTCGGAAGTGGCCGCGGGCAGGCTCTTCGCCAATGCCCTGGTGGAGCTACCGCCGGCCACGGGAGCGCGACCGGTCGTGATCACTCCCCGCGACGGCGATGTGTCCCGCGGTGCGACCGTCACCGGTGACAAGTTCTACTCCACCGGGTCGTTGTTCGCGGATTACATCTTGGTCCTCGGCAAGCAACCTGGCTCCGAGGACGACACCTACGTGGTGGTGGATACCCGCGACCCGGAGGTGGAACTGATCGATGACTGGAACGGTATTGGGCAGAAGCTCACCGCCTCCGGCACCACCAAGTTCCACCACGCCGTAGTGAACGCGGAACGCGCCATGACGCTCGCTGTTCCCACCGGCCCGCTCGGATTTCCGTTCCTGTGGTTGATCCTGGCCGCAACCCACGCCGGTATCGCTCGCGCCGCGATGAACGACGCCGCCGCGTACGTTGCCGCGCGACGCCGCACCTACGTGCACGGCACCGCCGAACTGCCCTCTCAGGATCCCCTGGTGCAGAACGTCGTGGGTTCGATTTCCGCCAAGGCCTCTGCCGCCCGCCACATTGTGATGGGCGCGGCCCGCGAACTGGAGGCTGCACTCGAGACCACTCGCGATGTTCGCTCCTTGGACGAACCCACGTTTCTGGATGCGTACTCGGCTGCTTCCGTGTCGGCGTCCGAAGCCTCTGTGGCTGCGGCAGATCTTTCCCTGGACGCGGCCAACCTGTTGTTCGAAACGGGCGGGGCGTCGTCGTTACTGGCCGACAAGCAACTGGACCGGCACTGGCGCAATGCTCGAGTTCTTGCGAGCCACACGCCCGGCAATTACCGGCTGAAGTCGATTGGCGATTACCGCATCAACGGCACCGTGCCGCCGCTGTCGGCGCGCGTGCGCAATTCCGATCCCTC
The DNA here is from genome assembly GCF_040980905.1 of Kocuria sp. CPCC 205235. NCBI lineage: Bacteria > Bacillati > Actinomycetota > Actinomycetes > Micrococcales > Micrococcaceae > Kocuria > Kocuria sp. CPCC 205235. The sequence goes on from NZ_JAVKPR010000002.1 coordinate 301,025, forward strand.
CTCTGCTCCCTCGGAAGGTGAGAACAAGTGACCGTGACTCTTGACGAAACCTCTCGCGTGACTGACGTGCGCTCCCGGTTGGAGCCCGTCTTCGCGCAAATTGCCCACGGAGCTGCCCAGCGAGAAGCCGACCGACTCATCGACCACGAGGCGGTGACCGCCCTGCGCGATGCCGGCTACACGCGGTTGCGCGTGCCCGAGGAATTCGGCGGAATCGGGCTGGCCTTCGGGGAGACCGCGCCGTTCATCGTGGGGTTGGGTGAAGCCGATTCCAACCTGGCCCAAGCCCTGCGAGCACACACCATTTTCATCGAGGGAGTACTGAGCCATCCGGATCCTGAGTATCGCTCGTTGTGGTTGGGTCGAATCGGGTCCGGGGCGATCGTGGGCAATGCGGTCACGGAGATCAACAACGCGGTGGGCGCCTCGACCACTGTGCTGTCCACCCTGCCCAATGGGGAACTGCGGCTCTCGGGCACCAAGTTCTACTCCACCGGCTCGCTGTATGCGGATTGGATTCTGGTGGCTGCGGTGGACGAGGACGGCAATGACCTGGGGCTCGCGGTCGCTTCCATTGCCCCCGGTGTCACCATGGTCGACGACTGGGACGGCTTCGGGCAGAAGCTCACCGCGTCCGGGACCACCACGTTCGACAATGTGCTGGTCGACCCCGCTGAGGTAGGGCCGGGACTCGACAATGGCGGCCGACTGGCCACCGGACAGGCGGCCTGGCAATACCTGCACCTGGCCACGCTCACCGGAATCGGTAGAGCCATCCGTCGGGACGTATCCGAGTACGTGCGCGGGCGGCGTCGTTCCTTCAGCCACGGCGGGGCAGGACTACCGCGCGAGGACCCGCAGGTTCTGCAGACCGTGGGCGAAGTGGCCAGCTCGGTCTTCGCCGCCCAGGCAGCGTTCGATGCCGTGGTGCCGTTGTTGGGCCGCTTACTCGCGAAAGATGAGGCCGGCCAGGAGATCACCGAGGACGAGTCGGATGAGCTCTACGTGGCCGTGTACTCCGCACAGCAAGTGATCGCCAAGAACGTGCTCGACGCCGCGACCCACCTGTTCGAGGTGGGCGGAGCCTCTGCGACAAGTGAGACCAAGAGACTCGACCGACACTGGCGCAACGCACGAGTGCTTGCCAACCATAATCCGTTGATTTATCGCGCTCGCTATATCGGTGACTGGTTCGTGAACGGGACCGGCCCCGGACGGCATTACCGAGTGGGCAGCACTGCCTAGTCCCCAAACGCGCCTGTTCCTGGACTGCGGTAGATACCGCACCGTTCTACATCGCCGCTCACCCTCGAGAGGAACTGCTCTATGACCCGCACACCCCTGCGCTTCAACGCGTTTGTGATGAACACCAACAGCCACATCCATCACGGCCAGTGGCAACGACCCGAGGCACAGCAGACGGAGTTCACCGATGTGAATACGTGGATCAACCTGGCTCGGATCCTCGAAGACGCCAAGTTCGACGCCATGTTCTTCGCGGACGTGGTCGGTCATTACGGTGATGCCGATTCCTCCTACGAGGAATACGTGAGGCAGGGTCTGCAGATCCCGTCCAACGATCCCACCGTACTGCTGGGAGCCTTGGCGGTGGTGACCGAGAACATCGGCCTGGCCACCACATCCAATGTTTTTCAGTCGCATCCGCTCCAGTTCGCTCGGCAAATGGCCACGCTCGATCACATCTCCAACGGCCGTATCGCCTGGAACATCGTCACCGGAACCCAGGACAATGGCGCTCGCAACTTCGGACTGCCGCAGCTCACCGACCATGCCGAACGCTATGCCTGGGCGGATGAGTACGTTGATGTGCTCTACAAGCTTCTCGAGGGTTCTTGGGACGATGACGCGATTCTGAAAGACCGTGAGAACTTCCGTTTTTCGGACTACGCCAAGGTGCACAAGATCTACCACGAAGGGAAGCGGTACCAGGTCGAGGGGCCGTTGCTTTCCGCGCCGTCACCCCAGCGCACGCCGGTGCTGTATCAGGCAGGATCGTCAACATCGGGCCGTGATTTCGCCGCTCGGAATGCGGAAGCCACCTTCATCATTGCCCCCTCCATCCGCACCGCGGAGGACCTGATTAAGGACACCCGACGCCGGGCAGTCAGCTTCGGGCGGGATGCCGACGACATCGCCTTCTTCCAGGGGATGAGTTTCGTGATCGGCTCGACAGAGGAAGAGGCCCGGGCGAAAGAGAAGATCATCGACGAGAACGTCTCGTTGGAGGGCTACGCGGCTCACGCTGCGGTCGTCGATCGAGATGGCCGCGTCTATCCGCCTGAGACTCCGCTGTCCGAGGTGGAGACCAACACCGTCCGTGGATTCCTTGAACTCGCCAAGAAGGAAATCACGGATCGCGAGCCATTGGTTTCGGATCTGGCGTGGAATCGCGCGAAGGCCAATCGCGTGGTGGGCACCCCTGAACAGATCGCCGACGAGCTCGAACGGTGGCAGGAGATCGGAGTGGACGGCATCAACGTCATGAACTGGGTCATCCCCGACTCGTTCCAGGACTTCGCCGATCATGTGATGCCTGTACTGCGCGAGCGGGGCTTGGCCCAGTCCGAATACGCACCGGGGACACTGCGGAAGAAACTGTTCGGCCACGACCGGCTGCCGGACACTCACCCAGCAGCGAAATACCGCGGAGCGTTCGCCCACTCGGAACAAGACCGCGAATCACAGTTGACCAGGGCCACCAACTAGCAGTTTTACGAAGGTCCGCCCACCTGTTCTGCGGGTGGGCGGATCCTACTTCTGTCTTTATGGAGCAAGGGGACGGCTAAGAACCTCGCAGTCCGTCAATGTCCAGCTTCTTCATCTCCAGCATGCGCTCGAATGCCCCGGGTTGTTTCATCAGCTCCTCCATACCCTCCGGCGCAATCTGCCAGCTCACCCCGAACTGGTCCATGCACCAACCGCATTGCTCGGCCTCAGGGACCACGGACAGCGCCTCCCACAACCGGTCGATCTCCTGCTGATCTTTGCAGTTGACCATGAGCGAAACTCCGGGCGTGAAGGTGAAGTCCTGTTCCACCCCGGAGTCCATTGCCGAGAACCATTGGCCCTCCAGCGTGAAGTCCGAATACATGACGCTGCCAGCATTCGCGGGGCCATTTTGCTGGTCGTAGGGTACAAAGTTACCGAGCGCCGAGTCATTGAACGTCGCGATGTAATAGTTAACGGCCTCGTTGGCGCGGTTCTGGGCCTTGCCACCGAACATTAAGGACGGCGTGATGAAGGGCCGCGGTTCGCCCTCGGGATTGGTAAGCATGAGTTGCCAGCTCACCCCGTAGCGGTCCTGCAACCACCCGTAGTACTCACTGAACGGGTAGTTGTCCAGCGGCATCAGAATGGTGCCACCCTGAGACAACCGATCCCACACGCCCTTCAAGGTCGCCTTCACGTCGTCGTCGCGTGACGGGTCGAAATTTACGAGGAATGAGATCGCTGGATTCGGCTTGAACTCTTCGCCCGCATTGATTAGGACCACTAGGTAGCCGTCAATCTCGAGGACAGCCGTCAGGAGCTCGCCGGCCAGGGGCTTCTGGAATTCGAGGAGTCCTTCCGTCGGGTAATTAGATGTTTCGACAACGCGGCTGTTCGGGAGAGCGTGTTCGTAGAACTCGACGCCCTCGGCCGCGTTGCCCTGGAACCAAAGGTTGGGCACGATCTTTTGCATGGGATCCTCCTTGGAGCCCGTGGCTCACCGAGAGGATGACGGTCAGCTGGGCGATGCGTCCCAGTATCCGCCCCCTCTACTGCATGGGCAACGGACAAATGGGGCCCTTCACAGATGAGCATGGGTAGCCGGGTGCGTGGGGGCGTTTCGGAGCGCGTGTTGTGGGGTCTGGGTAGAGGCTGGCCTTGACCCCGGATGGTGGACACGGGGTTATGCGGCTTGTTGAAGATCCGCAGTCTGGTTACAGTGTT